>JAXDQF010000490.1:0-4416 GCA_034668025.1 Gammaproteobacteria bacterium | reverse complement strand
TAATCCTGATGACGCTCGCGTCCACTCCGGAAGTTGAAAATCACGGCGCGTTTCTCACCGCATGGCGCGACTGGCTCGTAAAGAATGCAACTTCAGCGCCGCTGTTGATTGTGATCGATGAAGGCCCTTACGCGGCGCGCATGCGGGGCGACTCCGTCCTGGAGCAGCGTTTGCAGGAGCGCCGCAAATTGTGGCGCGAATTCGTATCCGGGTACGGTCTGCGCGCGGTCTTTGCCGACCTGATTCAGATCAAACCGGGTGCCCCGTCGGAGATCAATGCCCGCGATGAAGCGCGCTCAGCTCTCTGGACCGCGAGCGAACGCGCATGAAGACACGCGCTGGTGCCAACTCCGGCGCGGCGGGTGGCCCTGCATGAGCGCTGTCGACGGTCCCACCCGCGACGCTGCGACCCGCGCCCCCGCCCCGGCAACCCCTGCCCCCGAGGCGGGCAAAATCAACATCAGCCTCCTCTCCCATACCAACGTCGGCAAGACCACGCTCGCGCGCACGCTGCTGCGCAAAGATATCGGCGAGGTCGGTGACCGGGCTCACGTAACCGAAGTTGCAGAGAGCCATGTGTTGATCGAGTCAACCCTCGGCGACTCGCTGATCCTGTGGGACACCCCGGGATTCGGCGACAGCACCCGGGTGTTGAAGCGATTGCAACAGAATGAGAAGCCGGTTGGCTGGTTCCTCTCGCGTGTCTGGGACCGGTTTGCGGACCGCCCGTTCTGGTGCAGTCAACAGGCTATGCACAACGCGCGGGAAATGAGCGACGTCGTTCTGTACGTGGTGAATGCGGGTGAGCAGCCGTCCTCGGCAGGTTATGTTGACGCTGAAATTCGCATTCTGGGTTGGATAGGCAAACCGGTGATCCTGCTGTTGAATCAGCTCGGTCCGCCGCGCGACGCCGCACAGTCGCAGGCGGATGTGGCCCAGTGGCAGGCGCACATTGCGCAGTACAAATGGATCGAGACGGTTCTGCCATTCGATGCCTTCGCGCGCTGTTGGGTGCAGGAGGGCACCTTGTTGGCCCAGGTCCAGCGCCTGTTGACGCAGCGCAAGCAGCCGGTGTTTGCGCGGCTGCGGGAATCCTGGCGGGAGCGCAACCTCGCCGTGTTTCGGGATTCCATGCAGGCCCTCGCGGACCAGATCGCCGCCGCCGCTGTGGATGCGGAGCGGGTGGAGGAGCGGGACATCCAGGGCAAAGCGCGCGCCTGGATCGGCGCAATGGCCACGGGTGTGGAGAGCAGCGACCCCGGGCTCGAGCGGGCCCAGACTGATCTCGCCGGGCGGTTGGATTCTCAAATCCGGTCCACCACCGCGAAGCTGGTGCAGTTGCATGGACTCACGGGCCGCGCCACGGACGAAGTGTTGAAGCGCATGGGCCGGGAATTCGCCATTGATCGGCCGGCCGATGCCGACAAGGCCAGCGTCTTGGGCGGTTTGGTATCCGGCGCGCTGGGCGGGCTCGCCGCGGATCTGGGGGCGGGCGGTCTGACTTTCGGCGCCGGCGCGTTGATCGGCGGAGTACTGGGAGCATTTGGCGCGCGAGGACTTGCGAAAGCCTACAACCTGGCCCGCGGCGCGAACACGGGAACGGTCCGCTGGTCGCGCGAGTTTCTGTTCGCCCGTGTCGCCGCCGCGTTGATGAGATACCTTGCCGTTGCTCACTTTGGGCGCGGACGGGGTGAGTTTGTATCAGGAGTCGCGCCGGCACATTGGCAGGAAGCGGTTCAACAGGCGTTGGGGCGCCGCAAAGCCGGCCTGGATGCAGTGTGGGCAGGGACCTCGCCGAACAGCCAGTTGGTGACAGCGGCGGCGCTGCTGCCGCTCGTCACTGCGAGCGCGCAGGAAGTGTTGATCCAACTGTATCCCGACGTTTCGCCCGTCTTCGAATAAATAACCCTCATCGAGGTGATCATGACTCTAAGGAACAGCCGCACCCGCGGCGTTGTGGCCGCCCTCCTGGCCGTTACCTTGTTCGCCGCTGCAGGCTGCTCCAGGCAGGAGCCGCCGCCGGTGAATGTCCCGCCCCCGCCGGATCCGTCAGCCACGGCGCGCGCGGCCTGGAACGATTTCGCGGCTTCGTTCATTGAGAGCTACTTCAAGAGTCACCCGTTTTTCGCCGCGCAGTCCGGACGTCACGAATTCGATGGCCAGATGGCCGATTGGAGCGCGGCTGGCTTTCAGGCTGAGATTGATCGCCTGAAGGCGCTGCGCACGCAGGCCGAGGGCATCAGCGCGGAGCCGCTGGAGCCGGCACAGCGTTTCGAGCGTGACTACCTGTTGAGTGTTATGGACAGCGAGCTGTTCTGGCTGGACCAGGCCAAGGCGCCGTTCAAGAACCCCGCCTGGTACATCAACAATCTGGATCCCGAGCTGTACCTGAGTCGGAATTACGCGCCGCTGGAGAAGCGACTCGCCGGCTACATCGGCTACGCGCGCGCCATTCCGAAGATCACCGGGCAGATCGAGGCGAACCTGCAGACGCCCCTGGCCAAACCCCTGATTGATCGCGGCATCGCGGGTTTCGGCGGCTTTGCCGAGTTCTTCCGCAACGAGGTGCCGAAGGTGTTTGCGTCCATCAAGGACGAGCAGGCGCAGAAGGACCTGGCCGAAGCGAATTCGGCTGCTGCGAAGGCAATGGAGGATCTGAAGACGTGGTTGGTGTCCGAACGCAAGAAGGGGACAGACTCCTTTGCGTTGGGCGAGACCGTGTATGCCGCCATGTTGAAGCAAACTGAGCGTGTCGATGTGTCAATCGCCGACGTCGAAGCCATTGGCCGCGCCGACCTGCAGCGAAACACGGCGGCACTGAAAGCCGCCTGCGAAGAGTTTCTACCCAAGGGCACCCTTCGCGCCTGTATCGACAAGATGAGCGCGAACAAACCCAAGGGTGGCGCGGTGGACGGCGCTCGGTCGCTCTTGAAAGACCTCAAGGCGTTCCTCGTGGAAAAGGACATTGTCACGATCCCGGGAACCGAGGAGGCCCTCGTCGCTGAAGCGCCCCCGTATATGCGAGGGAATTTCGCATACATCAATGTCCCAGGCCCGTACGAGAAGGGCGTGGCCTCGGTTTACAACATCTCACCGCCAGATGCGAAATGGAGCTTGAAGGAGCGAGAGGCCTACATTCCGGGGATCGCGACGCTGACTTTCACGAGTGCACATGAAGTCTGGCCCGGACACTTCCTGCAGTTCCTGCATGCGAACCGCAATCCGTCCAAGATCGCGGCCCTATGGGTGGGCTACGCCTATGCAGAAGGGTGGGCGCACTACTGCGAAGAGATGATGTGGGAGGAGGGATATGGCAACGGCAGTGCGGAGATCCACATCGGGCAGCTCAAGGATGCGTTGCTTCGGGATGTCCGATTCCTGTCTTCGATTGGACTGCATACGCATGGGATGACGGTCGCACAGTCCGAGAAGATGTTTCTCGAGAGTGCCTATGCAGACCCGGGCAACGCGCGGCAGCAGGCGGCTCGCGGTACGTATGACCCCGCTTATCTCAACTACACGCTGGGTAAGCTGATGATCCGTAAGCTGCGCGCCGATTGGGTCGCGCAGAAGACGTCGGGCGATGCAAAGGCGAATCCGATTAAGGATTGGAAGGCATTCCACGACGCCTTCCTTTCGTACGGCGGGCCTCCGATCCCACTCGTCCGCAAAGCTATGGTCGGCGACAAGGGCTCACTGTTCTGAGACTGCCGACTCCAGGAAAGTGAGCTGTGCTGTTGTGGCGTCCAGACGGACACGGACGCCCAACGGCACTGGCTCGTTCACATCGCCGTGGCCTATCGGAAACCCTGCTGCGCAAGGTAGACCGGTCGCGACGGCGAGTTCCCGCAGCACATCCTGACTGCTGTAGCTCGCGTCCCGCTCTTCACAGTGTGTGAAGGATCCCAGGACGATTCCACGCACCTTTCGGAATACGCCCGCCAGCTCGAGATGCATCCACATGCGGTCCAGCCGGTAGGGGCGCTCGCCAACATCCTCCAGGAGCAGGATCCCGCCTTCGAGCTCAGGCATGAAGGGTGTGCCCAGCAGTCGTGTGAACACCGAGAGGTTCCCACCCAGCAGCGGTCCCTCGGCCACGCCTTCCACGAACGCTGTTGTTCCGTGCAGTGGCTTGGCCGGTGCGTCGGATTCCAGCAGCGAGAACAATCGCTCGCTGGTTGCGTGGCTCAAGCGACCTAACTGGGTCAGCACGGGTCCGTGGATGCTGACGAACCCCTGGCATTGGCGCCACTGGTGAAGGGCGGTGATGTCAGAGAAGCCGATCAGGGGTTGGGCTGTCACGGGTTGGCCAGCCGTGCCCATCACGGCCTCCGCGCGCCGATCCGGCAGCTTCGGCAGAAGCCTCATGGTGCCGTACCCGCCGCGGGCGCAGAAAATCGCTCGTTTCGAGCGGTC
>JAXDQF010000489.1:0-2730 GCA_034668025.1 Gammaproteobacteria bacterium | reverse complement strand
GTCCCGCGGGATCGCCGCGATGCTCGAGCGTAGCAACTCGCGTGGCCGTGAAATCGACGACCCGGACTTCGTCAGCGCGGTTCTTCATGATCAAGGGCTCGATCCTCGCCGGCAGACAGGTAGACTCGCGCCATGAGTGTAAACCCTCCGCCGCGGCAATCTGCCTCGAATCGGCAATTTGCCTCCTCTCGGCAATACGAGATAGCTATTCTGGGGCCGGGCGCGCTCGGCTCCATCATCGGCGCGCACCTGGCTCGGGCCGGGCACTCCGTGGCCATGCTGGCCCGCGGGCGTCGCGCTGACTTCATCTCGACCCACGGTCTGACCCTGACAGGCGTCGCTGAGTTCTCGATTCCGGTGACTGTTTTGACCGATCCGGCGTCTTTGCGCAGTGCAGATGTCTTGATCGTCGCTACCAAGACACCGGGAACGGAGGCTGCCCTCGCAAGATTGCGCCATGTAGACATTAGTATCGCCTTCTCCGTCCAAAATGGAACGATGAAGAACGACCTGCTGGCGTCGGTCTTCACGGCGGACCGGGTGCTCGGCTCGCTGGCGGATACCAGCGGCGAGATGTTGGCCGACGGTCGGGTGCTGTTCACCCGCAATGTCAATATTCTGCTGGGCGAATTGTCCGGCGCGCTGAGTCAACGGGCTCAGGACGTCGCAGCGACGATCGATTCCTCAGGAGTCCGTGCAATGGCTGTGCCGGACATCCTGAGCCTGGAGTGGTCGAAGTATGTGACTTGGGTGGGTATGTTTGCGTTGTCGGTGATCACCCGCTCGGTGACGTGGCGCTACATGGTTGATGAGGACGCCGCACTGGTGCTCGTGAGGGTGACGCGCGAGATGGGCCGATTGGCGGCCGCACTCGGAATTGAGCTGACAGATGAGGCGAACATGCCCGCCGCTACCCTGTGCCGCGGGACTGAAGCTGAGGCGGTTGCAGAGGTTGTGAAGCGAGGCCGGGTGTTTGAATCGCGGTCACCCCAGCATCGCATGTCGGCGTTGCAGGATTTGTTGGCGGGGCGGCCGCTCGAGGTGCACGAGACGTTGGGCTATGCCTTGCGCAAGGGCGCAGCGGCCGGGGTGCCAATGCCGTTGCTGGATGGGTTTTATCGGGTTATTTCGGCGGCGGAGCGGATTCGGGAGGCGGGGGCGGCGGCTGAGGGGACTTGATTTGTGCCGCCTTGCGAGGCTTGAACCAGCGGTTGTCCGCCACCTTCCTGCCGCGGCGCCAGACTGAATCGATGTTGTCCACGGCCGTGATGTCCTTGGACGGGTCGCCGTCGACAATCAGCAGATCGGCGAGCTTGCCTGGAGCAATGACGCCGCGGTCATCCAGGTGAAGCAGCGCGGCTGCATTCTTTGTCGCGGTCTGGATTGCCTGTAGAGGTGTCAGCCCGGCATCTGTCAGGAGCTTCAGCTCGCGGTGTTCGGCGAAGCCCGCAATGCGCAGCGGTGTCGCTCCTGAATCTGTCCCGAACCCGACGTTCACGCCCGCGTCGAACAGCGTCTTCACGTTCTTCATGTTGGTTGCGAGGGCCTGCTTCTGGGCTGCAAGCGCTTTGGTGTCGCCCAGAACCTTGGCTCGCCAGGCGGGATCGTTCAACTGTGCAGCCACAGAAGGCTGCAGTGCGCGGCGGAAGAACGGTTGCTGCAACCACTCAGGATGCTCGGCAAAAATATAGAACGACTCGTCGAGGTCGAGTGTTGGGACGTACCACGCACCACGCCCCTTGATTGACTTCACGAAGTCGGGATCCACCGTGGTATCGCGAACGCCATGCGCCAGGATGTCGACACTGTCGCCGACCAGAACCTTGGCATCTTCGAGATAGAAGACATGGGCAGCGACGCGCAGGCCGTTGGCATGTGCTTCGTCGATGATCGCCTTGTAAACTTCAGGGTTCATCTTGGCGGGGAAGGTATGGCGCGCGTCATCCACCCAGATCTTGATGAGATCCGGATGGCGTTGTGCGGTTTCACGTACCTCGGCGCGTGCTTCCTCAGGTGTCTGTGGCCTATACACCTGTGTATCAAGAAGGCCCATGGATGCGGGTGGTACTCCGTTGGGCGTGCCGAAGCCCCGGTCGGCGCCGAAGAAGTCGGCGGTGCGTGTTGCGCCGCTATGCGCTTGGGGTTGGAGATCGTAGAAGGGTTTGAGGTTGAAACCCAGGGACGTGACGGTGGTCACTCCGTAGGCTGTGTACTGCCTCAACTGACGCAGAATGTTGGCCCGGGTGACGTTATTGCCCGACGAGGTGATTCCCTTGACGAAACCGAGGTGGGAATGGTTCGAGATGAGTCCGGGCAGGACCGTCTTACCGCTCAATTTCACAATGGTGGTGTTGTGCGGGAGCTGCTTGGCATCGATCTGGGCTGCAACTGCGGTGATCCGGGCACGGGTGATGAGGATGTCAGCGTGCTCGAGGGGTTGTCCCCCATTTCCGTCGATCACGCGCACGTCACGCAGCAGAATCGGCGGCGAGTGCGCGGCCTCAGCCCCGCCGGCAGCGGCGAAAAACAGGATTGCGACAATGAGCGTGGGAATTCGGCTGTGCATGGGAAAGCTCGTGAGTGCCGCCGCGATGCTAGCATGCTCGGGTAAATCGAAGGCACGCCCTGGGTGAATGATTCTCGTGAATGAGTCCGTGAGTGAGACTGGAGGCGATCCCGCCCGCAAGCTTCAGCAGGCCTTCGGAAATTCCCTGTACAGCGCAGCCGATC
>JAXDQF010000488.1:0-14862 GCA_034668025.1 Gammaproteobacteria bacterium | reverse complement strand
GGATCAGATCGCGCGATACCAACTCACGCCGGCGTCGTCCATCGTGACTTCCGCCAGTCCGCGGTGGATCAGACAGTTCAGATGCGCCACGCTCTCTCCGGTAGCCATCTGCAGAGTGGCCTCGCTGATCGGCCGACGAAAGAGTACATTGAACACATCGCTGGCGGTCTTCGGCTCGGCGAGCGCCTCACGCAAGCGGCACAGCGAGAGTTCGTGTCCGTTGATGAGTTGATCGATCCGCGCGTGCAGCCCGTAAAAAGGCTCGTTGTGGGCCGGAAGTACACAAACATCGTCCGGCACCGCCGCGCGTATGCCGGCCAGGGATTCGAGCCAGTCGCGCAACGGATCGGCGGCCGGCTCGGTAGGAAATACCGAGACGTTGGAAGTAATTTTCGGCAAGACCTGGTCGCCTGAAATCAACACTCGCAGTTGCGGGCAAAACAGGCACAAGTGCTCGGGCGAGTGGCCGCGGCCGACCACGGCCCGCCAGCGGTGCGGGCCAATGAAAAATTCGTCGCCGTCCGAAACCCGATGATAGCTGTCGGGCAACGCATAGACCATCTTGCCAAATCCCCCGAATCGGGCTTTGTAGTGTTCCAGATCGGCGGCACTCCAGCCCGCGGCCTTGTAGAAGCGGACAGCGTCCGGGGGCGCCTCCCGGCCCGTGTCGGCAACCAGCATCCTGCACGTTACATACTCCAGACGGGTCATCCAAAAGGGGCAGTCGAATCTTCGAGTCAACCAACCTGCCATACCGACATGGTCTGGATGCATGTGTGTACACATCACACGCTCGACCGGCCGTCCGCCCATCGGTCCCGCGAGTATCGTTTCCCACGTGGCGGCGGTCTGAGACGTTTGCAGACCGGTGTCGACCAGAGCCCAGCCGTCGCCATCCTCAATCGCCCACAGATTGATGTGGTTCAGAGAAAAAGGCAGGGGCATCCGCTGCCAGCGCACGCCCGGCGCCACTTCGATCATCTGGCCCGGCTCAGGTAGCGCTCGAAACGGGTACCGCAATTCGCCACTCGACGTGGCCGGTGCGTCTGACTGTTCGTGCATATCCGGATCCTCTCACGCCCCGGGTTTGACACCATAAACTATCCCATAATGTGGAAATATTCTCGCGGCCTGAGACTCTCCCCTTGCTGCCAAGTAGACACAGACAGCCCACGTTTACTGCATATTAAGCTGTTCCGAGGCATCCCGGCGCTTGACAAGCATATTCCACTATATAGGATGATCTTGACGATGCGCTGCTGAGAGAGGGGACAACGCATGAATAAACCGGATGGCTGCCCATACGCATTCTCCACGTTCGACATCACTGCGAAGGAGCATCGGAAGCACATCGAACCCGTGTGGTCCCAGATGCGTGCTCAATCACAACTGCCGCGCAGCGATAATTTTGGCGGTTTCTATATCCTCACAAAACACGCGGACGTCGCGGCGGCTTCCCGGGATGCCAGACTGTTTTCCTCGGCGGCAAACGGCATAGCGATTCCGGATCTGAGCGCCGGAGGCCGTCTGCTTCCTGTTGAGAGCGATCCGCCCTACCACACCGAATATCGCTCCCTGTTCGCGCCCTTCGTAACGAATGCGGCCATGCAGAAGCACGATCCCTTGCTGCGCTCACTGGCCACCGGACTGCTCGATCGGTGCGCGGGCCGACCGAAGCTCGACTTCGTAAAAGAGTTCGCCCGCCCCTTTCCAGCCTTTGCCGTGCTCAGAATCCTCGGCATTCCCGAAACAGATGTTGATCGGATGGCGCACCTCGTTGATACCGCCGTCGACGGCGCCGAGGGTGAAGGTCGCGGCGGCCCGCAGATGATCGCGGCAGCCAAAGAGTTGAACGAATATCTCGTACGGGTGTTGCAAGCCCGGCAAGCCGCCCCGCACGATCCTGAGAACATCATTTCGACGATTGTCCATGCCTCTTTGCCCTCGGCTCCGCTCGGACTCAAAGAGCAAACATCGTTGCTGAAGATCTTTATCTTCGGTGGCTTCACGACGACGACCTTTGCCCTGGCGTCGGCGATGCGTTGGCTCCTGGAACACCCAGCGGACTTCGACCGTCTGCGCAGCCATCCGGATCTTCTGCGCTCAGCAGTCGATGAATTCGTCAGGTTTTCATCACCTGGCACCTACGTCGCACGCACCGCCATGCAGGACACGATGATGGGCACCACTCCTTTGCGCAAAGGTGATCGTGTTTTGTTGTGCTACGGCGCGGCCAATCGAGACCCCGCGGTGTTTGAACAACCGGATGAGCTCATTCTGGACCGTGCGCTGAATCAGCAAGCAGCCAATCGCCATCTGGGATTCGGTAACGGGCCCCACGGCTGCATGGGCATTCACCTGGCAAGGCTCGAGATGCGGGTAGCACTCGACGAATGTCTGAAAGTGCTGGGCGCCTACTGCGTGGATCCGGAGGGCGAGATCGAGTGGGCCAGCGGAGAGACTGAGGGGATGACCACGCTGCCGTTGATGTTGCGCAAATCCGAATGACTGAACAAAGTACGGGGCCGCTGGCAGGCGTCCGGGTGTTGGATTTGACATCAGTCATCATGGGCCCGTGGGCGACCCAGATTCTCGGTGATCTGGGCGCCGAAGTGATCTGCGTGGAGGCAGCAGGTGGCGATCCCGTCCGATTTCTCGGGCGTGGGAATCATCCTCTGTTGTGCGGGGTTGCCTTGAATGTCCTGCGCAACAAGCGGAATGTGGCGCTGGACCTGAAGAATCCGCAGGGGCATGCCGCTTTCCTCAAAATTGCCAGCACCTGTGATGTCCTGATCACGAATCTGCGCCCGAGCTCGCGCGCCCGGCTCGGTGTGACCTATGAAGATGTCCGCAAGAGCCGCCCGGACATCGTCTACTGCCATGCACAGGGGTGGTCCGCAGCATCTGGCCGCGCTGACGATCCTGCCTATGACGACGTCATTCAGGCGGGCGGCGGCATGGGCGCGCTGTTCAACATACAAAATGGCAAGCCTTCGATTGCTCCAATTGCGATGGCGGACCAGATCTGCAGCATCACCATTGTGTATTCGGTGCTCGCCGCCCTTTACCACCGTGCCAAGACCGGTGAAGGGCAGAGTGTCGAGATCCCAATGATGGACACGATGGCGTCCTTCGTCCTCCTCATGCACGGCAAGGATGCGGTGTTTGAACCGCCTCTGGGGCCTCCGGGTTATGAGCGCATTGCGAGCCCGTTGCGCGCCCCCCTGCCGACCAAGGACGGTCATTTACAGATTGTTCTGTACACCCGGGAAAACTGGATCGACTTTTTCACCACCGGTGGCGTCGCCGATGCACGTGCTGACGCGAGACTGCAGACGCCCGTGACGCGGAACGATCATTACTCTGACCTGTACGGGAAAATGGCGGAGATCTTGCGGACCCGAACCACCGGCGAGTGGATCGAGTGGTGCAAGGAGCACCGCGTAGCGTACTCGCCCGTCACTTCACTCCAGGAGTTACTCGAGGAGCTACCCGTCGTCGAACATCCGAAAGGTGGCCGGTACCGGCGCCTGCCGATCCCCGTCAAATTCTCCGCCACACCCGGGACCGTTCGGCGTGAGGCTCCCCTGCCCGGCTCGCACAACTTCGAGATACTGACCGAGGCGGGTTACTCGCCGGAAGAAATATCAGCATTGCATGCTGCCGGCGCCATTGTTGACGAAGCGGATCTCAATCCCAGATAAAGCGGCAGGAGCCTGTCTGACTCTTGAGCGCAGCAGGTGAACATGAGTCAGACAGGCTCCTGGACACTCCGCGGCACTACAAACAGCGCTTCGGCCGCCGCCAACTCGCATTGGCCATCGCTGAGCGCTCCGGCAATGAAGATCTTTCGGCCCTCAGTCCTCAACAGCCGCGCCTCGATGTGCGTCTCGGATCCAACCAACACCGGCGCACGGAAATCCACGTTCAGATAGGCCAGGCGGCTGACCGGCCGATCCGCAGAGTTGACGAACAGCCCGAGCATCTCGACAAACACGAGCGGGATCACTCCGCCATGCACCACACCGCCGGCACCGAGATGTGTTGGGCTGAAGGTCAGCCGGCCGCGCCGCTGTTGCGAATCCGAATGATCGATGGCAATGGGAGGCACGAAGGCTTGCCCTCTGCCCACGAGATCCCAGCGCCTGCCACAGATACGTTCCGCTTCCGGCACCGCATGGGGCGCCAACCGCGCGGCCAACTCAGCCAGGGAGCTCGCGGTAGCGGCAATCACCTCCGCGGGCGGGCGGGCTGCTGCAATTCGATCCTGAAGATTGCGGAGCTCTTCGATCATCCGCGCAAAATCGGCACCCCCGGCAAGCTCGGATTTCATTCAAAGAACGCGTAGTGGCGGCACTCTATGCTGACGCGCGGCGCAGCTCCCGGCACCGGATTCTCCACCGAGGTGTGTAACACGGGACACGGGTGGCGAGTGTCATACCCTTGGAATACGAGCACATCACTGGCGGTCAGTCCCGAAAAATAGAACCACTCGTGGGACGGACTGAACAGTCCCATCTGCATCTTGTAGACGTTGCCCGGCACATCCTCCGGGCCCATGATGCTTTCCACCAGTTTGAAGTCCTCGACGGTGGCGGTGGCCGGATTGCAGAAACACAGCACGTTGTCCTGGGGCGGCGCAGCTACGGTCCGCCACGTCTGATAAATCGCGAAATGCCGGAACTGCAGGCCCGGCGCGCATTCATCCCGGATCATCCGGGCCATGGCATTCGCGGTCTCCGGCGTGAAATCCACATGGGGCAGCGCCGCTGGCCGTTGGGGCGTCTTGACCTTCGACTTGCGGCCGTGGCGCACGAAGAAACCGATCGGTTGCGGATACACGTGCAGGGAGCCGCTCAGGGTGCGAATGAACCCGGCCATCTCCTGTTGGTAGTCATGCCGCAGCTTCAGCAGGAAATCCTCCCGGGCCACGGACTCATCATTGGCGAGCTGGGCGAACTGGCTGTGATGCGTTTGCACCTCGAAGCCATTGTCCTGAAAGGACAGTCCGCTGCTCCTGGAGGTCACATCGTAAACCCTGACCGGCCGCGTCTCCAACACCAGGTTGGTACGGGCACGCTCCACGGTGTCATATCGGTACCGGTCGACGCCCGGCAGCTTCGTTCCGTAGTTCATCTCCGTCACAATGTAAGGCAGCTCTGTGGTATCGAGCGCCGTATTGCGCGTTTTGACCGCGTTCATGTCACGCCACTCCTGCAACGTTGGTTTCTCACCCAGATCGATCCACCGGCCCGACGACTGGCAATCTTACTGCGCCAGCTTCGCAAAGCTTCGGGCCGTCAGCGGCAACGTCCACCCGCCATCGACGACCAAGGTAGTGCCCGTGCAGTAGGCACTGGCATCGGAGGCGAAGAAGGCCACCGCTTGCGCCATTTCGCGTGGCGTGCCGATACGCTGCAGCGGAATGTTTTGAAAGAATCCGTGGCTCTCAGGGCTCAGCATCGCGGTATCGATGGCTCCCGGCAGCACACAGTTCACACGAATGGTCGGCGCAAACTCCAGGGCCGCGCCCTTCGTGAGATTCACCACGGCCGCCTTGGTCATCCCGTAGACCGAAGACTGCTCGCCCGGGGCCAACGCCGCGACCGAGGCCACGTTCACTATCGAGCCGCCGTTGGAATCGCGCATGACCCGGCCGACCGTTCGATGGCCGAAATAGCACCCCATCTGGTTCACTGCAATCAGATCGCGGACCTGCGACAGGTCCGCCTCCAACAGCGAGAGCTTCCTGAAAATGCCGGCGTTGTTGACCAGCGCATCGATCCGACCGAAGGCGTGCAAGGTTGCCTTGCACAACGCGCGCCACGAATCCTCGTCCGCGACATCGAGTTTCAGGGCCAGCGCGCCGGTCGCGTCGAGGCCCTTTATCACAGCGTGAGCGCCTGCCTCGTCAATATCTGCCGCCACCACGCGGGCGCCCAATTCCGCTAGAAGCGCCACTTCCGCCGCGCCCTGCCCGTGAGCAGCGCCTGTGACGACGACGACTTTCCCGCTGAATTGAATCAACAGACGCTCCTTCAGAATTTAAAGCCGAACTCGACTCCGAACGTGGCGGGCTCTCCGAAGGTCTCGCCGAAGAAAGCCGTATTGGGCAGAACCTGGTTGATGTAGACCTTGTCGGTAATATTCTTGCCGTACACTGCCACATCCCATTTGTTCGAGGGCGCATTCCACTGCACCCGGGCATTCAACAATCCGTAGCCGGCCTGCTGGCTGACGTTCGCGGGATCGAAGTAAATGCGCGACTGGTAGGAATATAGTGCGGACCAGGCCAGCTCGCCTGCCAACAGGGGTTGCACATAGCGCAGGCCCAGGTTCCCGGAGTACATGGGGGTTCTTTCCATCGGGAATCCGCTGGCATCGGTCGGAGCGATCTGCACGCCCCCCAAGGCAGGATTCCAGGTATACCCCGGCGCATTCGGGAAATCTTCATATCTTCCGTGGATGTAGCCGGCCGCGGCCGTCACCGACAGGCCATCCGTGACCTGGAACTCGCCATCGAGATCCAGACCGTAGATCTTGGAGTTCGCGGCATTCACCAGCACTGAGCCGGTCGCCTTGTAGCTGGTGATCTGCAGGTCCTTGTAGTCGTAATAATAGACTGAGCTGTTCAGACGCCACCGGTGGTGCGAAACCTTGTAGCCGACTTCGAATGCCGAGATCTTCTCCGGATCGACCGGTGTGGTGCTGTCGCCGGGGACGTTGAACACGCCTGATTTATAACCGCGCGTGAAACTCGCGTAGACGTTCGAATCGGGCGTGAGCTGGTATCTGAGCACGGCGCGCGGCGTCAAATTGTTCCACACGTGCGAGGCAGTTTTGGGCACATCACCCGCGAACGACACGTTCTCATACACGTGGTCGGAGCCGTAACGCAGTCCGAGAGTCAGGTACCAGTCGTTGCCGAGCGTTTTGGTCGCATCGGCGAAAGCCGCGTAAGACTGCGTTTTGATCGTACCGGAGAAGGCCACGAAGGCCGGGGCGCCCCCCAGGGACAGATTCAGGCCCGGCCACCCGGAGTTGTTATTGAAGTAATACAGGCCGCCCACCCAATTGAGCGAGTCGCTCTGCGCCGAGGTCAGATTGAATTCCTGCGAAAGCGTGTGGTCCTTGATTACCCAGTCCACGCCCACGACGGGGACTGAAGAGCCGTCATCGTCAGTGGACTGGCGATCGTTCTCCCACTGCCCTCCGGTGAAGGACGTGAGGGTGGCCCATCCCAGATCAAAGGTGCTTTTCAGGTGCGCTGCATCGTAGGTCGACAGACTAATGCTCGGAAAGTCCAAAGCCACCGTACCGCGCGTGCTGGGTGCCTGGCCTCCGAGCAGCGCTCCCACCGCCCAGCCCTGATAGTCTCCGAGCGCGACAGCACGCAGGTCGTCCGTGTGCATGTGCTCATAGGTAAAGAGGAATTGCGCCACGTCGGAAGGCTTATAGAGCAGTTTCGCGCGCACGCCGTAATTCTTGTACGTCGCGGCATTCTCGTCCGTCAGTACGTTTGTTACGAATCCGTCAGATCGCTGGTAGAACGCCGATACGCTTGCGGCGAGCGTATCGGTGAGGCCGGTGCTGCCGGCCAGTGCGGTATCCACTGTGTTGTAGCGGCCGTATGAGACACGCCCCTGCAGAGTGGGATCAAAGGTTGGGGTCGCACTATTGACGAGGATGGCGCCGCCCGTGGCATTCCGGCCGAACAGAGTTCCCTGCGGCCCCTTCAACACCTGCACCGAATCAACATCGAGAAAGTTAATGTTATTGGTGAGACCGCTGGGCCGAATGATGCCATCGACGTAGATGGCCACGTTGGCCGACAACCCGGGTCCCAACAGTGCGCTGCCAACACCGCGAATGGTCGGCTGAGCAAACGATCCCGAATAGTCCATGCGTAATCCGGGAACCAATGCGCTCAGCGACGAGACATCCGGTACCCCCGCTTCGTTCAGGCGCGAGCCGCTCACTGCAACAATGGAGATGGGCACATTGACCGAGGATTCCGCGCGCTTCTGCGCCGTGACCACCACTTCCTCCAGACCTGGAGGTTCCGCGGGCGCTGTCGGGGCGGCCGCTCCCGAAGTTGAATTGGTCTGTGCGACTGCCAGCGGGCTGCAGCCCAAGGCAAGCAGTGCGAGCCGGACGGCGCGCGACACCAGGAATGCGTTTGTTTTAACCACTGACTGAGCCCCCTCATTGGCTTTTTGTATCCTATATTGTGGACGATTGGTGTCAAGGTGCGAAGCGGCCTCTGCGCGCTTCTCTGGGCCTCAATTTTTGACATTTCATTGTTTTAACTAGTATTTTAACTACATTGCGCCCTCTCTAAAGAACCCTGCAATCTTTCCAGGGGCTATTCTTTATCCCACATTATGGACATAGAGCACCAAACTGTGGTCGCCGCGACACACAGCCCCGGGCGAATCCGGGCCGCCGCCGTGCTCGGGCTGCTGACCGCCGTCTACACCATTGGCTACATCGACCGCCAGGTGCTGAGCTTGCTGGTGCAACCCATCAAACAGTCATTCAACCTCACGGACGTGCAGGTCAGCCTGCTACAGGGACTGGGCTTCTCGAGCGGCTACCTGCTGTTCTCCCCAGTCTTCGGCAGATGGGTGGATGTGGGAAACCGGCGCAATGTGCTGGCGTACGCGACAGGCGCATGGAGCCTGTGCACTGCAATGGCGGGAATTGTGCGCAGCTATTGTGGGTTGCTGGCGGCACGATTCGGACTGGGTGGCGCGGAAGCCGCCATTGCTCCAGCGAGTTGGTCATTGATCGCGGATCTGTTTGAGGAGCGACACCTTCCATTCGCCTTCGGTGTATTTTTTCTGGCGCCGTACGTGGGCGGAGGTCTTGCGCTGTTGCTGGGCGGCAGCATCCTGAGCGCTGCGGCCCATTGGAATCTCAGCAGCAGTCCCTGGCTGGCGAACGCGGCTCCCTGGCAGCTCGTGTTCATGGTGGTGAGCGTGCCCAGCCTGTTGAGCGCTGCCGCACTGTTGCTGTTCGTCCGTGAACCGCCGTCCCGCAGGCGGCAAACGGATTCGGCCCCAGCGCCGAGCCTGAGACAAACATTCGCACGGCTGTGGCACGACCGCGGCTTCTTCGGAAATTTCTACCTGGGCATGGCCTGCATCATCGTTCCGCTGTATGCCTTCTCGGCGTGGATGCCGGGGTTCCTGATGCGCCGGTTCGCTGTCCCTATTCAGCAGGTGGGCGCCCAGTGGGGCCTGATCACCTTGATTGCCGGATGCGCCGGAATGCTATCAGGGCCGGTTCTCGCAGCCGCCTTGCGACGCAGCGGCATCAGTTCGGCGGAGATCCGCCTGCCTGTCGTGTGCGCGCTGGGTATTGCAGCCTGCTGTCTCATGCTGCATTTCTGCACAACCCTGACCCAGGCACTGCTCCTTGCGGGAACGGTGATCTACTTCAACAGCGCACCGCTTGCGTTGGCCGCGGCCGCGCTCCAACAGGTGTCCAGCGCAAACCTGCGCGGCACGACCGCTGCACTCTATTCGGTCATCGTCATGATCAGCGGATTGGCGATTGCGCCGACCCTGGTCGCCGTGCTGACAGATTGGGTGTTTCACGATGAAACGCGTGTTGGCGACTCATTGCAGTGGGTCTGCGGTGTTGCCGCCGCCGCAGGCGCATTCCTGATGATGAGGAGCCTGCGGCCCTACGCACGCCTACGTGCGTCCCCCACGGGGCCCCTCAGCGGGCGATGACTATCGCCCTTCCAGTTGCGCGTAACACGCCGTCCGCGGTCCTCGATTCCAGAGCCAGCGTGACCCGTAGCCGATCTTCGATCTCCTCGCGACCGGCTAAGCGGGCCATGCATCGCAATGAATCGCCTACCTGGGTGACCGTTAGAAAACGACAGGTAAACGACTCCACCCGGACGGACGAATCCGGGCGCGGCAGCAACCTTCCCAGGTAAGCCATGACCAGCATTCCCTGGGCGAACACATCTTTGTGTCCGGCAGCACGGGCAAAATCCAGATCCACGTGCACCGGGTTGTGATCGCCCGAGGCGCCGCAGAACAATGCGAGCGTGAAACGGCTGATCGGGGGAAGCTCGAGTTGCGCGACGACTGTGCCGGGTGCCGCCTGAAAGAGGCTCATCATGACTTCGCGTCCGGCACGATGAAGGTCGCGCGCAACTCGGCCACCAACACCTGCTCCGAATCCGTAACGCGTGTGTGCACGACGAAGAACTCGAGCGTGCCATTACGCTTGTCGTAGATGTCGGCAATCTGTGTGTGAAAGTAAATCTCGGTGCCCGCGCAGATGTCCCGGAAAAAACTCAGCGTCTGCTCGCCGTGCAGCAGATGTCCCATGCGTGCACCGACCGCGCCCAGGTAGTCGATCGCCGGCTCCCGCTCGAGATCGAGCGAGTACAGGTAGCCCGGTGGGATGGGAATATCCGGATAACCCCGCGCACGGGCGAGGGCAACATCCCGATACAGCGGATCTGTCTCGCCGATGGCCTGGGCGTAAAGCCTGATACGACCGCGCTCGACCCGGGACGCGCCCACCGGGAATTCAAATCCGATCCGGCTTCGATCCAACATGAGCGGTGCCGCCGTCAGGGCGCCGCACGTGCAGGCGCAGGCGCGGAGCCGAACGCGCAGCTCGCGACGCGCAAGCGCTCCTGGCATTCGGTGATGATGCGTTGAATCAGAGTCTCGCAAGTCGGGATGTCTTCGATCAGGCCAATCACCTGGCCCGCCCAGATCAGGCCGGCCTCGACATCCCCGCTCTCCAGGGTCGCCCTCCCCCGTTGCCCTCTGACCAGGTGTTGGATATCGGCGAAGGTGGCGCCACCCGCACGGCGCTCGAGGCCAACCACTTCCTCCGAGATCGCATTGCGCAGCACGCGGCCAGTATTGCGCAGGGTGCGGAAAATCAGTTGCGTATCCCGCTCCGAACGGCTCACGAGTAATTGCTTGATGCTGTCGTGGATGGGTGCCTCGACAGTCGCGCAGAAACGCGTACCCATATTCACTCCATCGGCGCCGAGCGCCAGCGCAGCGGCCATGGAACGGCCACTGCCGATGCCGCCGGAGGCGATCAGCGGAATGCCGACTTTAGCCGCCGCCGCCGGAATCAACACCATCGCACCGATGTCATCCTCGCCGGGATGTCCCGCGCACTCGAAGGAATCAATCGAGATTGCGTGAACGCCACGGCGCTCGGCGGCGAGCGCATGCCGCACCGAAGTGCACTTGTGAAGCACCTTCACATGGGCCTGGCGGGCTCGCGCAATGAACTCCTCAGGTACGTTGCCGGCGGTCTCCAGGACCGGTACACCCGAATCCAACGTAACCTGCAGATATTCGGCGTACGGCGGCGGCTGCGCGGCGGGCAACATCGTCAGATTTACGCCGAACGGCTGCTGTGTCATTGCACGGCACCGGGTGATCTCAGCGCGCAGATCTTCCGGAGTGGGTTGAGTCAGGGCGGTCAGAATTCCGAGCCCGCCCGCGTTGGACACGGCGGCTGCCAGCTCTGCACGCCCGACCCACTGCATACCGCCCTGAATGATAGGATAGCGAATTCCCAACAGTTGTGTGATCCGCGTTTGCAGGCTCAATCCAGATTGCATCCCCACTCCTCAAACACCGCACGGGTGTGCGCGCCAATGGCCGGTGGCGGCCCTTGTATCTCCCCCGGCGTGACCGAGAAACGCGGCGCGGGCGCCGGCTGAGTAACACCCTCCACTTCGACAAATGTCTTGCGCGCCGCGTTGTGCGGATGCAAGGGCGCCTCGGCCATCGACACCACGGGCGCGAAGCAAACATCGGTCGCTTCCAGGAGCCTCTGCCAATGCGCCCGGGGCCGCGTACGAAAGGTGGCGGTCAGGCGTGCCCGTAAATCGGGCCAGCCTTTGACGTCCCACTGCGAGCGCATGCCGGAGCCGTTGATCCCGAGTTTGTCCAGCAACTCGGTGAAAAACTGGGGCTCGAGCGCGCCGACCGAAATCCACAGGCCGTCCGCGCACTCGTACGCATCGTAAAACGGCGCTCCGCCATCCAGGGAATTGCTGTTGCGCTCATCCTTCCACTGGCCGCCCGCCAGGGCGCCATAAAACAACGTCATGAGCGACGCCGCACCATCCACCATTGCGCAGTCGACGACCTGACCCTTGCCAGAGGTGCGCGCATGAAGGAGAGCCGCAAGCAGGCCCATCGCCAGATACAGCGAGCCGCCACCGAAGTCGCCCGCGAGGTTGAGTGGCACCACAGGCTTCTCTCGAGGCCCGATCGCATGCAACGCACCCGACAACGCCACGTAGTTGATATCGTGACCGGCCGATTGTGCCAGTGGGCCCGATTGCCCCCAACCCGTGAGCCTGCCGTAGACGAGGCGGGGATTGCGGGCGAGCACGATGTCAGGACCCAGCCCCAACCGCTCCATGACGCCGGGCCGGAACCCTTCGATCAAAGCATCTGCTCGCTCCAACAGCGCCAGCGACCGGCCGATGTCTTGCGGATTCTTCAGGTCCAACGCCACAGAGCGGCGTCCGCGGGAAATCAGGGAGAATGCGCCGGGGGGATCCGCGTCCGGCCTATCAATGCGAATGACGTCGGCTCCCAGATCGGACAGCAGCATGCCGCAGAAGGGCGCCGCGCCCAGCCCTGCAAATTCGACGATCCGAATACCGACCAGAGGGCCTGATGCCATGTCTAAACCGACCGGGTGCCTTCACCAGGATAGTTGCCGCCACCATACGCGGCGTCCAGTGATTTATAGTCGATTGCCGGACCGACCCGCGGCAGAGCCTCGTGCCGAAGCACCACACTTCGCGGCTTCTTGTAGGACGCCAGGCGCGTGCGGCAATGCTCGATCAACTCATCCTGCGTCACTGCAGATTGGGCATCGACGACCACGATGGCCTTCACCGACTGGACCCACGTCTCATCGGGAATGCCGATGATCGCTGCCTCACGCACGTCAGGATGTTGAGCCAGGCAGCGTTCAATCTCGGCTCCGAAGATATTTTCGGCACCCGCTTTGATCATGCGGCCCATCGGACCAACAAAGCTGACGATGCCGTCGGCATTGCGGGTTCCGAGGTCGCGTGTGTGCCACCAGCCCCCAGCGAACCGCTGTCGGTCGATTTCAGGACGTCGCCAGTAACCCTGGTGAACGCTGGCACCCCGCACCAGTATCTGCCCAACCTCACCTGCGGCTACTTCGCGGTCATCCGCGTCGGCTATGCAGACTTCCGCGTAGGGGGCCACGCGGCCCGATGTGTTGCTCGCCCCATCAGTCAGCGCGGCCAACACCGCCATGTTGGTCTCAGTCTGGCCATAGCCGCCGTTGTGCCGGCCCCAGGGGCTCGTGTCCGCGCTGACCATGGCCTGCCAGCCGGGCAGGTCGATACCGCTTCGGAACGCTTTGAGATTGTACCGGCCGCCGGCATTGACCTCCACGATCTCGCGGATCGTCGGGGCAAACAGCAGGCCATGGGTGCATTTGTGGAGGTCAATCGCCTCGCAGATCAACGTTGCATCCGCCCGGCGGACGAAGACATTCGTCCCGCGCATCTGCAAGGTGGGGATCAGGCCAAACAAAGCCGCGATGTGAAACAGCGGCGCACTCGCCAGATGTACCGAATGCGAATCAATGGCCTGCAGTTGTGCCATCAGCAGGCCCGGGACGAGCAGATTCCCCTGGCTCAGCACAGATCCGTTCGTGCCACCGGAAGGGTCGGCGACCGACAGAAGCAAAGCCGGCGCATTCGCATCTTCCAGGCCCCGATGTGGATACGGCTCTGTTCGCTGCAGCGCAGATTCGTAGCCGCCATCTTCTGCCGTGTCGTGACATATCCAACGCGGGCCGCGATGTGCCGCGCGCAAAGTCTCGGCCAGCGGCTCCAGATCCGTCTTCTGCCAGATCACAATCCGGGGTTCGTAATCCTCCAATATGCCGCCCAGCTCCGCGGCCGGAAGTCTCCAATTGAGCGACGCCAATACAGCGCCCAATCGGCCCGCGGCCACCAGGGACTCGAGCCAGCGGTGACAGTTCTGGCCCAGCCAGGCAATCCGATCGCCGCTACCCACCCCGAGGTCGGCGAACACCCCGGTCAGCCGGTCGATCCGCTGCGCCAGCTGCAAATGATCGAGCGAAGTCAGGCCGCAGACCACCGCGGTTCGTGTTGGACTGCTGCGCGCGTTCTCGCGAACTACCGAAGCCAAAGTCATGCTTTGCGACATGCGCGCCCCTTACCTGCCCGGTTACGCTGCAATCAACTGAAAAGAACGGCGCCCATGCGAGCACACGCACTGACGATTCGCGACGCGAAGCAGGCCGGGAAGTCTGATCGGTTGGCCTCCCAAGGCACGACTGCGTCGCGCGGACAACGTGAGCCCTGATTCGGACGCATCAATGCCCCATTCATCTTCGTTGAGGTGCACGAAGGGACCCTTGAGGCACGCTAATGCCAGAGCCGGTCCGACGGGGGTGATGATCCCCTTGTTTGACTTCATATCCTTTAAAAGCGGCGTTGCGTCCGGACGGCCCACAATACTGCGTACCTGTGTCAGGACATTGCTGAAACCAGCAGACGCTTCCAAGGCCGAGCCGAGCTCGCCATCCAAGCCGATCACGACCGACACGGGAAAGCGTTTGAAGAACATGAGAGCTCTTCCCACTTCGAAACGGGCAGGCTCGAGCGGACAGACAGTGGCCCGCAATCGTTTGGCCGCGTCGAGCACGGGGGCGTACCACGGGGCCTCGTGACCCGTGGACACGACACTCACAAAATCCCCTTTAGTGACGCCGAGCTGTTTGAGGAATGCTTCGACCCAATCGGTATCGCGGGAGGCGTCGTCCCAGCCGATC
>JAXDQF010000487.1:0-12097 GCA_034668025.1 Gammaproteobacteria bacterium | reverse complement strand
GTCCGAAGGCAGAACGACCTCCTTGTAGGCTATGTCGCGACGATCAGAGAAATCGTAGATCTGGCCGGTTCTCTCATCCTTGATGCGCTCGCCCGAACGATACGCAGCGGCCCTTGTGGCGAGCGCTCCTTTGTTCCGTGAGATGTGCGTGGACCTGAGGAAGTAGGCCGCCATTGAGCATTCGCATCCATACGATACCGCAGGCGTCAGGAATTCTGCCGCAGGTTGGAGTGCAACTCAACCGGAAGTTGGAACGCTTCTCACAGGTATGAAACCCACCGGATAACCCATTCTTTCGAGTGCGCGATTAAACAGGTCGCGAGGGTCTATCCCAATTGCCTCGCAAATCGAAAGAAATGTTGAGATTGTCGGCTGAAGGACTCCTTTCTCAATTGCGCGCAGCTGTCCGGCGCTGATTGAGGCTTTTTGTGCGACGAATTGCTGCGTCAATTGAACGGATTGTCTTTGAGCGGCCAGGAAAGCGCCCAACGTCGAGGACACAACCGGAGCGTTCGTATCCGGTCGCGCGAAGAGGAGGTAGCCGTCCTCATCGTCGCCCTTCGGCAAAATTTCGCAAAGACGGTCGTTTAGGGCATTGGAACTCTGTCTCCAAGGTCTTCCGCTGGTCGTAGACTGTTTGAGAGCCATGATCATCCTCTTACTCAGGGTGGCTGTGGTCAGGCGCTCGACTGGTGTTGGTGCACCGTCGGGCGCCGCTTTTTGCAGGGTCAGACGGGGTAGGGTATGCCTTTGGCGTGCGGCGGCAAGATGGAGAAATTGGGTGTTTGCGGCAATAATTCGGGGACAGACGGCGGAGTTTTGGTCCGCAGGATTGGTGGCAGCTTTGGAGTGGTTCCCGGTGGACTAAACAGCGACTCCGTTTATTGACTTATCGTCACTGAGACATCGGCCCCGCGTGCCGCGCCACGTTCTCAATGTACTGCCGGGTGTTCGAAAACGATGCAAACAATTTGCAGTTGAGTCGCTCGAAGTGGGTTTCTATTTCCGGGCCCGAAAAGTCAGCCGAATTCTTGTTTGCAAACACGCTTTCTGCTCCGCCGCGCTCCATGAGGAAGCGTTCCACGGATGTAAAGATGATTGAATCCTGCGGCTGTAGAGAAAATCGTCGCCGCGCCTCGAGTGAGGTTTTGAGCGTCGTTCCCGATAATGGTATTACCGTGGCGCAGTTCTCGAGTCGCACCAGCGCTTCGTCCAACGCGCGATGTTCTACCTCGGCGGCCGCGGAAAGCACCCGGTAGATTGCCGCAGAAGCCGCCGGCAGGTCCGCGAAATGTTGCGACCTTCCGAGTTGCGCAATTTCATCGCTCAGCTTGCGGACGGTTTCGGCTCGTTGCTTTCTGCGGCGCACGAGAGTCTCGTACGGTTCGAACAGAGCGCAGGCAGGTATCGCCAGCTCGATTTCGCGATTCTCCGCAAGATTCACGATTCGCTCAGCGTCCGCGATTTCAGCCTGGCGCTGCGCGAACTCGATCACAAAGTTCGACTCGACCAGCACGATCATGACGGCACTTGCGTCCGGAATGTGCCTCCTCTCATCTTCTCCAGCAAACCTGACTCAACCAACATCTGGTCTGCCTCGGAGGATGAGTCAGGTTGTCGCACACCATGAGCTAAATCGCTGAGCCAGGCAGAGAAGGCAATCTCGAGGCTTTCCTCGAGGGGTCCGCCCGGCTGGTCGGCAATCGGGCCCAGATACCATTTGAGCACGCCCTGTGCCGGCGCGGTGAAGTCTGGCGGCGCCCCAATGTTCGCATTTGCCCGCCACAAGAACAGATCAGTTGGAAAGGCGAGCATAAAATAAGGCACTTCGGAATCGAGGCCGTGTGCCACGAAGTTCCGTCGCCATCGCACCGCCTGTTGGCTGGAAGCAGCCTGGGCGCGTTTGCATTCTACGACCAGGATTCGTCGCCGGTCAGGAGATTCAATCACGATGTCCACCTGAAGCGCCATGCAGTCGCTCTTCTGCCAATACTTTTGACATTTTATCACCTCGTCGTTAGCCGGACGACGCAGTTTGACCGGATGGACCCGTACGAAGAAGGTGTGATTACTCAGCAATGCACCCAATTTCAGCTATCGCTGGACTGGAACTGAATGTTTAAGGAAAGTCGGCTGACGTCTGAGCTAGCGCGCAGCCCTATCGTCGGTACGACCCGTGTACGAGCACCAACCAGCTCGGACGCGGTGTCGCTAAGCCGCGGCTCTACTGGGAACGCCGGGCTACGACTTGCGCGGATCAAAAGCCTTGTTCTCTACACCTGTCTGCTTCGCCTATAGACACACGTGCTCCCCAAGGTTGGTACGACGCTGGGCCGAGTGATCGAATCGGGCTTCACGCCGAGTCCCATTCTTGATGAGACAGGCGAGACGTTGAAGAACCCAGTGATGGCATTCGTGCGGAGCCCGGCTGCCCTTTCGCTTAGACGTGCCTCAACGAGTGGCACGTCTCCCCGGCCACGAGCCGGCGTCCAATTATGGAAAGTCTTTCGGAGAGAGGAACGAGTTGGTGCCGAATATTTGCGAGGATGGCCGCCTGCGAGTAACATTTTGCCATAAATATTAACAACGACGTTGGCCGCACCAATGCTACTTCAGGGACGATTTGCCGTTCTCTCGTTAATTTCCGTCGCAATCTCGATTCTGTCCGCCTGTGGTGGCGGAGGTGGTGAAGCAGCGCATACCAGCCCTGACGGCGGAGGAGGGGCGTCGGCACCGCAGACTTTCTCGATCGGAGGTACCGTAGTTGGACTTTCCGCAGGTGCGTCCGTCGTACTCAACGACAACGGATCTGATTCACTAACCATTGGTGGAAACGGCGCATTCAGGTTCAACAAAACGCTCTCGACAGGAGCGACCTACGCCGTTGACATTTCAACTCAGCCGGGCGGTGAGCAATGCGCTGTTACGGCGGGCACCGGCACGGTTGCAGCCGCGAACGTCGATAGCATTGCAGTCAGCTGTGTCCCTCCCACCCTCCAACTTTTTGCCGGCGCATTGGGCGGAAACGGGAATCTGGACGGGGACAGAAATACCGCGCGATTGTCGCTGCCGGTCGATATGGCGCGAGATGCCAACGGCAACCTTTACGTCGTCGGGGGGGACCACACGGTTCGCAAGATCGATCGTGCGGGGAACACAACAACATTGGCAGGGCAGTACTTCCTGGCAGGAGATGCAGACGGCAAAGGTGCAGAGGCGCGATTCGCCGGGTTGCGGTCCGTCGCCATTGGTCCGGATGGCGCGATCTACGTCGTTGATGGTAATGCGATTCGACGTATCAGTCCTGATGGCGAAGTCTCGACGTTTGCCGGAAAACAGCAGGAGTTTGGTTCGATCGATGGTCCCGGAGCAACTGCTCGGTTCGCCGGCCCGAGGGCAATTCGATTGGGTCCGAACGGCTCACTCCTGGTAGCAGATGGTTTTAGCGGACTGCGCAGCGTAGATCCCACCGGTAACGTCAGCTCCCTGCATCTGGGTGGGTTGCTGCTGTCGCTCGCCGTGGATTCCGCAGGAGTTGTCCATGGTGGAATGATGGGAGAGGAGGGCTTCAGTTCGTCAACGGGCGGCATTGACCACATTGACCTCGTGCACTCGACCGTGTCCAGAACGCTTTCAGGGGCCACCATCCAGGGGCTCGCAGTGGGTGGCGACGGCAAACTTTATTTCGACGTGTTCACATTTGGTTCTCCTGGAGACGGCGTCGACGATTCGTGTATATATTCGACTGCGGTCAGTGGGAACACATACGGCGTCTTTGCCGGACAACCGCTGATGACAGGCTACGCGGACGGCACTGGCGATCAGGCGCGGCTCTCGAATATGGGTCAGTTTTCCACGGACCCGGATGGTTCCATCCTCGTCGCGGACAGACTCAACAGCGTCATTCGACGAGTGACAACGAATGGGGTCGTCACGACCATCGCCGGAGTCGCCCGTCAGCAGATACCTGGACCGACGTCGGTGCGTTTGGACAATCCCGTCACATTGGCAACCGATCCATCGGGAAACGTGTATGTATCCACGCAAGACAGCTTGGGAGAGTACATCTACACACTCGCACCGGACGGTTCCCGCTCGAGGCTGTCCGGTACCGGCCCGGGTACCGGAGGTGCCGGTTTCGCTGCCGACTCTGCGGGCTCCGTTTATGAGGTGGGCCCGTATTCGATTGTGAAGCTGACCTACGAGTCGGGCGGCCATGCGAGCTTTTTTGCGGGCAATGCCAACTTCCCGGGATCCGCGGATGGGACTGGAACGAGCGCGCAATTCAATCACCCGAATGCGATCGCCAGCGACACACAGGGAAATCTGTATGTTGTGGATAATGGCAACTTCAATGTTCGCAAGGTCACTCCGGATGGCATTGTGACGACCATCGCGGGAATGGCCGGTGTCTCGGGGAGCGCGGACGGAGTGGGTCCCGCTGCGACTTTCAGTGATCCGAGCTCGGTGGCAGTGGATTCCGCTGGCAACGTGTATGTTGCCGACAATAATGCGATTCGAAGGATTACTCCCGCGGGCGCGGTCAGCACGCTGGCCGGAACTCACGTGGCAGGCTTCGCAGATGGTCCGGGTACATCTGCCATGTTCAATACGATCTCTCAGATAGCCGTCGGGCCCTCAGGCACGGTTTATGTCGCGGATACGATGAACCAGCTTGTGCGAAAAATCACTCCCGATGGGAACGTCACCACGTTGGCAGGGGTTCCGGGACACATCGGCGTGACGTTGGGTCCTCTGCCTGCGACGCTCAACAATCCTACCGGCATCGCGTTCGCCAACTCGTTAGTCTATGTAACTTCGGAAGATGGAGTGTTGACCATAAGCCAGTAGAATAGCCACCCATTGATTTCGTTGGTTCGCGCCGCCGCTTGGTGCCAAGCGAGGGGACCATGTGCGCTTCCTCGGAATCGGCTTAGTCCGCAAAGCAGACGGCATTCTCACCTTGTGACATACGTCGTGCTCTGAAACACTGGCACCTCCGCCCACGCCACCCCACGTGACCCAGCTCACATTGGGCCGGCGTTGCCCACTGGTATTGTCAGCAAACCTTTACCAAGCTTGGCAAACCTCATGCGTCCATCGAAAGGCCCAAGTTGGGTCGGGCTACCTCTGATGATAGCGACGGTGTTGACGGCCGGATGCGCGAGCATGAGCAAGGACGAGTGTCTCGCTGTTGACTGGCGTACGATCGGCTACGAGGACGGCGTGGAAGGATACCCCGGCGATCACATAGCGGAACACCGTAAAGCCTGCGCAAAGTACGGGGTACGCGCTGACCTGGATCTCTATCAGCAAGGGCGGAACCAGGGTTTGCGCGAGTTCTGCCAGCCGAGGAATGGGTATCGCCTCGGCGCACGTGGCGCGAGCTACAATGGAGTCTGCTCGGGAGAGTTGGAAACTCCGTTCCTCGCCTCCTTCGATTCGGGCCACCAGCTCTTTGTGCTGGGCGCTCGTTTATCCAATGCGGAAGCTCAGTTGGAATCGAAGCGCCGAGAGCTCGCGAACATCGAGCATGGGATTCTTTCGAATTCGGTTGAAGCCGTCAGCACTGACTCCGCAGCCGATCAAAGGGCTCACGCTGTGCTGGATGTGGTGCAACTTGCCGACAGAGCCAGTCAGCTGAAGGTCGAGATCAGACAGCTCACGGCTGACAGCCTGCGCTATCAGGACGATCTCGATTCTTATCGAGCTAATCATCCACCTATAAGCTGAGCGAGCCGTACTCGCTCGCGACATGTAGTGCGAGCCCAACTGGTCGGCGGACGAATACCACGCGCGGCATAGCGAAGAAGGGCTGCAACGCCGGCGTGTGCGACCACCGCCCGCGAAGTGTCGCAGCTTCGCGACCCTCGATTCCCATGTTACCCTGAGCGAGCAGCGGACGCCGTTGGCTTTCTGGAGATCCCACCGTTCATGACCACTTCTGATCATTCATCACACACGATACAAGACACTGTTACTGAGGTTGAAGTCATCAAAGACCTGGAGCAAAGAGGCTTGCGCGGACTCGATACCTTATCTCTCGAGGAGCTTCAATTACTGACAGAGCGCAAACGCAAGCAGATTCATTTGGAAGCGACCGAAAAGAAATCCCAGCTCGAAACCGAAATCAGCGGCATTGACACTGCGATTCAGGAACTGATCGCAAAGAAGATGGCGCTCACTGAAGAGTTGAATGCCGTCATGAAGTCCCTGGGGCTTCCGACCAGCAAGGGCGAACGTCCTGCTCGACGGGAACCGCGAAAGCCGAAGAAATCTGCGGAAACACAAACTCCGCCGGCTTCTGAAACGCAAGGGTGAGCTGATTCATCGTCAAGTCCACTTGGCACGTGGGCCTGACCCCTCGCGGAGACCCTAATCGTGTCGATGAGTACGCAAGCGCGTTCGGTCTGTCTGCTCCTGTGGGCATCTATCGCCATTACCGGCATTGCTCTTGCGAGGCAAAGTGAGCTCCCGCGGCAATACCAACCGATGTTCGGCGGGCTCAATCCGGGCGACGCGCGACGTCAGTTGAGCGAAGCGGACCGCGCGCTCCTCAAATTCGGCCCAGCTGCTGATCCTGATGGCGTGAGTGCTGCTTGGATTCGAACCGGCCTGAAGTCCTATTACACAGGCGACTACAACGCAGCAATCCGGTCATTCAACTTAGCGTGGTTGACGAAGCCTACGAATTCCACTGCTGTCGCCGCGCTCGGCATTGCTGCCGGCGCCCGAGACGGAGCCTGCTTAGGCGCGCTATTGGTCCAAAACGCCACGAAGTCGGGCTCGGTCGACTCAGCTATCACCGTCGAAGCCATTGGAACGCTCGCGAAATAGCTGCCGAAAGTCACTTGGGGACTGAAGGCACTCCACGTAGTGCGACCAGAGCTCATCGGCCGACGAATACCACGCGCGGCATAGCGAAGAAGGGCTGCAACGCCGACGTGTGCGCCTATCCATCGCGCGGTCGAAGCATTTCAGGCGCCCGCTCTCTCGTGTCGCTCCCATTCCTCGTTTCGGATTCAGCGCGCTCCGTCGGCGTTGCAGCCCTTCTTCGCTAGGACGTGCCCCACCCATGGCACTCTCCCGGCCGCGAAGCGGCCCAGCTGGCAAACGAAACCAAGTCAGCCCGCAGTTCGGCAAGCGAAATGAGACAGTCAGCTGGAAGTCACCGTAGGGGCGCAGCCTGAGCCTCAACCAACATTCGCCTTCGCTGGCTCAATGAGCTCCGGCCCGTTGTTCTTGGATGAATTGACCCGAGTCGATACCTCGAACGCGTACATGTGATCCGGCGGATAAGGCTGGAGTGCCGCCCTCGCTTCGTCGATCGAGCCATGCAACCACGCCCCGTAATCCTCCTTGCGCAGGATCGCTGGCATCCGGTGCGGGTTCCCTCCCGTATTGTGAATCTTCCGCATGAGATCGTTGGCGGGCATCGTGATGTGCACAACACTTTCGACCGAAGAGCCATCCGCCTTGAAAGATCGATCCCACAGTCCGGCAAATCCGAACACGTCCTGATCATTCAGCTTGATTAGAAACGGCGCCTTGCGGCCATTTTCGTCCAAATGCCATTCGTAAAAGCCCGCGGCGAGTTGGATGCATCGCTGCCCGCGCTTCCAGGGTCCCCGATAAGATGCGGCTGTCTCAACCGTCTCGATCCGGGCGTTGATGGTTGAGTACTTCGGCGCCTCACCCTTGGCGAAAAAGGGAATCAGCCCCCAGCGCATCGTGAGCCCGACGTTCTCACCTTCCTCAAAGCGTACGACGGGCACTTGTTGAGTCGGTGCGACATTGTAGGAGATTTCAAAGCTCCAACTGATTTTGCCGAGCTGCAGCGCCCTCTCGAAGGCAGCGGCTTGGGCAGTTATGTATCTACCGCACATCTTTTGATGGCCCCCCATCGACTCACAGCAGACGAGAGTTTACCTCAAATCTGCTGAGGACTTTCCCGCGGTGAACATCAAAGCTTTCTCCCAGGCCAGATCAACGACACCTCCGCGCGCGCCTGGCAACGGCTACAGCGCAATACGAGGCCAACCACACGGCGGTCGCCGAACCCGGCATCAATCAATGCAGCCAGATCCAGGAAGGTGTGTCGATCACAGGAGCGGCAATAGGCGTTGATGAGGTAGCCGTGTTCGAAAACTTTGCGCAACGTGTCGAGATCGATGACCAAGGTCGCACGGTAAAGACTGAGCAAGATGGAAGTCCATCCAGTTCCTCACCGCTGACGTCGCTGGATCGTGCCACGATGGCAAGCGCGGTCTCGATGGCCATTGGCACATGCGGACGACACGGCCTACTACAACGCCAGATTCCGCTCAGAAGGCTGTCGAGCCCATCGGGTCCGCAGTGACCGACCGTGCATTGCCTGCTGGGGTAATTGGAGCGGCTGTGCGGCGTTGAATGTCACTTTGGACCCGAGTCCATGGGTGTGAACTGTACTCGCGAGAACCGGCGCTGACATGTGCCGAAAGTCACCCGTGGATCGTCAGCTCAAATCAACCGGCTGCGCGATGGCAGCCTGTACCTGGCGGGTGCTCCATCCGGAACGCATGCCCCAAAAATAAAATCCGAGACCGGCCGCGCCCACCACCAACAGATCCCAGCCGTAGGGAATGTAATCGTGGCCGCCGAATTTCTCGCTCCCCGCCCAGGACAGGAAAGCGAGGGTCGGCAGATAGGTCACCAACCACCAGGCGCCGTTCAAGTGCTTTTGGATATCGCTCCAGCCGCCCTTGGCTTCGTAGTAGAACCAGACCGGCAGGGCCGCGATGATGATCAATATGACTCCTCCGGTAAGGGGCCAACGCGCCCAGTAAAGGAGGAGGGTGCCGAAGGTGAAGGCCACTGGCGCCAGGAATGCGAGCACGGGTAAACGCACCGGACGGTGAAAATTCGGGGCGGTACGGCGTAACACCATGACGCTCACCGGGCCGGCCAGGTAGGAAAGGATGTTGGCCACCGAGATGACGGCGGCCAGTTGGCCCCAGCCACGGAAGAAGAACAAAAAGATGAAGGCTACGGCCAGGTCGAACCACATGGCCGCACGCGGGACGCCGAATTGCGGATTCAAGCTGCCCAGCATCTTGGGCAGATGGCCGTTCTTCTGCATGGCGTAGATCATGCGGGCGCAGCTGGCTGTGTAGTTGATGCCGGTGCCACTGGGGCTGATGAAGGCATCGATATACAGGAGCAACGCCAGCCAGTTCAGGCCGACCGCCAGCGCCAGTTGAGCGAATGGCGAGCTGTAGTTGAGACTGCTCCAGCCATGGGCCAACGCTTCTGGTGGCACTGCGCCCAGGAAGGCGATTTGCAGCAACACGTAGATGACTGCGCAGATCAACACCGAGCCGAGCACGCTGATGGGCACGCTGCGCCCGGGGTTTCGGGCCTCACCCGCCAGGTTGACCGGTGTCTGGAAGCCGTTGTAACTGAACACGATACCGCTGGTGGCGACGGCCGTGAATATTGCCGGCCAACTGCGGATATGGGGACCTTCGTGCAAGCCGATGTCGAAGTTGCCACTGTGGAAGGCGGTCACGATGAGCGCAATCGCAGCCAGCGCCGGTACCACCAGCTTGAAAACGGTGATAGCCGTGTTGGAACGCGCGAACAGTTTCACGCTCCAGAAATTCAGCAGGAAATAAATGACGACCAACACGGCAGCGATGCCCAGCCCCGGCGGGGTGAGCTCGTTGTTTTGATACAGGTTATGCGCCCACTCCCAGGGCCAGGAGGCCATGTACTGCACCGAAGCTTCCGCCTCCACCGGAATCGGCGCGACCAGGGAGATCCAGATGGCCCAGGCCGCGAGAAAGCCCACCAGCGAGCCATGGGAGTACAGGCCATAGCGCACCATGCCTCCCGATTCCGGAAACATGGCGCCGAGCTCGGCATAGGTGAGCGCGATGGCGAGGATGATGATTGCACCGATGATCCACGCGTAAACAGCGTCCGGGCCGGCCAGGGTGGCGGCGCGCCAGGCGCCGAACAACCAGCCGGAACCGATAATGGAACCGATACCGGTCATGAGCAGGGCGATGGTGCCTACGTCCCTGCGAATTGCGGTTTGGCCGGACATGCGAGATCCCCCAAGGGTGGGTGGAGCTACCCCTGTCGGCAGCCACGACTTGTCTAAACGTTTCAACGGATTGGACCCAATGCCAATCTGCCGTACAGCCATCTATTTTGCATCGATTTTTGCGGCAGCTCGACTCCGGGGTCGACCCGAAGTCGCGACACACTGGCAGTGAGAGGCGCCTCATGTCGCACGATGAGACGGTTGCGCTCGAGGCTAGGCAGCATTGCACCGCACCGTATAGCTCTGGCCGCCTCTCAGTTGAGCCGGATATCGCTCCTCTTCCGAAGTCGTCCACCGCCTCCGAGTTTCGGACATCGTCCTACATTCAATTCGTGTCAGCCCTCCTAAGCTCCTGCAGGAAATCACGTCGATCGCTCGTCCTCTTGGTTTCGTGCCGAAACCATCCGTATCAACACCGTTCAGGAGAGTCCAATGACCAATCACATCGTCGTGGGCGTCTACGACGCCGAGTCAGATGCCGCCGCGGCAGTTCGCGATCTCGAGGCCGCGAACGTGCCTTCCAGTGCAATCAGCCAACATACTAAAGCCGATTTTGGAGGGGCTGACTTCTCCAGTGCCAATGCGATCACGCATAAGCGGGGCTTCTGGGGACGTCTGTTCAACACCACAGCAGTTGAGGACAGCGACGACTATCACCGCAGCATCGAGCGAGGTTCAACTGTTGTAACGGTCGCAGTGACCGATGAAGACGCGGACAGCGTCAGTGAAATATTGGAAAGCCACGGCCCAATCGACCTGAGCGATGAGGCTTCTGATGACGCGTCCTCAGAGGCATCGGGTGCCGACGTAGACGCGGCGCAGCTCGATGGTCTCCCGCGAGTTCGGCGATATGTTGTTGAGACCATTGAAGTCGAGTCTGAGCCGCAACGAAAGTCGACACTCTGAGGCACTCAATAGCCTTGGGACTGCGGCCTTCGATGTCCCAAGGCTGCCAAGCACTCATCGCCCCCGACAGTTTTGAGCCCGGCTGATAGCCAGCGCATTCCACGCGCGGGCCCCTACGTTGGCGAGACTCCCACCGCATCACCCAAGGCGGGCGTGGGTCGTGGGTCTGGCTAATTTCGTTCTTCAGAATAAATATGGTACTATTCATTCATGAGAACGAGCGAAACTCTTCAGAGCTCGGCTTCGACGAAGCCTGAAAGCGCCGTCTTGTCCAAAGCGGTCGCCCGCGTGGCCGATTGCTGGAAGCTCACCAACGATCAGCTGGGCTCTGTTTTAGGCCTGTCGGCAGCCACCGCTTCGCGGTTGCGAACCGGAAGCTATCTGCTGAAGTCGGACGAAAAGTCATTTGAGTTGGGCCAGTATCTCGTGCGGCTGTTTCGCAGTCTGGATGCGATCCTCGGTAGTGACGATCAAGCGGCGGGCGCGTGGTTGCGGACAGCCAATCTGGACCTCGAAGCCCGCCCCATTGATTTGATCGTCACGATTCGCGGGCTCATGGACGTGGCCGACTATGTCGACGACTTTCGCGCCCATATCTGAGCCGCAACCGAGCCGCGAGAATTTCCGCCCCTACGAGGGATCGGTCTGGCGGGTCGTGGAAGCACAGCATCGCATCTCTACCAATCGTTTGGTCGACAGCGTCGAGGATCAAACGATGTTGGAAACGCTCGTTGAGCGAGTCAAGCCAACCTTGCCACAGCCGACGCGTGGTCTGCACTACCTGCTGGGCACGCCGTTCCGCTATGGTCACAGTCGCGCATCGCGCTTCCGCGGTGCTGGTGAGCGTCCCGGGATCTTCTACGGCTCTGAACACCTGGCGACGGCGGTTGCGGAGACTGCCTGGTGGCGCCTCTATTTCCTATCGCGCTCTCCAGGCTTGGAACCACCGCGGACTACCGTCGAGCACACGGTCTTTTCCGTGGACCTGAAGGCCAACAAGACATTGGATCTGACGGCCCCGCCCTTTGCGGCTGCCAGTGCCGTCTGGATGTCGGGCGTTGACTATGGACCGTGCCAACGATTTGCAGTTGCCGCGCGTGGCAT
>JAXDQF010000486.1:0-20444 GCA_034668025.1 Gammaproteobacteria bacterium | reverse complement strand
GGTTGACTGCCCTGGCCACTTCACACGGCAGGAACACCAGTCAGGTCAGGGAGAGTGTGTCTCACGAGCCCAAAGAACCGTAGATCCTGTCACCTGATCGCTTTCAGTTCGGCTTTAGATCCGCAATGCGTGCAAGCATCAGGTCGAGACGGACGTGGGCGATCGGCGCAAAGTATGCCAGAAGCGACGCTCGTGTACCCCTTTCGTCACTGAACCTTCGATGTTTTAAATTGTCTCCCTGCCCGCCGCCGGGGCCCCCTCCTGGCCAGATAGTTGCCTGGGCTGGATTCAATGGCCGCGCTGCAGCGGCTCGCGCCAGCCTTTTCTGACTACCGTTGTCATCTAAAATTAATGATATAAATCAAGGTGTTGTGAGCGAGTTGGGTTCTCGTTGGACGACTGTCAAATTGTGACATCCGCCGCTGCGGACCCCTGCGTTGGATTGTTGCGTATACGACTGGACATACATCGGCCTGCGATCCTCCAGGAAATTTTTTTCGCTCGTCGGAGCAAGGTGTTGCGTTGGGGCCGCGCCCGGATGTGGCTTGCGGCAGGCGCCCGCGTGCCGTTTGGGTGGACCATTTTCCGATAAATCGTAAAATGGTCCTGAAGAGTGGGCGGGTGCACGGTCGATGGCGGAGCAGGCTCGGTTTCATGATCAGATGCTGCGGGAGCGCCTGCCGCGATTTCGCACGGCGTTTGTCAGCGGTCCCCGACAGGTTGGCAAAACGACCTCGTGCCGCGCGCTGTCGCCGCGCTATCTCGATTGGGATGATGCCGCCGATCGGCTGATCATTCTGAAAGGCCCGCAGGCCGTTGCCAAACACCTGAATCTGGAGCGCTCGCGCGAGCGTGAAGTCACGGTCGTCATCGACAATCTCCATGGGCATCGCAACTGGAAAGGTTTCCTGCGGAAGTTCAATGCACGCTATGGCACCCGGGTGCGTCTCGTGGTCACGATGCTCGCTGCCGCGTATGGCACGAAGAGAAATCTCCCGTCAAACACCTCCCTGCTGCGAATGAACCCCTGGACTGTTGGTGAGTGCGCGCGCACGGTGCCAACAGACTCACCGGTAAAAACGCCGACCAGCATCAGTGATGAGGATTGGGCCGCACTGCTGGAGCATGGGGGCTATCCGGAGCCGTTCCGCAAACGCGACCCGAAGTTCACGCAACGCTGGCATGCCCGGCGGCAATCGCAGTTGATTGAGCACGATCTGCCCAGGCTCGCCTCGGTACGGGATCCTGCGATTGTGCAGATGCTGGCGCTGCTGTTGTCGCAGTGCTCGGCCACGCCGCTGAACTATTCCGACTTGAGCCGTGAGCTCAGTGTCACCGTTGACACAGTGAAGCGCTGGCTGGATCTGTTGGTGGACTTGCAGCACGGCTTTTGTGTGCGGCCCTGGTTTACAGGGGTGCCCAAGGCGCTGCGCAAGGAGCCGCGCTGGTTTCTGCGCGACTGGTCGGCCGTGAGGGATCCGATGGCGCGCACCCGAACGTTGATTGCCTGCCACCTGTTGAAAGCGGTGCAGGGGTGGGTCGACCTCGGATTCGGTCAATTTGAATTGCGTTATGTCCGCGACAAGCTGAAGCGCGAAGTTGATTTCCTGGTGCTGCGCGATCGCCGTCCGTGGTTTCTCGTGGCGGTCACCCCCGACGCGCCCAGGGACGGCGCGGTGGCTCCGGCGCTGGCGTATTTCCAGCGCATCACTCGGGCGCGGCATGCGTTTCAACTCGTTCTGGACGGATCCTTCTCTGGCGCCGACTGTTTCGCGCAGAGCGAGCCGGCTGTGGTCTCGGCACGGACGCTGCTGAGTCAACTATTGTAAGGATGCCCGCTCGTGTTTGATCGCATCGAGCCGCCGGAACGAGGCGGGTCCTACCAACTCAACTGATGCAGCGGCTTTGCGCGAGTGGAGCCGACCTGGACGGGTCAGGCCGCCATTGGCACGGCGACTTGCACCCGGTTGCGGCCCGAGCGCTTGGCGGCATACACGGCCGCATCTGCTTGGGCAATCAGATGTTCTCCCCAGACGCCCAGCATGTCGCTCGTTGCGACACCGATGCTGCAGGTGAGGGCGATGGGTGGGCCGAAGCCCTCGATGCGGACACCGGCTACTCGTTCCAGGATTCTTTGTGCAATGGGGTGGGCAGCGGCGGTGTCCGCACTGCTGAGAATGACAACAAACTCTTCGCCGCCATAGCGGCCGATCACGTCCGATTGGCGCAGCTCTGCCTGGATGGGCGCGATGATGGCAGACAGACACGCATCGCCGGCAGGGTGGCCGAACGAGTCATTGATTTCTTTGAAGTGATCCAGGTCGATAAACAAGAGCGAGATGGGCAGGCCGCGAGCCCGGGCTCGCAGGCAGGCAGCGTCCAGGCGTTCAATCAACGAGCGGCGGTTGAGTACGCCCGTGAGTGAATCGATCTGGGCGTGTCGCTCTGCCTCCGTGAGGGCGCGTCGCTGATCGCGCAGCCGATCCGCGATTCCCAGCGCAATCAACAGCGCCGCGGCCACCATCGACAAGGGCAAGCCGAAGTAGATCACCCTGTCATGCTCTTCGCTGCTGTTCAACAACAGGCGGACTGTTGTCGCGATTGTGAATGCTTCCAGCAGAGTCCAGGCGACGAGGAACCAACCGGCAGAGCGACTGCCGCGCCGCCAGGCCACAAAAGCCACGACCAGGGTGTACACCGCGGATCCCAGGAACAGGACGTTCCCGAAGTTGTTGACCAGGTCCTCGTAGCCGATGAGCTTGATCAGGTTCGCGAAGGTCAGCAGCACGAAGGCGCCGGCGAGCCAGCCAAACACCGTGTAGCTGCGCGGCAGGAAGCGGCGCAGATCGGCGATGTCGCGCACAAACAGACAAGCCGCCGCGCCACTGAGGGCTGACAATACATTCCAGGTGTAATGAGTCAGCGGTGCTGCGGCCGACAGCCACGGCCACTCGAAGCCCTGCCCGGAGAAGTACGCTACGTACAGGGCCTGCAGCATGAAAAGTGTGAAGTACAGGATGAAGGCCCTGTCGGCCAGCACGATCCAGATCAGCAGCGAAGCGACGGCCATTGCGGCCAGGGCGCCGAAGGCCAGCGTGATCATGCGCGCGCGGCTGGCTCCCTCGGCTACAAACTCGTCGAGAGTGGAGATTGAAAACCGGGGGACTCCGAAACCTGCGCCCGGTGGTGCGATTCGAACATACACGGTGCCGGACCCGGCCGCAGTCCCGGCGGCGGCTGCCTGCGCGGCGGGCAACAGGAATGCCGTATCGCGGGCCCCGGCGAACTCTGGAATTCGACCGGCCGGCGGGAGCGGATTGCCCGTTCCGGCCGCATAGACCTGGACCTGATGCAACATCCCCGCATGCACGACGAGGACGGGAATGACACGGTTGCTGAAGTCCTCGTGGCTGCTCACTCGCAGCCAAATGACGTCGCCCCGCGAGGCCGGCTCCTTGAAGCTGGCGCCCGTAAACTTCGTGTCGAGCGAGCCGTTGGTGACTTCCGAGATAGTTGCGTCCGAGACGGATGAATCGAGAGCCTGGACGTCGGGCGCGTCATGAGCATGACTATGAAAGGCAGCAGCCACAGCCGTGCCGGCGCCGAGCCCTACGCAGCAGGTGATGAGGCCCAGAATGCACTGGAAAGCAGCAGCGCGGACGCCGTTGCGGAAACTGCCCATCAGGTGAGACCGACATAACTACTACGATAGTCTCGGATTATGCCGCAAAGCAGTTGACGGGTGCTTGTCAGTCCTGCGGTATGAGCAGTGTGCCCCGCAATGGGCGGCGTCGGATTGGTACGCGCCGCGAGGAATGGCCCCGCGGCGCGCTACCCGATGACGACTTACGCAGCGTTGCGTTTAGCGTCGCTCCCAGTGCCCCTCGACGAGGAACCAGCCATCGCGCTCATGCACCCAATGGTGGGGTACCCAGCGCTCGTGCGGATGAGGGTGCTCCCAGTGGCCAGCAACCCACACATGCCGACCGCCTTCCCAGCGCCAATACCCGCCCAACCAGATATAGCCGGGGGCCGGCGGCGCGCCGTATTCCTCGACACGGGGCGGCGGCGGCTCAACTACCACGGCGGGCCCTGCGTAATACCGCCGCGGTGGCGCTGCGGCGACAACGCATCCACCCAGTGTGATCGCCAGCATGGAAATTGCTACCAGCTTGGCTGCGCTAAAACGGAGCTCGGTCATAGGCACTCCCTCAGGATTGATGGTGGCCGCCATCGATTTATGGTAATCGGATGGCTGGCCACGATGGGCGCTCATAGTGGCGCTTCCTTCCTAAACGCAAGATGACCCGATCGGTTCACAAGAAGGTAAAGGCGATGCCCGGCCACCAGGACACGGTGTTTCTGTTTGATGTCGACAACACGCTACTCAACAATGACGCTGTACAGGACGACTTCGGCGATCACCTGGAGAGCGAATTTGGCCGCCCGGCTCGCGAGCGGTACTGGGCGATCTTCGAGACGCTGCGTTCCGAGTTGGGCTACGCGGATTATCTGGGGGCGCTGCAACGCTATCGCATGGAGGATCCGGACGATCCGCATCTATTACGGATGTCAGGGTTCCTCATCGACTATCCGTTCGAAAGCCGCCTGTATCCCGGGGCGCTGAAGGCTATATCACACTGCCGCCGTGTGGGTCCGACGGCCATCCTGTCGGACGGTGATGTCGTGTTCCAACCTCGGAAAGTGACGCGTTCGGGTCTTTGGGATGCCGTCGAAGGCCGCGTGATGATCTATCTGCACAAGGAGCAGATGCTCGATGCGGTGGAACGCCGCTATCCCGCGAAACACTATGTCATGGTGGACGACAAGCTGCGCTTGTTGGATGCCATGAAGAAGATCTGGCGCGCGAAGCTCACGACCATCTTCGTTCGCCAGGGGCACTACGCACTCGATATGGCCAACATCTCGGCCTATCCGGCGGCTGACATCACCGTCGAGAAGATCGGTGATCTCGCCACTGTCAATGTCTCACATCTTTCCGGGGAAAAATGAGCACCGTCAAAGTAAATCCGCTGGCAGGCAAACCCGCCCCGGCCAGCCTGTTGACCAACATCCCGCAGCTGCTCACGGATTATTTCGCGCTGCAGCCCGATGGCTCGGTCCCGGCACAGCAAGTGTCATTCGGTACTTCGGGGCATCGGGGTACGGCCTTCGACCGGGCATTCAACGAATGGCACGTGCTCGCGATCAGCCAGGCGATTTGCGAATACCGCAAGTCAAAGGGCATCGATGGTCCGTTGTTTCTCGGGATCGATACACATGCGGTATCACCCCCCGCTTGCGCGAGCGCGATCGAGGTGCTGGCCGCCAATGGCGTGGACGTCATGCTCGCAGAGCGCGACGAATACACGCCCACTCCAGCGGTTTCCCACGCGGTCATCGTCTACAACCGCGGAAGAACCAGCGGCCTTGCGGATGGAATCGTCGTAACGCCCTCACACAATCCGCCGATGGATGGAGGGTTCAAGTACAACCCGCCCAACGGGGGGCCTGCGGATACTGATGTCACAGGCTGGATACAGAATCGCGCGAACGATTTGTTGAAGGCCGGGCTGGACGGCGTCAGGCGCGTCACGTACGACAAAGCCCTGAAGGCCTCTACGACTCATCGCTACGACTTCCTGAACACCTATGTCAGTGATCTGGCGAACATCATCGATTTCGATGTCATCCGCAACTCCAGGCTGGCGATCGCCGTCGATCCGCTCGGCGGCGCCGGAGTGCACTACTGGCCGGCCATTGCCGAGCGCTATCGTCTGAATCTCAAAGTACTCAACACGGAGGTCGATCCGACTTTCCGCTTCATGACGGTGGACTGGGACGGGAAAATCCGGATGGACCCCTCGTCACCGTACGCCATGCAGAGCTTGATTCACCTCAAGGATCAGTTTGATGTCGCGTTTGCGTGCGATACGGATCATGACCGGCATGGGATCGTGACCCGCAGTGCGGGGCTGATGCAGCCGAATCAATACCTCGCGGTGGCGATCGATTACCTGTTCAAGAACCGTCCGGCGTGGAAGAGCGGGGCCGGTGTTGGCAAGACTGCGGTCAGCAGCCAGATGATCGACCGTGTCACCGCCAAACTCGGCCGCCGGCTGTTCGAGGTGCCGGTGGGTTTCAAGTGGTTCGTGAACGGCCTCGTGGATGGCTCGCTCGGCTTTGGTGGCGAGGAGAGCGCGGGCGCGACCTTCCTGCAATTCGACGGCAGTGTGTGGAGTACCGACAAGGACGGATTGATCCCCGGACTGTTGTCGGCCGAAATCACTGCGCGCACGGGTCGCGATCCGGGCGAGGCCTATCGCGCGCTGACCCAGGAATTTGGCGAGCCGGTGTTTGAGCGCGTCGATGCCCCGGCGACCAAGGCGCAAAAGCAGATACTGAAGAAGCTCGCGCCGGAGCAGGTGAAGTCGAAGGAGCTGGCCGGCGAGAAGATCACCCAGGTGTTGAGCAATGCTCCCGGCAATGGGGCGCCCATAGATGGCCTGAAGGTGCTGACCGAGCACGGTTGGTTTGCGGCGCGGCCGTCAGGGACCGAGGAGATCTACAAGATCTATGCTGAGAGCTTCAAGGGGAAGGACCACCTGAGCCGCCTCATTGATGAGGCGCAGAAGTTGGTCAGTGACTGTTTCGCAGCAGCGGGGGCGGCGGGCAAGTAGGCTCGCCCAGAAGGCGCGCGGCGCGGGCGGTCGCGCAGCGTCAGCGCGTCGCCCTAGTGCCAGCGCGGTTACTGCGGCTTAGCCGGCGTCGCCTCTGTTGGCTCCGCCGCCGGCCCCGACATCTGCGACGGACTCTTCTTTTCCGCCGCACTCAGTCGGTTAGCCAACATGAGGTGATGCCTCAGCGTCGGCAACGTCTGCTGCGCGTAAGCTTTCACATCAGTGTCGGCGCCTTTCTTGGCTTCCTTCTCAAAATCGCTGATGTCGGTGACATGGTCCTTTACCATCATCTGCGAATACATCTTGTCGAACTCAGTGCCGTTGACGCCCTCGAGCTTGCCCAAAGCGTCATGCTCCTCCGCAGAGACCGAGTCCGGCAATGGCATCTGCTTGGAGTCGGCTAGCGATTTGAGCAAGTCGCCGGCGGCCGTGTGATCGGACACCATCCGAGCGCCGAACGTTTTCACTGCGGGATCCAGCGCACGCTGTGTAGCAAGCTTGCCGGCCGCCACCTCCATCATGCTCCCCTGCGCCGCCTTACTGAGAAAATCGCGGTCCGCGGGAGCCAGGCCGGTGTCCGCCGCTGTTGCAATGCCTGCGGCAGCGGCCAGCAGTGCCGAGACAACGGCTGATTTGATATTTGAATTCCGGCCACGCGCACTCATGAGCGACCTCGCCTGGTTGAGCTGGTTTTAGATAGCTCATACTCGGCCACGGTGAGGCTGGCGGCTGTAAGACAAAGCCACCTGTTCACGTAGGGCGTCCGGCGGAAAGGGCTCAGTGAGCGACGACGCTGAGCGCCGACCACCCATTCCAGATGATCTGGATGCCAATGCACATGAGAATGAATGCAGACAGCCGCACCATGACTTCCAGCCCGGTTGTGCCCAACACGCGCGCGAGGTTTCCGGCAAAGCGGTACGCGATGTAGATGCTGAGGGCGATCGCGACCACGCCGAAAAACGCGCCGATGGCGTGCAGTGCGACAGCGGGAAACGCGAATTCCGTCTCCGGCTTGCGGCTGCCGATGGTGATGGCCACTGAAATCGACCCCGGTCCTACGGTGAGCGGCATGGTCAAGGGATAGAAACTGCCGACCTGTCTCGGGACGCCCGGCTGCACGTTGGCCTCACCATGGTCGGACCACTGCTCCTCGGTCAGTAGCTTCCAGCCGAGCGCCGTAACGACCAGTCCACCCGCAATGCGCACGACGGGGAGCTCGATGCCGAAGAACACCAGCAACCAAGGTCCCAGCACCATCGACCCCAGCAGCAATGCAAAACCGTTAATGGCGACCCGACGGGCGAGAGCATTCCGTTCTGCGTTGGCCAGATTGGGAGTGAGAGCCAGGAAAAACGGCGCTGCCTCGATGGGATTTACGATAGGAAAGAGTCCTGCGAACGTCAGCAGGAACGCACTGAAAACTGCACTCACGAATCGACCTCATTTGCCGCCCCGCGAGCTCCCGGATGGCTTCACAGGGCAATAGTGAGGTCATTGTAACGTCACTTATCGCAGAGGGGTTGAACGCACTTGCCCTGGGAATTGCGCTTCATCATCTCGTCCTGCGCGATGCGCTCCTGGAGCGCGGCTTCCTGCTCGGTCAGGCAGACCTTGTGTGAGAACTGACTTCCCGTGAGCTTTTCGAAACGGCAATAGAGCAACTGGCCATGATACGTGGTCGGACGGTAACCCTGTGAGACCAGCGCCCGGTTGACCGGCCTCGATGCCTCATTCACGGGCGCGGTGCCAGCGGATGCCGCAGGCGGTGCGTTGGCACCCGCGGCCGGCCTGGCCACAGGCGCGGTGCCACACCCACCCACGATCGCAGCCCAACCAGCCACAGTGACTAACGCGAACTCTCTCATGAGGCGCCGTTCCACTACTGCGTTCGCCGTACTTTGATTGCGACCGAGGAATGTGAGGACAACCAGTACGCCCCCAGCATTCCCCGATCGATCTTCACCGCGTCACCGACCTCGATCTTCAAGTCCGGCCCCTCATCGGACTGTTCCCAGACCTCATCGTTATCCAGGCGCACGACCACTTGCCCATTGGATCTGCGGGTGATGCGGGCTACGTGAGCCGTGAAGCGATCCGTGACCATCTTCCCGACTTCAGCGTCGTAGCAGGCGAGGCGGCGCGCCGGATCCTTCTCGCCAAAGCAGGCTCGCACCCCTGTTGGCGCCCCGATCACAGGAATCGAGATGGCGAGCAAACCCAACGTCAGGCACAGCGCCCGCAACTGTCTTGCCACTACAACATCCTGCTTCCATATCCTGCGGCGAAGTTAGCTGGTTGCAACTTCGTTGTCGCGCGGCAGCGGCTCATCCCGCCAACAACAGCCTCGTCCCGGGAAATCGCGGCCACATCCCCGGTGCACCTCCAGTGGTTGCACCGAACGCTGCAGACACAATTCCAGCGCGAGATAGAAGTGTCACGTGTTGTGCTCCCGTCCCGCAGTTGCCCGCTCTCGTCCCTCGCGAATCAACGTAGTCACAACATCGCATCGATCCGAGCAATTTTCGTAGATGATCCGCAGCAGACGTCCGTCATTTTTCGGCAACCAACGGCTCAAAGTTGGTCGAATCGGGGAGACAGCAATGTGTCAGTTTGATATTGGATTCCTGCGGCGCAGGCGGGGGCTCGCCGCCATCGCCGTGGCTGTCATCAATGTGCTCACGGTGGAAGTCGCCTTCGCGGCAGCCGATGAAGACGAGGTGGCACAGCTGCAGGAAGTGGTCGTCACGGGATCGCGTATTGCGGCGCCCAACCTCACCAGCACCAGTCCGATCCAGGTGATCTCATCGAAGACGATTCAGCAGACCGGCAAGAACGACATCGCCGATGTCATCCTGCAGTTGCCGCAGAATTTCAACAACTCGCTCGGCCAGGACCTGACCAGCAACACCAGCGGCCTGGCCGCCGCCGGCGGAGTAACGACCGCGGACCTGCGCGGCCTCGGCCCGAATCGAACCCTGGTACTGGTGGACGGCCGGCGCCTGGGTAACGGCAGTCCCAACACCGCGATCGCCTCGCCCGCGCCCGACCTGGACCAGATTCCCGTGCAGTTGATCGAACGGATCGACGTCGTCACAGGAGGCGCGTCCTCAGTATACGGTTCCGATGCAATCGCCGGCGTCGTCAACTTCATCATGAAGCGCAATTTCGAAGGCATCCAGTTCGACGGCCAGATCGGCGAGAGCATTCATCACAATCACAATGAGGGCATCCAGAACCTGGCACGCGACTTTGGCGTGGATCCGCCCACCGGGACGGTCAAAGACGGCCGCAATCGTAATTTCAACCTGATCATGGGCACGAACTTCGGCGACGGCAAAGGCAACGTGACCGCCTATTTCGGTTATCTGCAGTCCGACCCGGTCTACAGCGGCGACCGGGACTTCGGCTCCTGTCAGTTGGAGGCCACGCAGTCCGTCGCAGACGGGCCGGTCGATGGCACGGACTGCACCGGGTCCGGCAACTCCAATCGGTTCACCCCGTTGGGCACGACACTGAATGGCGTGTACACCGCCGCGAAAGGCGGGCAGCTGGGAGTCGTCGGCAATCAACTGCTGCCGTGGCCCGCGGCCGGCCAGGTTCCCCCGGCGTTTTTCAACTCCCAGCCGTTCATCACCATCGCTCGCCAGGACCAACGGTACACGGCAGGGTTCATGGCCCATGATGCCATTACCGACTATCTGCAGCCCTACATGGACTTCAGCTTCATGAACGACAAGTCGCACACGGCGGTGGCCCCGGCGGCGCTGTTCGAGAACAGCAATACCCAGGACCCGCTGACCAACTACCAGACGAACTGCAGCAATCCACTGTTGAGTGCCCAGCAGCAGGCTATCATCGGCTGTACTCCCGCGCTCATCGCGGCCGATGCCGCGAACCCCGGCTCGGCGACCGCCAATATCGAGATTGGCCGCCGCAACGTCGAGGGCGGGCCCCGCAACGCCAATTTCGAGCACACCAACTACCGGGCGGTCCTCGGTACCAAGGGTTATTTTGCGGACGCCTGGAACTACGATGCGTATGCCAGCTACTACTACACGACCTTCTTCAACTCCAATACCGGCTTCCTGAATTTCCAGGCGATCAACAATGCGCTGTTGGTGACCGGCACAGCGGCGAACCCGACCTGCCTCAGCGGACCGCCCTGTGTGCCGTATAACATCTGGAGCCAGGGGGGCGTGACGCAGGCGCAGATAGACCCGCTGCTGCAGACAGGCACGGCGTATGGCTCGGTCACAGAGCGCATCCTGCACGTGGATGTGACCGGCGATCTGGGCAAGTACGGCGTGAAGCTGCCCACCGCGAACGATGGCATCGGCGTGAACGTCGGCTGGGAGCATCGCAATGACAACACTCAGTTCCAACCGGACTCGAGCGAGCTCAGCGGCCTGCTGTCCGGCTTTGGCGGTGCATCGGTTGCCATCAACAACAGCATTACGGTCAAGGAAGAGTTCGTCGAAGTCCGGGCACCGCTGGTGCAGGACAAGTTCCTGGCGAAGGACCTGGTGGTCGACGTCGGTTACCGCCGGTCGGACTACGACCTGATCGGCAACGTCAACACCTACAAGATGGAGTTGCAGTGGGCTCCTACAGCCGACGTGCGGCTGCGTGCTTCCTACAACCGCGCGATCCGCGCGCCCAGCATCATCGAGCTGTATAACCCGCAGCTCGTCGGGCAGATTGGTTTCGGCGAGGATCCGTGCGCACCGGATATCAAGACCCACGTTGCCAGCGCGCCATTGGCACAGTGTCAAAATACAGGCGTCACGACAGCGCAATATGGCAATGGTATCGAGCGCGGACAAGTCGTCAACGGTGTGGCCGGAACGAACGACATCCCGCAGGGCACCGGCAGCCAGTTGACGCAGCTGCAGGGCGGCAACCCGCACCTGAAGCAGGAGCAGGCAGACACTTACACGATTGGTGCGAACTTCACACCGGAATTCCTCGCGGGCTTCGCGGCCAGCATCGATTACTGGCACATCAAGGTGAAGGACGAGATAGGCACCTACCCGGCACCGGCCATCGTGCAGAACTGCCTGGTCAGCGCCGATCCCACCTTCTGCTCGCAGCTCGTGCGCTCCCCCTCCAACGGCGGTCTGAACGGGGCCACCATCGGTTCCGGCGGCTACATCATCCAGACCAACCAGAACCTGGGCGCGCAAATGATCGATGGCCTCGACCTGGATGCCACCTACAAACTCCCGTTGCCCAGGTTCGGTTCGATGTTGTTCACAATGAACGGTTCCTACCTTCTGAAGGACGCCATCACGCCTTATAAGGGCGCACACACCTACGATTGTGCGGGGTTGTTCGGCGCGACCTGTCAAACGGTCACTCCAAAATGGCGCCACGTCGCGCGGGCCAGTTGGGAATCGCCCTGGGATGTGGACCTGACACTGTCATGGCGCTACATCGGCAAAGTGTCCCTGGACCAGAATTCCCAGGATCCGACTTTGAATCTGGCCAGCTTCGGCGTATACGACAATTTCAACCGCGAGATTTCGGGCTACAGCTACCTCGATCTGGCGGTTGCCTGGAATGTATATAAGGGCGTGCAGATTCGCGGTGGCGTCAACAACCTCCTCGATAAGGATCCCCCGGTGGTCACCAGCGAGATCACCGCCGGCGGCGCGGCAAACACATACGAGACATACGACTTGTTGGGACGGCAGGTGTACCTGGCTGTCACCGCGAAGTTCTAAAGCGGGAGCACGTTCCGGCGGTCCCATTGACGGGACCGCCGGTACCCCTTCGGACGGCTGACCGGATCTGAGCCGTCCGTGTCCGAAAACGGCTAGTTGCCCACCGGGCCGGCGCGTATCGTCACCCGGAACATGGGTTCTTCCGTCAACCTGAGCGTCCGTCAGCCTCAGGCCCAGGCCTGGCAGCCCCGCAATACCCATGCGGTCCTGGGGCTGTTGCGCCGCGCCGATAGTGCCACCTGCTCCGAAAACGCATGGGCCACTTTTGCGTTACGTCGCAACATAGTCGCGTCGGGTGCCACTTGAGCGCTAGGCTAGGAGTATGGAGACGATCGGCAAACAGGCGATGTTGGAACTCGCGATTACGCTGCCCCCGCGCGGTTCCGGTGCGGTAATGCGCGTCCTGCATCGCGAGCTGCGGGCGGCGATCCTCGACGGGCGGCTGAAGCCCGGTTTGCGCCTGCCTTCAACGCGGATTCTCGCCGAATCCTGGGGTGTGTCGCGCAACACGGTGATGGGTGCCTATGACCTGTTGCTGAGTGAGGGCTACTTGTTTGCGCGTCACGGTGCAGGCACTTACGTCGCCGAAGCCTTGCCGGTTCGCGCTGACCGTGCGCCCGTCATCGATGAGCCGGGCAAGGAGCCTGATCGGCGGTTGAGCGAATTCTGGCAATCGCCGCCGCCCTATCTGATGAAGGCATGGGCGTCGACTGCGCCCAGCCACATGCTCTTTCGCATGGGCGTGCCGGATACGGCATCGTTTCCGTACCACATCTGGCGGCGTTTGTTAGCCCGGTCGCTGCGTTCTCTGGCGAAAGTGCCCGCTGCCTACGTGGATGCCGAAGGGCGGCCGCTGTTACGAGAAGCGATCGCCAATCATGTTTCCTTTGCGCGCGCCGTCGCCTGTAATTCTGATGATGTAGTGGTCACAGGCGGAACCCAGCAGGCATTCGATCTGCTCGCGAAGATTCTCGTCACTCCGGGCCGGACGACGGTTGCGTTGGAAGATCCAGGCTATGCGCCGGTGCGCGGTGCGTTCCTGGCTTCCGGCGCAAAGATTGCGCCAGTGCCCGTCGACTCGGACGGATTGATCGTAGATCGTATACCCACCGATGCGCGCATCATCTGTGTAACGCCGTCACATCAATTTCCACTCGGCGTCGCCATGTCCATGCGGCGCCGGGCCGAGTTGCTCGAGTTTGCCCGTGTCCACCAGGCCGTCATCATCGAAGACGATTATGACGGTGAGTTTCGCTTTGGAACGACTCCACGGGATGCCCTGCAGACATTGGACCGCTCTGCTTCCGTTTTCTACGTGGGGACGTTCTCCAAGAGCCTGTTCCCCGGCATTCGATTGGGGTTTGTGGTCGCTCCGCCGTGGGCGAAGCGCACAATCACGGCAGCCAAACAAGTCACTGACTGGCATCAACCCGTGCTGGAGCAGGATGCGCTCGCCGCATTCATCAGTGAAGGCCACATGGCGCGTCACGTGCGCAAGATGCGCAAACTGTACGCAGAGCGCCGCGAGTTGATGATGAGCGGGCTGCAGGCGCATTTCAGCCCCTGGCTGGAGCCGATACCCGCAAGCGGTGGCATGCATCTGACCGCCCTGGCGCGGGAAACGCTCGACTATGACGCGATCGCCCGCAGCGCGCGGCAAAGAAACCTGGATGTGCGTTCATTGCGGGCGTTGAGCGTGAGCGGCAATTGTCAGGCCGGGCTCGTCTTCGGCTACGGCGCAACGGCGCCCGAAGGCATCACCGAGGGTTTACTGCAACTGCGTCGTCTGTTTCCCGCAACTGGCCCCACGAAATATGCGCGCGGTGGTTCTCGATCAGTCGCCGCGCCACGATAGCTTGAAGGATCAAATACTTTTGCGGGCCAAACTCAGTGAGCGATGCGACGAGGACGGCGGTTTCCAACCTCGCCAGCCGGGGCGAAGCGGTTGTGTGGAGCAACCGTCCGCTCGTGCCTGTGGATGCGAGTTGGAACGATGTCTGGCGCATCGCCACACCCATCTGGGCGGTGCTTGCGGCCGGTAGAGTCGCGTTCTACGAGCTCGAGCGTATACGATATCCAGTCTACGTCCCGCCCGTGTTTGCGGATGTCGTCGAAGCTGTCCTGTTGTGGCCGATCGCCGTGTTGGGTTGTTATCTGACCATCCGGGCGTGGCGGCGGTACGGGGTGTCACGGGCCGGGCTGATGGCCCTGTTGTCCACCCTGGTGTTTGGTTTGCTGGCCCGCCCGGCGTACGCAGTGGGCTCACTGCTCAATTCCACGGATGCCCAGTCGCGCCAGTGGCTGGCCTCATTCCAGACGCCATTTCACCTTCGCTCCGACGTGTTATACCCCTGGCTCTCCAATACTGTAGAGTACGGTGTCCTGTATCTGTCGTGTGTAGCCGTGATGCTCGGCTATTTCAGCTTTCTGGCGCTGGCGAACGAGCGCCGGTTGCGCAATGCGCTCGAGCTGGAGGCCGGCCAGGCGCGGCAGCGGGCGCTGCGGACCCAGCTCAATCCGCATTTCCTGTTCAACTCACTCAACTCCATCGTCAGTCTGAGCGATGCGCAGCCGGCCGCGCAGCTGCTCGTGACACAGCTCAGTGACCTGTTGCGCCGGACTCTGCGGGCCAGCGAGCAGGAGGAGCAGGAGCTGTTCGAAGAGCTGACCTATGTTGAAGAGTACCTGGAGATCGAGCAGACCCGGCAGCCCTCCCGCGTTGATTGGCGGATGAACGTGGAAGCCGGGTGTGCGCGGGCGGCGGTTCCCTCGCTGATTCTGATTCCGCTGGTCGAGAATTCGGTGACTCACGGTCTGCGCGGTGGCGTGCGGACGGTGGCAATTGACATCAATGTCTGGCGTACGAGCCGCGAGCTGTTCATCCAGATTGGCAATACATGCAGCACTTGCGCGCCCGCGCGCGATGTAACCCGCCAGGGCCTGGGACTGCGGAACGTGGAAGCGCGCCTCGACATGGCATTTGGGCACGCCGCTACGTTTCGCGCCGATCGGGTCGACAATGGACGATTTGAAGTGCAGATCAGTTTGCCGCTGCGCGAGATTCGTACCGCGGCGTTTCGTGAGGGTCCACCATGCGCATAGTGATTGTTGATGATGAGCCGCTGGCGCGCTCGCGGTTGGTTCATTTGTGCCAGGAGCATGCCGGGGTCGAAGTCGTCGCGCAGGCGGGATCGGGTGCCGATGCAATTGAAGCCATCCGGTTGCATCGGCCGGACCTCGTGTTGCTCGATGTTGAGTTACAGGACATGACGGGTTTCGACGTCCTGCGTTCGCTCGAGTCACGGGAAGGGCCGCTGGCGATCATGGTGACTGCACACCCTGAGCACGCCATGGAAGCATTCGACAGCGATGCCGTGCATTACCTGGCGAAGCCGGTGGATGGACGGCGACTGGTCAGTGCGATCGGCCGCGCCCGCAGCCGCCTGTCTGCGGAGCGCACCGGCGCGGGTGTCAGCTCATTGCGGCAGATCACAGGAGAGAAGGCGCAGCGGCTCTACTTCATTGATGTCGAGACGATCGACTTTGTGGAGTCGGAAGCGAACTACGTGGCTCTGCACGTCAACGATGAGCGCTACCTGGCGCGCAATACGATGAAACACCTGGCGGGAGTGCTTGCGCCGCTGGGTTTCGTCCGGATCGAGCGCTCTTTGCTCATCAACCTGCGGCGCGTCGCCTTTGCCGAGCGTGTCGACCGGGGCGCGTTTGTGTTTACCCTGCGCAATGGCCGGCGGCTGGTCTCCAGCAGCACCTATCGGAAGGGGATCCTGGAAGAGATCCAGCGTGGCCAGTTCTTCGCGCGGCATGCTGCGCACTGAGGCGTGCTGTTGTAGGCTTCCCATGTGGCTAGAGGCGTCAACGAGGCTGTGCGGGAGGTCTGCCTCTCGTTTCCGGAAGCAGAGGAGGTCATTTCACACGGCTTTCCGGACTTCCGTGTGCGCGGGAAAACCTTCGCCTCGTATGTAGTCAACCACCACGGGGACGGTCGGGTCGCTTTGTGGCTCAATGCCCCGTCGGGCTCCCAGGATCACTATTCGAAGTCGGAGCCCAGGCACTTCTTTGTGCCGCCGTATGTTGGCCCCCGCGGGTGGCTCGGTGTCCATCTGAACAAAGGCTTGTCCTGGCAACGGGTCGCCGCGTTGGCCCGCCAGGCCTACGAGAAAGTCGCCCCCCGCGCTCTCGCCGACTCGATTGGCGAGACCGTCAGGATCAAACTGCCGGTGGCCGCGCTGTCGCCGGAGGAAATTGATCCCCTGAAATCGCCACGGGCGAAGACTGTGCTCACGGGGTTGCGAAAGACGGTGGGGTCGTGGCCGGAGGTCGTTGAGGACCAGCAATTCGGCAGCCCGGTCTGGCGCGCAGGCAAGAAGACTTTTGCGTGGCTGCACGCGGATAAGAGTGGCGGTGTGACCGGCCGTGCCGCCGGGAAACGCGCACAGCCGCGGCTGCAACTTTATTTCTGGGTGGGTGTTGCAGCCCAGGGGCTGATGACAGCGGATGAGCGGTTTGAGATTCCTCCCTACATCGGCCACCAGGGTTGGATTGCGTTGGATGTCACCAGGCAATGCGACTGGCCACATGTCCGTGGTCTCGCGCTCGGGAGTTATCGTCACTTCGCGCTGCAGCGCATGCTGAAGATGTTGGGGCCTGAGAACTGATCGGCCGCCACCGTGCGATATCGTTCCAGCATCGTTTGAAGTAGTACGGCTATGTGCCTAAAAAATTAGGAATAAGTAGCTCCGGCATCTCGGTTGACACGCGAAAATACTGGATTTTTCGCGGCCCGCGTGGTCTGGTAGGGTAAATAAGACAAATCGAAGGCTCGTGCGATGGGCATTTCGGAGATGCAGCGTCAGTTCAACGCGTACGGTTCGGGCGACCTGCCGGAAGGGGAGTTGCGCCGGTTTATTCGTGCTGCGGTGAGCAGCGAGCCGCAACTATCAGAGGCGTTCGTTGCTTTGACGGACGCCTACAGACGCGCGAATCTGATTGATGCGAGCCTGCAGTCGATCATCCACGACGACATTGCAGAAATGAGCGATCCGAATGCGGGTCTGACCATGATCCGGGCACCTGGTTTTGCAGGCCGCCAATCCGGATGGGCCCCCCCGGTTCGCGCCGCAAATTCAACCGATGTCAACCTTCCGTCAAACGGCCTCACCAGTCCCATGGAGCCAATGGCTCCCCTGGCTCCAATGGCCAGGAGCGGCGCGCCCAAATCCGCTGGGCCCAAGTCCTCTGCAAATAACACGGCAGTTGCCGCAAGCGAGGAGCGGTCGTGGCGCCCGCCACCTTCTGCCCCCAGCGCGCCGAGCGGTCCGCATGGCGCGTCACAGACCACCGGATCCACGGGCGGATCAACGTGGGATGTGGATGCGTCGCTGAGTGAAGTCTCTACGCCACTGTATCCCGGCGCAGTCATACGTGACCGCTTTGTGTTGGTAGAGGAGCTCGGCCGCGGTGGTATGGGAGTCGTCTACAAAGCATACGATCGAAGCCGGGGGGATGTAAAAGATCGCTATGTTGCAATCAAAGTCCTGAACGAGGAGTTCAAGCGTCATCCGCTGGCCGTTCGATCCTTGCAACGGGAGGCTCGAAAGGCACAACGACTGGCACATCCAAATGTCGTTGGCGTGCATGACTTTGACCGCGATGCCGGCAACGTCTATATGGTCATGGAATTCCTGTCGGGTCGCTCGCTGGAGCAGGTGTTGCGCGAGGACGGACGCGGCGGAATTCCACTCGGCCCTGCCATGGATATCATCAAGTGTCTGGGCGCGGCGTTGAGCTACGCGCACGAGCAGGACATAGTTCATTGCGATTTCAAACCGAGCAATGCATTTCTGAGTAGTGACGGCAAGGTCAAGGTGTTGGATTTCGGAATTGCCCGCGCTGCGCCGTCCCTGCTCGAGAAAGGCGATGCCACTCTGTTCGATGCCGGACAACTCGGAGCGATCTCCCCGGCGTATGCAAGTCTCGAAATGCTGCAGCGGGAAACTCCGGATGTACGCGACGACGTATATGCGCTCGCATGTGTCATATACGAGTTGCTCACCGGTGTGCATCCGTACCAGCGTATCGACGCCATCAAGGCTTACCAAACAGGACTGCAGCCGCGGCCCATACGGAAGTTATCGCGTGCGCAATGGCGCGCGCTGAAACAGGGCCTCGAATTTCAGCGGACTGCCCGCAGCCCGAACATCGATGCGCTGGTGAGGCCTCTGGTGACGCCACCGAGCAGGGCCATGCTATGGATAGGGGTTGCTGCCGCGTGCCTGGTCACGGTCGTCGTGGCCGCAGGACTCGTTTGGAAATGGTCCGATGTGCGCCGAGTGGCAGCCGAGATTCATATTCCTTTCAAGACGCACACTGCAGAACCATTGCAAGCGCAACCGAGTGCATCCGCTTCCGCCGCCTCTCCCGCGCCAACGGCATCAGATGCGTTTCCATCCGCACCCTCGGCGACTGTAGATGCCAATGTGCCGGTATCCCCCCAGTCTGGCGACTCAGAGAGCATCAGCCGCGAGTTGGAAGCGACCCTCTCGAGTCCGGAGCCGACACAGGAGTGGGCTGCGAGGCTCCACAACCTGCTGCTCCAGTATGGTCCAGCTGACGCCCGGGCCAGGCACACGGCGCAGGTTGCAGTGCAGGTCTTCGTGGCGGCTGCGGCGGATGCGCGTGCCCGCAAGGAGTTTGACCGGGCTGCGGCTCTACTCGCGACGGCACGATCGTTCGATGAGCACGCGCCCGAGCTCGTTTCCGAGTCGGTCGCGCTCGAGCGCGATCGGGCCGTCAAGGCGGATCCCCAGGCCAAAGTGGATCCCGTGGCCAAGGCGGATCCCGTGGCGCTGGAGCAGAAACGCGCGGGAGCGGAGATCCTGAAAGAGCAGTTTGAGACTCAGGCGGCCGCGGGTGATGTGGTGGAAGCGTCCGCCACGGCGGTTTCGCTGAGCCGGGCTCTCCCGGGCAGCAACTATGTCACTCGCGATGTCCCGCAGATGTTGGCCGCCAGCTACCTGCATCGTGCCAAAACGGAATTCGCAGGAGGGAAAGTCAATGAGTCCCTGCAAACCCTCGCCGAGAGTCGTAAGAAGTTCGGTCGATCGGCTGATTTGAAGGATCTCGAAGAGCGCTATGTCCGGGCTGCGGATGTCTACGACAGGTTGGGCAGCGCGGTCGTACTCAGTGTGCCCGACACGATGCGCATGATCGAAGACCTGAAGTCGACTGAGGGCGGCGAGTTCGAAATCGCGGCCCAGATGCTGGCCCAGACGCTGGCCGATCGGATCGCCGACCAGCGGGCCGCGGGCCGCGGGGCCGTGGCTGACAAGTTGCTCGAGGCCGGGAAGCAGATCTTCCCGAATTTACACGGCATTCTGACCCGCGGAACAGCCGGTGTTCTGAGCAACACACCGATTGAAGTCAAGGAAAATTGACCGCGCAGGGCGGCAGTCAGTCTGATGGACTGGTGCAAGCCGCCTTGCGGGTTCCTTCAACCCTCGAGCTGCTGTGCAGCGGGTAGCCCATCAGGGTGCCGCTGAAACTGACCCATCCTCTGTAGTGTTGGGGCGAGTCGAAGATGATCGCGCCCGATACGTCGATCACATCCGCTACCGCTTCAGGACCCGGGCCGTGGCATTGAGTCTGCCACTTCAGGGAAGTGCTGTTGCGTTCCTGTGAGCTCGCCTTGCAAGTCATGCCCGGCAGATCCTGGCAGTCCGTCCGGCTTCACGATCGAGACAGCCGGCAGCGTGTTGTTCTGAATGTCGTTGTAGAGGCCCTTGATGTCCTGGTTGTTCGCACGCAAGGTCGGATTCGTCATGATCTGCGTCGAGTACAGGAACGGATCGCAGATGTTGCAGAAGGTACCGGCTTCACCGTCTTCCTTGCCGCCATCGAAACCTTCACCGTAGTACTTCCTGCTGACATGGTGCTTCGAGAGGAGCAGGCCGATGTTGTTCTGCTGCGTCGGCGGGATGGTGAACTGTGTTGGTCCCAACGGGGCCGGCGTACCGTCACC
>JAXDQF010000485.1:0-3195 GCA_034668025.1 Gammaproteobacteria bacterium | reverse complement strand
ATCAACGCGGCCCGGAACGTGGTTTGCGACAATGGCAGGGACCAACGGCTGATCCGGACGATTCCGAGGAAAGGCGTTCGTTTCGTTGGCGCCGTGAACGAGCAGGTCAATGGCATTCATCTGGCTGCAACGCCGGTGGAAGCCCATGCCAAACAGACCCCGCTGCCATTGCCGGACCGGCCGGCGATCGCCGTGCTGCCCTTCGACAATATGAGCGGCGACCAGGAGCAGGAGTATTTTTCCGACGGAATCACTGAAGACATCATCACCGGGCTGTCGAAGTTGCGCTGGTTCTTCGTGATCGCCCGCAACTCGTCGTTCACCTACAAGGGCAAGGCCGTGCACATGAACCAGGTTGCCGCCGAACTGGGGGTGCGCTACGTCGTCGAAGGCAGCGTACGCAAGAGCGGTGATCGCGTGCGCATCACCGCACAGCTCAACGACACTGCGACCGGCAGCCACGTCTGGGCGGAGCATTACGATCGCGATCTGGTCGACGTATTCGCCGTGCAGGACGAGATCACCGACGCCATTGTCGCGGCGATCGAGCCGCAGATCTATGCCGCCGAAGATTTCCGCAGCCGGCGCAAGCCGCCCAACAGCGTGGACGCGTGGGACCTGGTGATGCGGGCGCTGTCGCATCATTGGCGTGTAACGCGGACAGATAGTGCTGCCGCTCAGACGCTCCTGGAGCAGGCGATTGCGATCGATCCGAATTACGGTCAGGCGCTGTCTCTTTCCGCGACCAACCATATGTTCGGCGTGCATCTGGGCTGGACGGACATTGCGACCGCAGCCCCCGTCGCCGAGCGTGCCGCGCTTGCGGCCATTGCGGCCGACAGCGAGGATGCCTGGGCGCATACGGCGCTCGGCAGCGTCTATTTCTCCACCCGCCGCCTCGATAATGCGCTCGCCGAGTTCGAACTGGCGTTGCAGCTCAACCCGAATTTTTCGCTGGTGCAGGGTTATTACGCATTGGCGCTTTCCTACAGCGGACGCTGGCAAGATTCCCATGCCGCCGCGCAACGCGCCATCCGCCAGAGCCCGCGCGATCCCTCATCGGCGATCTATTACGGCGTCGCCGCCTACGCCCAGTTCGTCGGACGAAATTATGGTGAAGCGATTGCGCTTGCACGCGAGGCGACCCGCCAGCGCGGCGATCTTACCGGCGCCTACCGGGTGCTGACGGTGGCCGCCGGCATGGCCGGAAAGATCGACGTCGCCAAAGCCGCGCTCCACGAACTGCGGCGGACGCAGCCCAATATTTCCCTCACCTGGATTGCGACCCAGTTACCCTGGAAGCTCGACGCCGACCGCGAGCATTATCTGGAAGGTTTCAGGCGCGCGGGGCTGGAATAGCGCCTCATCGCGGGGACGTTTTGACGGGATTGGCTGTCGCGAACCCATAGATCAACGCCAACCGGTCGAGGCATTCGCAGAACCGACGTGCGAAATAGTCCTTCCAGCGCTGGGTGCGCAATCCCCGCCTTAGCGCGACCTGCTCCATGGTCAAGCCATGGACGAGGACGTCATGTACCAGTGCCGACCCGTCGGCGCCGAGTTCGCGCTCGGCGCGGTTCAACCGCAGCACCGCCTTGCGCTGACCCTCGGTGATTGGCTCGCGCATCTGCCCGCCATCGACATATTCGCTGGTCGGATCGACCGCGCTGGGGCCCCGCTCGGCCTTCTCCCAGTCGTGTTGAAAGGCCCGCCCGCCCTGGTACTGCGCCTCGTCGATCTGTCGACGTGAATGCAGGCGGGCCAGCGGGTCGTCGCGGATCGAACGCAGGGCAACGATCTTCTCCCCCGGCTCGAGCGCAAGGGGATTGTCGACCTCGACAGCCGCAACTTCGGCATGGCGTGGCAAATCCCGGGATCTCCGGTCATGCGCCTTCGCAGGGTTGTACGGCTTGTTCCGTTTGGCTCTTGGCATATCGGATACCCTCCTTTCGAAAACGATGGAATTTGAATTGCTTCAGAAGAGCGTGGCGTTGTCGTTCATGCCATCTCCACCAGCCGTAGCAGGACGTCGCATGCCGAACGTTCCGACGGGGTGCCGGGGCCGCGACTCAAATGAAAATGTGGCGTGCAGTAACTCGAGCCCGGGCGACGCGGATGGCCGCAGAACGTGATCGCTTCGCCCTCTTCGTCACCACCGTACGGGTAGCGGCAGTCGTCCCGCTCCAGTTCGATCAGGGACAGACGACGCGGATCGATCTCGACGCAGCGCAATTCGACCGGATTCGTCTCCTTAAACGGCGGCACCGGCCATGGACACTTGGGCGATGTCGGCTCAACAAGACAAACTTCACCCAACCGGTTCAGGCGCGACTGCACGCATGGGGACAATCCGGACCGATCGTTCCCGGCGAGCCCCATCCGCCTGGCACGGCCCAGCACAGCGTTACGCGAATAAGCGGTGTTGAACCTCTTGTTGAGGGCCGCCGCGACCTCCGAAAAGGACAAACGTTGGGCAAAAAGCTCCCGCAGCGCGCCCGAGTGTTCGGGCGCCCAGTTTGTTGACTCCATTATCGAATTCCCTGCTTCTTTCAGCGTCGCCCGACGCCCCCATTCATTTCTGATATTCCGAAGCAAAAGTCAAGCTTGATTTCGGATAATCGTAACTGCTAGTGTCTTTACGAGATTCGAAAAGGGATAAGCCATGCTGGACGTCAGGTTGATCGAGCGGGCACTGGAAAAGCCGGGCAAGACCAAAGGCGGCCTGGCGAACGCCATGGGCGTTCGTGCCGGCGCGGTTTCAGAAATCCTGTCCGGGATACGGCTGATCAAGGCGTCCGAGATTGCACCGATCACGGAATATCTCGGGCTGAATTCGGTGCCGATCATGGGCCGCGTCGGTGCCGGCGCCTCAATCGAGCCGGAGCATGAGCAGGTACCGCCCGAAGGCCTCGGCGAGATTGAGCTGCCCTTCCCAATGGCCGAAGAGACCATCGCCTTTGAAGTGGCCGGCGATTCCATGCTGCCAAAATACGATAACGGCGACGTTATCGTGGTTTTCCGCGAACAGCGCCATCCATTGTCGAGCTTCTACGGCGAAGAGGCCGCCGTGCGCCTGAAGACCGGCGAACGCTATTTGAAGACAATCGTGCGGGGGAAATCGCCGAGCCTGGTCAACCTCACAAGCTTCAACGCCAAACCGATCGTTGGAGTAAAGCTCGATTGGATCGGCGAGAT
>JAXDQF010000484.1:0-5128 GCA_034668025.1 Gammaproteobacteria bacterium | reverse complement strand
TCTTGCAGGAAGACCGGCCCCGCGCGAAATTTATTACGAGTCTGTCTGCCGTTGCGCGCAAACCATCCACGCCCGGTCCAGCGGGTCACTTGGACACCTTCAATTCCGGTCAGGGTCAGGGTGAAGTAGGTTGAGCAAGTGGGTGTCAGTAGTCCGACAAATCCGTCATTGCTGAAGCGCTTAAGTCCGTCCACCTGCGACCCGGTCCTTCAGGGCGTCGCTCCCGACCCGGCCGGTGTTGGTTGTGACACCGCGGGCTGCGCCAGGGATCGTTGCACTTGTTCCCGTGTCGTGTGCGATCGATGCATTTCGATCTAGTAAAGGCTTCCGCCCACGTCGCAACGATGCGGCCGTGTCTTCGTCAACGAAATCCGAGCGCACTAACGGCTAAGTCCGAGCGCATAAGGGAGGAGTTTGTTCATGAATGAACTAGAATCACTACTTCGCAGCCTTTCTCGCGTACCCGCCAGCGCGACCACCTTGTGCAGCGTAGCCCTTTTGGGCACCGCAGGAGCACTGGCGATGGCGGCAGATCAATCGGCGGACTGGCGAGGGCATGGTCAGGATCACGGTAAGACAACCTTCGCGACCCGATCGAGTCCGATCGCGATCACCCGCGATGACAAGTTCGTCTGGAGCGTCAACCCTGACACCGACTCGGTGTCGGTGTTCCTGGTCGCGAAGGACGCGAACAAAAAGGTTGCCGAAGTTCCGGTCGGCAAAGAGCCCTGGTGTGTGGCCATCAAGTCAGAAGATGACGACGATGATCACGACCACGGCAAGCGCAGACATCATGACGATGATGACTCCAAGGTCTATGTGACCAACATGGCCAGTGGCACGGTCTCGGTCATCGACGCAGAGAGAAGGAAGCTGCTCAAGACGATCAAGGTCGGCACCGAGCCTTTCGGCTGTGCGCTCAGTCCCGACGGGCGCACGCTCTACGTCAGCAACCAGTCGTCGGAGACCGTTTCAGTCATCGACACCCGGTGGGACTTCGTGATCAAGACGATCCGCAACGTCGGGCCCAAGCCGCATGGCATCGCGGTCACGGCCGATGGCGAGAAGGTATACGTGACTCAGTTGCTATCACAACACCCAGCTCCGTACGAGGTACGTCCGCTGACGCAAACCGAGGGAGCCGACGACGGCCGGGTCGGGCGCGTGACGGTGATCGACGCAGACTCGAAGAAAGTGACCAAGGAGATCGTCCTGAAGCCGATCCTCGTAGCACCCTTCTTCCAGTCGGACGGCAACACGCTCGCACGTGAGCCGCTGACCCAGACGTTCGACAACCGCACCACCGCCTTCCCGAACCTGCTCGAGGCGATCGAAATCAGGGGCGGGTTTGCCTATGTAACCGGGACCTGCTCCTCGCCCAACGGGCCGTTCCGTTTCAACGTGAATGTGCAGAGCTGTCTGTCGGTGATCGATACGCGGGCTGACACGGAGGCTGTGCCGTCGCTGAACATGAATGAGGGCGTCAACTTCGAGCCGGTTGGCGTGAAACTCTTCAATACCAACCCCTTCGCGCTGGCGTTCAAGCGCAAATCGGCGGAAGGGTTCGTTGTCGTGGCGGCGACGAACCGCTTGCTGCGGGTCGAGGTGGACGCCCGGGGCGTTCCCACCATCAACCCACCGAGCAACGCGCAAGATCCCGGCCATATCGTGCGGATCGAGCTCAAGGATTTCCAGGAGATTCGTCAAGCCGACCCACAGGACGTCATCGGCGGCAAGAATCCGCGCGGTATCATCCTGAACTCGCAGGACACCCGCGCCTATGTCATGGATTTCGTTTCGCGCGATGTCGCCGTGGTGGACATCTCGAAGAACGACCCGTCCAAGTACGCAACATTCGCGCGAATTCAATCGACGACCTTGCCGGTGGCCGGTACCGTGGACGCGATCGTCCTGCGGGGCAAACAGCTCTTCAACACGGCAATTGGCCCGGAAGGGGCCGCTCCCAATTCACTGCGCCCGGCGGGGCGCATGTCGGACTTCGGTTGGGGCACGTGCTACAGCTGCCATTTGGATGGTCTGCACGACAGCGTCACCTGGATGTTTCCCGATGGACCCCGGCAGACGATCTCGATGGAAAATACCTTCACCCACGGTGACACGATCATCCGCAACGGTGCCCCCGTGCTTCCCGACTCGCATCAGCGCGCGCTCAACTGGTCAGCGGTCCGCGACGAAGTGCAGGACTTCGAACGGAACATCCGCGCGGTGTCCGGCGGCGGGGGCTTGATTGAAGGGATTCTCGAAGGCGTTGCAGGCCTTGCACAGATCCCCGATCTAGTCGACGTTGCCAATACGGGTCGCGATGGGGACCTCGACGCCATTGCGACCTATATCGCCCTCGGTGTACGCGCCCCGATCTCGCCGCTGGGCTACCGGAACGTCAACGAGGGTCGGCGGCTCTTCGCTGCGGCCGGCTGTCAAAGCTGCCACGGCGGAAAGGACTGGACGAACAGCATTCTCGACTTCCGGCCGCCTGCCGCTGCTGCTGAAGTCGCAGATGCCCAGCTCAGCGCGTTCCTATGCCGAGTCGGAACTTTCGATCCTGCCCTGTTCGCAGACGGCCTCAGCAACGAGATCCGCGCGAACAACGTAGCCAACGTCCAGGCAAGAGGTGCCATTGGATTCAACGTTCCGTCACTGATCTCGGTGTTCGCAAGCGCGCCGTATCTGCACAGCGGCGCGGCGCCGACGCTCGACGCAGTCCTGGAGAACGTGACGCATCGGAGCGCCGGTACCGCCGGTGTCGATACGCTGACGAACCCAGAGGATCGGAAGGATCTCGTGCGCTTCCTGCAATCGATCGATAAAACGACGACACCTTTCCCAAGCGGCCGTCTGCCTTCGGGAGTCTGCGGTCCGTAGACAGATGCTCGATCGAATGAACGATCGCGGCATTGCCATCTATTCCCACGCACACCTCGTGTGTGCGTGGGATGAGAGCACAAGGCGCCTGTCCCGGCGGTGCCCGTGCGGGTCAGGGTAGAGAAGTTTAGCGGCGCCGCCTCCTTACGGTGCCGAGCGTGCCCTTGGTCCGCCGAGCACTACACGGGGAGATCCCAATCTGTGCTGCTCTTCGACCGGTACAGTGAGTCGCGGCCGCGAACACGCGTGTCTGGCGCTTCATTCATTGCTCCATCACCATACTCGGAGCACGCACCGCCTCACTTCCCGCTTCATGGAGAACCCGATGGCTGAATCGCGAACGTCCGCCACGCTCGAGGAGCTCGACCGTGCGGCCACCCTCGTGTACCGAGTGATGGCACCCACGCCCCAGTACGCATGGCCCAAGCTGCGCAATCGAGCCGGCTGCACTGTATGGGTGAAACATGAGAACCACACGCCGACGGGCGCGTTCAAAGTGCGCGGTGGCCTTGTGTACATTGATCGCCTGACTCGGTCGCAGCCCAGGATCGCGGGTGTCGTCTCGGCCACGCGCGGTAACCACGGCCAGTCAATCTCGTTCGCGGCCGCGCGCGCCGGCATTCCTGCGACTATCTACGTGCCGTACGGAAACTCTCCGGATCAAAACACTTCGATTGGCTCGTTCGGTGCCAGAGTAGTCGAGTTCGGAAAGGATTTCGACGAAGCCAAGCACGAGGCACATCGCGTCGCCGCCGCTGAGAACCTGCACTTCGTTCCCTCCTTCCACTGGGACCTCGTCGCTGGCGTTGCGAGCTACGCGCTGGAGCTGTTCCGCGCGGTTGAGAGGCTCGATGCGGTGTATGTCGGTGTCGGAATGGGCTCCGGAATCTGTGCTCTCATCACCGTGAGGGATTTGCTCGGATTGAAGACCGAGATCATCGGCGTAAGCGCGGTGAACGCGCCGGCCACGGCGCTCTCTTTCGAGGCCGGCAAGCCCGTGATCACTCCGACAGCCCGCACGTTTGCTGACGGTATTGCCACGCGCGAGCCTGTCGCCGAGGTCGTAGAAACGATCCGTCGAGGCGCGGCGCGCTTCGTCAAGGTGAGCGAAGACGAGATGGCCGAAGCCGTGCGTGTCTACTATGACGACACGCACCAGGTGGCGGAAGGCGCTGGCGCGGCGCCACTCGGCGCGCTATTGCAGGAACGTGAGCGCATGGCTCACAAGAATGTGGGCGTGATTCTGAGCGGCGGCAACATAGAGCGCGCGCGACTCTCAGAGGTGCTGGCAGGTCGCACGCCGGGGCTGAGTTAGTTCGGTCAGCCTCTGCATCAGGTGCCCACCGGGGGAAGCGCGACCAGGACGCCTCTTTTCAGGTGCGGCAGTCATTCACACTTCTTTTCCAACTCACACTCCAGCGCTTTGTTCTGCCGTATCGCCTCCTCGAGGAGACGGTCACGCAGCTGACGCCGCTGTTCAGTTTGCGACGCGGTTTCACACTTCTTCGAGATTTCACACGCGAGGTTCGCGCGTCGTTGGTCGCCATCCAAGCTCGCCAGCTGACTGCGAAGAGGCCGCATGCGCTCGTTGATGACACTACCCTCCTTCAGGGTCGTGACATCGTACTGGCCTTCGGAACGCGACACTGGCGGCTCCGCCTTGCCAACCTCCTGCCACTCCCCAACAGAGATGTGCTCGTACGCATTCCCGCAGCCGCCCAACGCCAACCAGGCTGCGGTGAGCGCCCATCGTGCCTGGACCAACGCGCTGGGCCTAAACCCGCTCATGGCGCATTTCCTAGCAACAACCAACAGCGCCCGCACGTTACGGGCACCAACCGGCGTGATCGTGGTGATGATTGTCGTCAGAGTCGCCCCGATGGCGAGTGCCGCCTAACTATCGAAGGTCCACGCCGGGCAGGTGGCACCCGTTGCATATGTCACGACAGCTGACCCGATTGGGTTGGCCCAGGCAAGGGGCTGGTCAGCACAACCATGTACCCGTCTGGATCACGCAGCCAGAGCTCCCAGTTCAGGTTCTCGCTGCGGTGACTTGGCTCGACGATCTCGACATTCAGTGCCGCAGCCCGCTGCACGGCAGCCTCATAGTCCTGCAATTCGAACCACAGGAGGACCCCATTGCCATAGGGACGGAGCTCTGGATCGCCGAGAGGGCCGTGCTGGTGCTCCACCTCCCAGTTGTGCAACTGGAGAATGAGCCGACCATCTGAGTTGAGTCTTTCGT
>JAXDQF010000483.1:0-12565 GCA_034668025.1 Gammaproteobacteria bacterium | reverse complement strand
CCCTGGCAACTGCGTAGGCGCGAATGGATGGCGTGCATAGAGCGCCTCGCCGATTCCTTTCTTGCGGGTCGCGCCGCCGTGGATCCCAAACCGGGCGCTTGCGATTACTGCCATGCCGTCAGCGTGTGCCGCGTTTCGGATGGCGGCATCGATGTGGCCGCAGAATTGTTGCCCATAGAGTTCGAGGGCACCCATGAGTGACCAGGTTGCCACGACCGCCGCCGACATTGCCGCCGATGCCCTGGCCCGTGACCGCGCATCCGATCCACGCCGCTCCGTCTTACTCCAGGCCCCCGCCGGATCCGGCAAAACGACCGTTCTAACCGAGCGCCTGCTTCGACTCCTGTCCGAGGTAGACCAACCCGAGGAAATCCTCGCTATCACTTTCACCCGGAAGGCAGCCGCGGAGATGCGCGCGCGCGTTCTGAAGGCGCTGCGCGGTGAGATCGATGCGACGAGCGCTCAGGGCGCTCGGATGCGCAAGTTTGCGGACGCTGCGTTGGCACGTGCGTCAGCACGCGGATGGGATTTGGCTCAGGACCCGGGTCGGCTGCGCATCCAAACCATCGATTCCTTCAATTTCCGGTTGGCGACGCAACTCACCGTCACCGCGAAAGCAGGCGGCTCCCTTCTCATTACTGAACGACCGCACGAACTGTACAACCGAGCGGCCCGGCAAACCCTGGCCGCAGCAGATCACGACGATCAACTCGCGGCGGACATTGAGCTGCTGTTTGAGCGTCTCGATAACAATTGGTCCAACGTCCAGCGATTGCTCGCAGACATGTTGCGCCAGCGCGGTCACTGGCTTCGTTACGTGCTGGGACACGAGCCCGGCGCCCTTTGTGAGCGGATCAGCAAAAGTCTGGGGGAGATCGTAAGCGACCATCTGCGTGCAGCCGCGGCGCGCACGCCGGATGCGCTTCGCAATCAAGCCAGCAGCCTGCCGCGGGTCGGCACACTCGGGACAGATCCTCAATCGTTACGCGCTTGGAAACAACTGGCTTCGTTGACCCTGACGGGAAAAGGGGAGTGGCGCAAAGCCATTACCAAGGCACTTGGACCCGAATACGAGAGCTCGTCTTCGAAAGGGGCGAAGGAAGTTCTGAAGTCGACGATTGAGCTTCTCAGCGGCGTTCCGGGGTTTCGGGAGGCCTTAGTCGAGTTGGATGCGCTTCCTGCCGCGACACTGAACGATTCAGACGCTGCTGCAATCGAAGCGCTGTCTCGCGTGTTGCGTGCCGCAGCCGCGTACTTGCAGGCGGAGTTCGCGGTGAGCGGGCGCATCGACCACACGTATGTTGCTGGCGCCGCCCGCGAGGCGTTGACGGACGCCGGGCTGCCGACCGACTTGGCCTTGCGTACGGGAATGTTGCTGCGGCACATCCTGGTGGATGAGTTCCAGGACACGTCGCTGGCGCAATTCGACTTGATCGAGATGTTGACCGCCGGCTGGGAGGAGGGCGACGGACGCACGTTGTTCGTAGTCGGTGACCCCATGCAGTCGATATACCAATTCCGGGAAGCGGAAGTGGGGCTGTTCTTGCGGGCGCGCGACAGTGGAATCGGCAGCGTGCGTTTGGAACCGCTGCGGTTAACGCGCAACTTCCGCTCGGTACCCGACCTCATCGGTTGGATCAACGATGCGTTCACCACTTTGTTTCCAACGCAAGATGACCTACGCGCCAGCGCAGTGTCGTTCACACGCAGCGTAGCCGGCAGGAGCGCCCCCGCGGGCGGATCCGGATCCACAACCGCCGCTCCGGCGGCATCGCGCGCGCCCGTCCAATTCCGCCTCTTCGACAACGCCGCCCGCGAATCGGAAACAGCGGCCATCATAGAGCGCATCGCTGACCTCCACGCCAGCGAGCCGCAGTCCTCAATAGCGGTGTTAGTGGCGTCACGATCCCACGCAGCCCCCATCATCACTGGCCTCGAAGCCCGCAAGATCGACGCTGTCGGTGTCGATCTCGTGCCGCTTCGCGAATTGTCGATCGTCCGCGATCTGGTAGCGCTCATGCGGGCCACGAGCCACCTGGGTGACCGCACCGCGTGGCTTGCAGTCCTGCGAGCCCCCTGGTGTGGGTTGTCGCTGCCAACGCTCACCGTCCTCTCTCATCGACGCGACAAACTGCTGGTGTGGGAGGCGATGGCAGACGAGCAACGCCTCGCGCGTTGTTCGCCGGAAGAAGTGACGCGGGTGATTCGCGTACGAGGCGTGCTCGACGCGGCCATGAAGGCCCGCAACAGCATGCCGTTAGCTGATTGGCTGGAGTTAACCTGGTTGCGACTAGGCGCTGCGGACGCCTACCTTGCCCAAGACCTGCGACACGCGCGCGCGTTTTTCGCGGCGCTGAGTGAGCGCGTGGCGGGCGGAGAGTGGTCCGGACCACAGGACCTCGATTCGTTGCTGGGCGATCTATATGCGCAACCGCAGACGACCGCGTCGAACCCGGTTCAACTCATGACGATTCACCGTGCCAAGGGACTGGAATTCGACCACGTGTTTGTGCCGTGCCTCGATCGCGATCTCAACAGGGGCAGGGAGCCGCTGTTGCGCTGGCTCGATTTGCCGCGTGCTGAAGGGGAGAGCGACCTCATTATGGCACCCGTGCCAGCGATCGGCGATGACGAGGGCGGCGAAGTCAGCGCCTACCTCAAACGCCTGATTTCGAGACGCGCTGTGAATGAACAGACACGACTCCTGTACGTGGCAGCGACCCGCGCGAAACAAACACTACAGTTGTCGGCGGCGCCCAAGGCAAGGACCGACGGCACCATCGCTCCGCGCTACGGCACGCTGCTCGCGAGCCTATGGCCCGCAGTCGCGCCGATGTTGGCCGCAAACGCGGAGCCTTACACAGGTACCCTTTCGCCGGCGCCCGCAAGCCCAGCCCAGCATGGCAATGCCACCAGCGCCGCAACGACAACGCCTGCAGGCCTTGCCCCAGGCTCCACCACACCAGCAGCATCAGCGCTACCACAGCAAAAGCTGCGCCGCCTAATCACCACCTGGTCACTCCCCACCCTAACCACCACCCCAGACCTCCCACACCTCCCCATCTCCCACCAATCCCTAGAACCCCCGGAGTTCAGCTGGGTTGGTGAGACAGCGCGACACATCGGAACGGTGGTCCATGCCGCGCTGGAGCAGTACGCAGCAGCGTCCGAACTCCCGTCGAAAACGGCGATTGAGGCTGAGCGTGAGTTTTACGTCTATCAGCTACGCCGTCACGGCGTGCCGGAAGGTGACCTACCGCGCGCGGCGTCGGTGGTCGTGGAGGCACTAACACGGACAGTGGGCAACGACCGCGGTCGTTGGATATTTGCACCAGAGCACCGCGAGTCGCGCAGCGAATGGGCGCTGACAGGAATTGCCGCGGGTCGACTCACCAACGTGGTTATCGATCGCTCGTTCATCGACAAGGCCGGCACCCGATGGGTCATCGACTTCAAGACCAGCCGTCACGAAGGCGGTGGCTTGGAGGCATTCCTGGAACAGGAAATCGCGCGCTACCGACCGCAGTTGGAAACCTACGTGGCGCTTGCGCGTGGAATGGGAACCGCGCCCGTCAGGGCAGGGCTGTACTTCCCGCTGTTAGACGTGTTCCGCGAATTGACCTGACGACGCGCTAAAAAGTCGCGGCCAGCGAAAACGGCCGTCGCCCCTGCGCATCGGGTGACCCCAAGTACTGAATCTCCTGCACCAAATCTGCAGGCGCGTTAGGCCGCGCTGCCACCAGCCCCTCGAGGTCAAACCCAGGCTCCGGCGTCAACCGCAACGTACCCTCCACCGCGAGCGGCCCGCCACCGAGGTCTCGCAGCTGCCCGAGGGGTACACCGGTAGTCGGCGGTGGAAACGTGACTGAATAGCTGCCCCACGGCTGTGGGGTGGGGCCCCCGCCGTCCATCAGGTCGTGCGCCTCGATGACACCTTCCAGCACCCTGATGGCCTTGCCATCAAACTTCAACAGCGCAATCTGCGCATGCAGCTTGCCCCGCAAGCCGTGAAAATTCGGTGGGAGGCCCGAGGTCAGCTCCTGGTCCAGCGGCAGGTCCACCTTGATGTCGCGCGCCGTGATCTTCTTGTCGAACCCGGACTCCACATTCCCCTGGGCGGAGCCCGTCGGGCGCGTCACCACGATGTCGGCATTGATCTTGCCAGCCAATAAGCGCATCGCATGGACCTCCCACGAGAGATCCCCGACAGCCTGTTGCTGGACCGTGAGTCCCGTACACGTGCCGTTCCAAATCGTCCCGTCGGCCTCGGCACACGTCACGCCGGACTGCGGGCCGGGCAACACCCAACTGGCGGGCAGGCGCGCAACCACGATGCCTGCAAACACCAACACACCGAAAAAAATCAGCCAGATCGTCCGTTTCACTGTTGGCGCAACACGATCGCCGCGTTGACGATCCCCGGTGTCCCTGCGCCGTCAATCGTAGCGCCGTCCACGCCGATCCCGTTCTGTTGGGACAGTCGCGACAGCCAGCCGATCATCGCATCGAACGGCGCTTTCTCCAGGCGAACCTGGATTCCACCCGGGCCGCTGGGGTCGCTGCCGGCGAGGGAGCTTCCCAATCCCGACTCGCGGGCCGAGCGGTCAACGATGACAATCAGCGACTCGCCATTGCTTTGATGCGCCGGTCCGATCGCAGCCAACATGGGCGCCGCGCCACGCATCCAGACCAGGTCTGCCTGCTTCTTGGAAATACGCGCCCGCGCCTTCGAGACGCTGCTGTCGAGCGGCATCAGCACGCCGAAGATGAGGATCGCGACGAGCGCAATACCGCCAATCTTGACGAGCTGCTGCTCGCGGGGGGACATCGTGTCGAGTGAGAATTTCATGGTGTGCGGCGCCTCTATTTGCCGCGGAGCACGATCCGCCCCTCATAACCGGTGCCCGTCGTGTTGCCGGATGTGAGCTCGGCCTGCCGGCCACGGGACTTCAGGGACTGGGTCAAATGATCCAGGCTGGTGGCATCCTTGGCGGCCACTTTCATGTCAACCGTGCCCTGCCGGTAGCTGAGGGCCTTCAGCTTCGCACCCGGTGCTGCGGCGCGCGCATCCACCAGGGCCTGCAGGGCGGGCAACAGGCCATCCGGTCCGCCGGCATTCTGCGCGGCCGCGAGTCGTTGCTCCATCCGCTGGCGTGCATTCGTTGAGTTGGTTTCACCCGGCATGGCCTGCCTGAAGGTGTCGCCAATCGAGGCGTCCAGCGTATGTTCGCTGTGCTTCAGCGCGGTCAGCTCTGCCGCCTTGCCGGCGACATGGAGTCCGATCAGACAGACGAGCAGGATTGCCGCGACCTTCCAGGACTGCCAGCCGACAGTGCTCGCCTTCGTCGGCGCGTAACTACCCTGCAGCAGGTTGATGGGCGTGGCAGTCGGTAACTGTTGTCCAAACAGCGCCAACGGCCCGGCACTGAGCAGTTGTATTTTGATCCCATCGAAGCGCTCACGCAGCGCTTCGATCTTGGCGGAGTGCTGATGCCACTCGGCAGCGCCCGTATAAAGAATCAATCCGCGTCCGCCCGTTGCAGCCTGATCCCCGGTGCCCTGTTGAGCGATCTCCAACGCCTCACCGAGCGCTTCTACCGGCAGGGTGACCGGCGATCCCGAAGGGGGGCGGACGACAACGACGTCTTCCTCCATGAGGGCAATGGCCTGGCCCGGGTTCTGGGGAAGCAGGTCGCTTTCCGTGTACATGGACTCGGGGTCGAGGCCGTTCGACCTCAGCGCCGTCAGCCACTCATCCATCAGCGAACGACGAATGACAGCGACCGGCGTCTTCGCAGAATCCGCAGCACGTTTGCCGATCGCAAAGTGCAGGTCATCGATATCGTCCGCGAGTTGCTCTTCCAGAGCGAACGGCACGACCTGATGCAGCTTCGTGCCCGCCTTCATCGGCACTTCCGGCTCTGTGAGCAGAACGTCAGTGCCGGGCACCAGGACGCAGATGCGACGTCCAACGGCACGCGGTGCCGCAAGCGACAACGGCCCGCTCTGGGGCGGTCCGGAAGGGTTGCCCCGCGGATCGACGGTGAGCCAGGTTGCGGGCTGCTCCGGTGTGCGGGGCAACCTGATCAGCAGCCAATCAGCCATGTGCGAATGCCTTCATGTGTTCAGTCCGGCGAAAAGCTGCGCTGAATGGGGTGAATAAAGTAACCCTGGCTGTCCATAAGGAGAAGACTGTACAAGTTGAATTCCGCGGTGCCAATAGTGACCAGACTGGAGAGCCGGAAGTATTTGGAGGTTGTCTTGAAGTAACGGTCGCTGGCGTTGGTGAATTTGGCCGGGTCGGCGAAGGTCTTGCCGTAATCGGTCAAAGCCGGAAAGCAGCCCGGTGCCTGCGCACGGTTCTTCATCAGCGCATCCGGCGAGCTGCTCCACTCCTGCGAGCCCGCGTTGAAGGCATCGAGCACTTTGTCCTTGGCCGTACAGATGTTCAGTGTTGAGTCCGGCGGCAACGCGGCGATATAGGGCGCCAGCTTCTCGTAATTCTCGCGGCCAAAGCCCGGCAACGCCAGCAGCTCTGTGGTGCTCGTGATGTACTGGTTGGCGGCCAGGTAGGGCGGATTCTGCCCCATGTAGGCGCTGTCTTCGGCACCCTGGGTCTGCGGTTGGTTATCCCGGTCGATCCAGTCCACCACCATGTCAGCCCATTTCGGGTCGACGTTCGTCAACTGCAGCAGGGTTTTGAAGGCATCCAGGGCGACGGGATCGGGCTTGCCCGCATTGGTCCCGGTGAACCCCACGAGCCAGTTGAGATTGAATCGTCCCTGCATGTCTTCCAGATTCGCTTCCAGGGTGACCCCGGGGACGACCTCGAGCGGGCCGACAGGCTCGGCCCACGGCTGTGCCGCATAGACGTCAACCTGGCCGCTGGCGCCCGGTTTGCTACTTTGCATGACTGTCCGCAACCCGTAAGCCGCCAACGCTTCCGCTCCCTGGCTCACGAGCAGAGCCTCATCAAACGACAAAGTCGCCGTAGCGCGACGCGCCGACATGGCACTCCGGTACGCAACATCGGCCGCAATAATAGTGCCAAGGGCGACCAGCAAAATCGCGACCAACATCGCGATTCCGCGCTGCCGTGCCGGCGATCCACGGAAGTTTCGCCGGCGGTGCGAGGGGTATGCGAGCGTCATCCGGCGATCTCGACGACCCGGACGATCTTGCCCCAGTCCTCGGTTTCCAGCGTGATCTCCACGGCAATGGGCCGGTAACGCCGGTTATTCTGATTCGCATTGTTCACGGGCGGCCAGATCGGGCTCCAGTTGCCGCCAATCTGGGTATCCGTTGATGATGTCGATGACGATTGCCCCAGCGTCGACGACTGACCCAGGGGCTGGGTCACACCCGCCTGGATGTCCATGAAACGCAGCGACACCGACTTCAGATGCGTCATCAGATCGCGCCGCACGGCCTTGCTGGCCTGCGTTGGGTCCAGGACTGAGCAATATTCGCGGCGCAGCGTCCCGTCCTGGAAGTAGTAGGCAACGCGCTGCAAGGCAGGGCGCTGCAGTCCGGTTGGATTCGTCCACCCGGCCCGGGTCAACGCCACCAATGGCAGGCCGCCGTTGCTGTTGCCGCTGCACAAACTGCTACTGCCACTGCCACTGCTACTGCTACTGACACTGCTGCTGCTCAGTCCGGTGCCGCCCGATGAGTTGACGTTGGCAACCAGGGCGGCCTGGTAGGTTCCACCCACCGGGTCGCGGACCGGCCTCTGCACCAGCTGCACAAAATCCTGTTCCATGGTTCTGATCGCCGTCTGCAGCTCCAACAGCTTCTTCTGTTGTTCCTGCAAACCCTCGCGATTCTTCACGGCCTGATTGATGGTGCCGTATCCCATGGCGAAAATGATCGCCGCAATGAACATCGCGACGAGCAACTCCAACAGCGTGAAGCCACCCCTGCGGGCACGAGTCGAATTGCGGACCGGCTTCAATTGACGGGACCCGGTGGCGGAGTGCCTGGAGCCTTCGCGGGGGGCGGGCCCAGCGTCGTCGGATTCGTATTTGTGTTTCCCGGTAGTCCCACACCCGTGAGGTCAGGATCCCAGTTGACCTGCGTCGCACTCGTCCCCGGCGCCGCCATCGCATTGCCCGCAAGCCCGCTTACCGTGACATACCAGCTGTCGTCGTCGCCACCCTTGATCTCTTTCGGTCGCACCTTGACGTCGATGCGGTTGATGCCGGGGACCTGGCTGGCGACCACATCCTGGCGCCAGTGCCAGCTGCGGCCGGCGTAATCCGTATCGCCGTTGGTCGAGGTCTGCGGCGGCAGCTGTCCCTGTTGCAGAGCCACGCGCAACATCGCGATCTTGTTGAGTGCCAGCCACTCGGCAAACGTCTTGTCCTGCATGTACACGACCGACTTGGCTGACGAGCTCAGCGCACCCATCAACACCGACATGCCGACTGCAACAATCACGAGCGCAACCAGGACCTCAATGAGCGTGAAGCCCGTGTTCCGGCCCGCTGGTCGGCGACCGTTCAAATCTTCGTCTCCACCATGGGTTTCGCGATGACAATGCCTTTGTCATCAATCGCCAGAGTGACACTGCGCACGCCGCGCTCGCGCTCCACGGTGATCTCGAATGAGCTCAGGTCGCCATTCGAGTAGATCATGATCTGCGGGGTGATCTTCTTCGCTTCCTCGAGCTTGCCGGAATCGTCACCCATCTTCTTGCCGCCCGCGTCCTTCAGACTCGCGGCATCGTCCAGGCTCTTCACATCCGCCAGGGTTTTCGGCTTCTGCTTCTTGTCCTTCGGATCGGGCGGTTTGACCTCGCCCGTGGCCACCAGTACCACCGGCCGGGCATCGACAACCAACTTGAAGTCCAGGCCGTCCGGCAGCTTGCGCATGTGCAGCGCTTCATCTTCATAGATCTCGCGCCACAACCCGCGGCGCGTGTCATAGGCAACAAACTGATAGCCATCGTCGTGCACGAGGATCCCGTATTCGCGGGTCTGCATCTCCGCCTGCTCGCGCGCGTAGTTGACCAGTGTCAACAGGCGGTCGCTTTCCTTCTCCAGGTCGTTGTCCCGGCCCGTGATGTTGACTGACAACAGCACAGCCGCGGAGATGACCCCGATGATCACGACGACAATCATGATCTCGATCAACGTGAAGCCACGCGATCGAGATCGTGAGGAGCGCACCGGCGTCACGAGCTTCACTCGTCTCCGATATTCCAGTTGCCGATGTCAGCGTTCACACCATCGCCACCGGGCTGGCCATCCGCACCGAGCGTAAACAAGTCAAATTCCTTACCGTGAGCACCGGGTGCCTGGTACTGATACTCGGCGCCCCACGGGTCCTTGCTCACGCGCTGCAGATAACCGCCCACGCGCCAGTGGCGGATGGAGGGATCGGTCGGTTGCACGACGAGCGCCTGAAGACCTTGGTCCGTAGTGGGATACTTCGAGTTGTCGAGCCGGAACATCGTCAGCGCCGTCTCGAGCGCCTGGATGTCGGTCTTGGCCTTGGAGATGCGCGCATCGTCCACCTTGTTGATGACGGTGGGCACGATCACGGCGGCCAGCAGGCCGATGATGATCACGACCACCATGATCTCAATGAGCGTAAAGCCTCGCTGGCCGGCGCGGCGCAGCGTGCTTTGTCTGTTAACCTTTTGAGCGTCCTGGTAGTGATTCATGCGGTTGGGTCCAAGTGTCAGTGAGAATCTGGCGGCAAGTGCGCGGCGGATCATAACAAATGAATGTGTCTCGACCTGTGAACGGCATTGAGCGGCTGCTGAAGTCTCTCAATTGCGACGGGAAACTGGGGTTGGCCCTGCTGGCGGCGTGCGCGGTGCTGCTGCTGCCCGTGCTGGCCGGCGACGCGGGTCGGGACGCACTGCGCTATGACAGAGCCGCACTGGCGGTGGGCCAGTGGTGGCGCCTGCTGACTGCCCATTTCGTGCATCTCGACTTCGACCATGCTGCACTCAACAGCCTGGGCCTGGTCCTCATGTGGGCGCTGTTTGCGCGTGACTATCGACCCCGTCATTGGCTCGCCATCCTCATTGGCGCCATGGCCGCTATTGATGCAGGCCTCTGGCTACGCGATTCGACAGTCGCGTGGTACGTGGGTTCCTCAGGCGCACTTCACGGCATCATGGCCGCTGGCACACTCGCACATTTGCGCCGCCGCGATCTGGATGGCTGGATACTCGCCGTCTTCATCGTGGTGAAGCTCGTGTACGAGCAAAGTGCTGGTGCGCTGCCATTCACCGATAGTCATTCCGGTGTGGTGGTCGATGCTCATCTGTTCGGTACGTTGGGAGGTGCCGGGATTGCTGCTTTCCTCGAGCCGCGGATGGAGCCGCTATAATCCCGCGGATTTGCAGACGATCGGGCGAATGCCCGCTTATTGGGAGATTCGATGTCTTTTGCTTTCGTGTTCCCTGGCCAGGGGTCCCAGTCCATCGGCATGCTCGAGGCGCTGTCGAAGAGCGACGCGGTGGTGCGAGCCACATTTGAGGAGGCGTCCGCAGCTTTGGGCTACGACCTGTGGCAGCTGATCCAGGAAGGTCCGAAGGAGCGCCTCGACTCCACCGAGTGCACCCAGCCGGCCATGCTGGCCGCCGGAGTGGCCACCTGGCGGCTTTGGCACCACCGCGGCGGCGCAGATCCTCTCATGGTGTCCGGTCACAGCCTGGGTGAGTTCACCGCACTCGTTTGCGCAGGCGCGATTGATTTCGCCACGGCGATCGACCTGGTCCGATTCCGTGGAAAAGTCATGCAGGAAGCCGTGCCGCAAGGCGAGGGCGCCATGGCGGCGATCCTCGGTCTCGAAGACGCCGAAGTCGAGCAAGCCTGCCGTGACGCTGCTGGCGGTGAAATCGTCGAAGCCGTCAATTTCAATTCCCCCGGCCAGGTCGTCATCGCCGGCCAAGCCGCCGCGGTGCAGCGAGCGGGCGAGGCTGCGAAGGCGCGGGGAGCGAAGAAGGTCATGCCGTTGCCCATCAGCGTCCCCTCACATAGCAGCCTGATGCGCAGCGCGGGCCAACGCCTGGGTGAGCGCTTGGCGACCATCGAGATCCGTAGCCCTCGAATTCAGTGTCTGAGCCCGGTAGACGTTGCAATTCATGACCAGCCCGAGGAAATCCGCGCCCATCTGAGCCAGCAGCTTTCGCGGCCCGTGCAGTGGTGGGCCACCGTACGAGCCATTGGGAAAGCGAGCGTCTCGCAAATGATCGAATGTGGTCCCGGCAAGGTTCTGACCGCGCTCAATCGCCGTATTGAGAAGAGGCCGGGCCTGGAATTCATGGCACTCGAGGATCCGGCGTCCTTGGACGCCGCACTGGCCGCCACCCAGCTCACGAGAGAAGGGGCTGCGCATGCTTGAGAATAAGGTGGCGCTGGTGACGGGTGCCTCACGCGGTATCGGCAACGCCATTGCCATGGCGCTGGGCGGAGCAGGGGCCACCGTGGTGGGCACCTCCACGAGCGCCGAAGGGGCTTCAGCCTTCTCCATGAGCCTGGCGTCGCACGGATACAACGGCCGCGGTGCAGTATTGGATGTCGGCAACGGGGCCTCGATTGATGCCCTCATGCACGACCTCGAGGCGGCTGGCCAGATGCCCACCATCCTCGTGAACAACGCGGCTATTACCCGCGACACGCTCCTGCTGCGCATGAAACCGGACGACTGGGACCAGGTGCTCGCCACCAACCTGACGTCGGTGTTTCGACTGTCGAAAGCCTGTCTGAAACGGATGATGAAGGAGCGGCATGGCCGCATCGTCAACCTGACATCGATCGTGGGCGTGACGGGCAATCCCGGGCAGGCCAATTACGCGGCAGCCAAAGCAGGCGTCCTGGGCTTCACCAAGTCACTGGCACAGGAAGTTGCCTCCAGGGGTATTACTGTCAACGCTGTTGCGCCGGGATTCATTGACACCGACATGACACGTGCGCTCAATGACGAACAGCGAAGCGCACTGTTGGCTCGCATCCCCATGGGGCGCCTCGGCTCCGCCGCGGATGTGGCCGCAACCGTTCTGTTTCTATGCTCGGAGCCGGCCGGATACATCACCGGCGAGACCCTTCACGTCAACGGGGGGATGTACATGCCGTGACCCCTGATGCACATGCGTTGGGTAAGCGCCACAGCAGGAGCGCAACCGTCACTTTGTGCACAGGAACGCGCGTCATGAGTTTCGCCTGCAAAAACAACCACTCGCATTCCGTTCGAGTGGCAGCCCCGGGGGTGTTCCCCTACAATACCGCGCCCGCGCCGCCGGCCACCGCCGAAAGCAGGTCGCGGGTGTTTACGAGTTAACGACTACAAAAGGACAATGCGCTAATGAGCACAGTTGAGCAGCAGGTCAAAGCCATCGTTGCCGAGCAGCTGGGCGTCAAGCAGGAACAGGTCACGAACGATGCGTCGTTTGTGGACGATCTGGGAGCTGATTCGCTCGACACAGTCGAGCTGGTCATGGCTCTGGAAGAAGAATTCGAGATCGAGATTCCCGATGAGGACGCCGAGAAAATCACCACGGTCCAGCAGGCCATTGAGTACATCAACGATCGTCGTACCAAAGCCTGAC
>JAXDQF010000482.1:0-10331 GCA_034668025.1 Gammaproteobacteria bacterium | reverse complement strand
AAACATTTCGGTGGGTTGCAGGGCGTACTGCGGGCCGGCATCGCCGACTTCGAAAAGGTCGCCGGAATCGGGGCGGCCCTGGCGCGAAGCCTTTATGATCACCTGCATCCGGGCGATTGAGCTTGCGGCGCGTGCGCCCATTGAGCATGAGTCCGGACTGATGTGATCGGCCGGAATGGGCCCCCGAATGGGCCGAAATGGGTGATAGAAATTAGTCGTCTTCGGGACCGCGGATGCCTCTGAATTGGCCGAACACTCTGACGTGGCTTCGCATTTGCGCGATTCCGCTGATCGCGCTGCTGTTCTACTTGCCGTATCCGTGGGCTGTCCCGTCCTCGGGCCTGCTGTTCGCGGCCGCGGGCATCACTGATTCGCTCGACGGCTATCTTGCTCGACGTCTCGGGCAGACCTCGCGCCTCGGCGCGTTTCTCGACCCCGTTGCGGATAAGCTGATTGTGGCGGTGGCGCTCGTACTGCTGGTGAGCAAGGACCCGCGCCCGCTCATTACGCTTACTGCAGCGGTCATCATCGGCCGTGAAATCACCATCTCAGCCCTGCGTGAATGGATGGCTGAGATCGGCCAGCGGCGCAAAGTCGCCGTATCGCAGCTGGGGAAGTACAAGACGATCCTGCAGATCGTGGGGCTCACCTGCATGCTCTTCCGGGTCCCACTGCTGGGTCTGCCTATCTACAATATCGGGGTGGTTCTCACCGAAATCGCGGCTGCAGCGACGCTGTATTCGATGGTGGCATACCTGCAGGCGGCCTGGCCGGAGCTGAGGCGGTAGCGAAGCGCCACCGGACGGCCCTACAGGGCCTACGTGAGTTTGGGGTCGATTGAAAGAATGGAGCGGGAAACGAGACTCGAACTCGCGACCCCGACCTTGGCAAGGTCGTGCTCTACCAACTGAGCTATTCCCGCATCTCTAGCAGAGCGCGAATTGTAAGAGTGCCGGAGGCGAAGTCAAGGTAAGTCACCCCTTTGGCGATAAAATTTCCAGCACGTACCGGTACTTAGGCCTTTAGTGCGGAAACGCGCCGGGTGCCGCCCCCAGGGGGTTCGGCACAGTAGAACGACCCGGCCACCTCGCGCAGCGCTTCCAGCACGATTTGCCCTCCTGGGGACAGTCTATGACGGCGTCGCGTAATGATGCCGAACGAGCCGATCACCAGGCCCACATCTTCCATCAACACTGTCAGGTCGCCCCGTTCGCATTCGGGTATCACGGCCTCGCTGGGTAGGGGCGCCACCATGTTTGTCATGCGCAGCAGGTTGGTGATGACCGGGTGAGAGTTGGACTGGATGATGTTGCGCGGCAGGTTGAGTCCGCGGTCCAGGAACACGCTCACCAACTTGTCGCGTACCAGACTGCCGGGTGGCGGCAACACCCACGCTTGTCCCACCAGGTCCTCCAACCGCAGATTGCGTCTGCCGGCGAGAGGATGATTGTGGCCGGCGATGACCGCGTGACGTTCATCCGCCAGGGGTTCAAAACTCAACCCGTCCGCATCCTGCCAATCGAGGACGCGCGCCACCAGCATGTCGAGTTGGCCCTGGAGGAGTTTTTCCACCAGGGGACTGCTGGAGTCGAGCTCGATGCTGATGATCATGTTCGGGTACTGTTGTTTGACCCGGGCCACGGTCATGGGGATGAGGCTGGTGCCGGGACTGAGTACCGTACCGATCGCCACCTTGCCGGTTTGTCCGGCCTTGAGGGCGACAATCTCCTCCTGCGCGAGACTGATTTCCAACAGGGCCAGCCGCGCATGGCGGACGAGGATCTCGCCGTACCAGGTGGGCACGACACCGCGTGCATGCCGTTCGAACAGTTTGGCGTCGATGGCTGTTTCAATGTCACGCAGCAGTTTCGATGCGGCCGGCTGGGTCATTCCGGCTGACTCGGCCGCTCGCAACACACACCGTTGCTCATCCAGATGAACCAACAGCAGCAGTTGGCGCGTTTTCAAACGCGAGCGGACCAAAGCCTTGAGCTGTGTCTCGGTCACTTCCCCCTCCTTTTGCTGTAGCCCTCGCGCCCCGCCATCCATGCCGGCGGTATACGCAAAGGCATATAGATCGCGCCCATTATTTCATTGGTCGCGTATATATGGTAGCGCTACCCTCGCGCAGGCTCAGAGGGGGTGTTGTGGTAACTTCAAAATATCTGCCTGCCGTAGCGGCGTGCGTTGAATCTTCGAGTCTGCGAGCGGCTATCCGCCGCGCTCTGTATCCAGGGGCCTCTGTGCTGGCCCTCGGGGCGTTGGGTGCCGTAGGAGCCATGCCTGTCATTGGCCAGGAGGCTTCTGACAGCAGCGTCCCACCGTTGCAGGAGGTGGTGGTGACGGGTATTCGCAAAAGCCTGGAGTCAGCTCAGGCCATCAAGCAAAACTCCGAGCAGATTGTCGACTCCGTGACATCGCAGGACATTGGCGCGCTTCCCGACAGAAGCGTCTCGGAGGCGCTACAGCGAATTCCCGGTATCACACTCCAACGTACTGACAACAATCGCGATCCTGCGCGGTTGGCGTCTGAGGGCGGAGGGGTGTTTATTCGTGGCCTGTCCTGGGTACGCAGCGAGCTCAACGGACGGGACATTTTTTCCGCGAACGACGGCCGTGCCGTCAGTTTCGAGGACGTCTCGGCGGATTTGTTGTCCGGTATCGATGTGTATAAGAATCCAGCCGCAGATCAGGTCGAGGGCGGCGTGGGGGGCATCGTCAATTTACGCACGCGGCTGCCGTTCGATTCGGCCAAACAGCAGATCGCCTTCTCCGGTGACTATAACTATGCGGATCTGCTGAAGAAGGGATTCTTCTCCGGCAATGCACTGTATAGCAACCAGTGGGAGACCGACATCGGCCGCATCGGCGGCCTGGTGTCAGCCAGTCTGGGCAATATCGGCAACCGGACCGACAGCATCCAACTCGGGCGCTTCGTTCCGGAGACACTCGCAACGGCCGAAAGCGGCTTGCCCGCGGGCGCGACTGTGTATCTTCCCAACTCGATGGGATGGCGGCGCATCGACTGGCAACAGAGGCGGACCGCTGTCGCGGCAGCTCTGCAATGGCAGCCGTCGGATGCGTGGCTGTTCACGGCACAGGCGTTTCAGGCCAAGGCGAACCCGCATGACCTGGAATACGCGGACGGCGACTACGGCTCCTACCTCGGTAATTCTTTCGCGTTCCCTGCCAATTTCAACAGCTCCGGCGTCCTGACGTCCGGGACGCTTCCCATCACGCCGCAGCTGGATACGCGATTCGAGCAGCAGCATCACTCCACGACGGATTTCTCACTCACGGCGAAGTTTCAGGCGACGGCCCGCCTGCAATTCACGGGAGACGTGCAATACATCAAATCGCACGCAGACATTACGAGTCTGACTGCGTTTACGCAGGTGGGCGATTCGAGCGGCAACGCGATTCCCGACACCAATCTCACCTTCAACGTCGGCAGCAACACTCCGTACATGATGTTGACTCAGTCACCGAATGTGCTGACGAACCCGGCCAACTACTGGTGGGCGGCTGCGATGGACCACCTGGAAGACAACGACGCGCATTCCTGGGCCGAGCGGCTGGATGGTGACTACAAGTTCGAGGACAACGAATGGCTCGATTCATTCCGCTTCGGAATTCGTGCCACGGACAAGACGGCCATCACGCGCGAGACGGGCTACAACTGGGCCATTCTGAGTCATCAGTACTGGGGCGGCGGCGCGCCGCTGTTTCTCAACAATTCGACGCCGGCATTTGCCTCGCAGCTGGTCTCGTTCAACAATTTCTTCCGGGGTAAGGTCCAGTTGCCGGGTGTAGGTTATTTCCCGTCGTACCAGCTCGTCCGCAACGGAACCGCTTATGCCTATTCGATTCTGCAGGCAGCCGAGAATCCGGGCTCTGGTTGGATGCCGCTGACGACGGACTGGTCGAAGGCCACTCCCGGGGCAGATAACCCCGTCAGCGGCATCAATGACCAGCAGGAACACACTTATGCAGCGTACGGGTTGCTGCGGTTTGCCCACGAGCACACGTGGCTCGGCAGGATGGACGGCAATATCGGTGTGCGCGTCGTGCGGACGCAGGAGCGGGCCGCAACCGGCTCGCTGAACATCAATCCTCTCCAGAATGCCCTCAGTCCCGCGGATTGCATTGCGGCCAATGGCGCGGCCGCCTGTCAATTCCTCGTGGATGCAACCACTTTCTCCGCGGGTGGAAATCAATCCTATACTTTCCCGGCCAACAACTACACGGATGTGCTGCCGACCGCCAACATCCGCTTCCTGCTGACTAAGGACCTGCAGCTGCGATTTGCGGCTGGTAAAGCAATGGTGCGACCGTCGTTCACGCAGATGCTGCCTTATACGAACGTGGGGTTCTCGTTCCTGGGTAACACTGGCTATCAGCCGGCACTGGTGAGCTCTATTGCCGGTACGGGTGGCAATCCTCAGTTGAAGCCGACGCGGGCGAACCAATTCGACGCCAGCCTGGAATGGTACTTCGCGCCCACTGGCAGCCTGACGTTTGACGTTTTCTACAAGGACATTCATGACTATATTTTCGGGGGCCCGGACAACGAGACCCTGACGTCGAACGGCGTTACGGAGACGTTCCAGGTGACGCGTTACCAGAACGGCTCGAAGGGTCGGATTCGGGGGTTCGAGGCGTCCTATCAGCAATTCTTCGACTTTCTGCCAGGCCCGCTGCGGGGGCTCGGATTCCAGGGGAACATCACGCTCGTCGACAGCTCCGGCGGGCGTAACCCGGTTGTGAACGTTCTCGATACGAATCAGACCACGGGTTCGGCCGATCAGACGCTGCCCCTGGAGGGGATGTCGCGGTGGAGCTATAACGCGAACCTGATGTATGAAAGATCAATCATCAGCGCGCGACTGGCCTGGAACTGGCGCGAACGCTATCTGTTGACGACTTCCGCTGCCAATATCAACGCGCCTGTCTGGTCTGAGAACTATGGTCAGTTGGACAGCGAAGTGTTCTTTACCATCAGCAGCCATTTCAAGGTGGGCGTACAGGCGACCAATCTGCTGAACAGCCGAACGTACCTCGATGTGGGCGGCGCGGTCCTGGCACCCCGGTATAGTTGGACTGATACGGATCGGAGGTATGCGTTGGCCGTGCGCGCGCAGTTCTAACGAGTCTTCACAACCCAATGTCGGCAGACCGCATTCGGAAGATCGCCATCGTCGGCGGTGGCACCGCGGGCTGGATGGCGGCGGCGGTGCTCGCGCGCTTTCTGAAGCCTGCGGATGTCACGATTCAGTTGATCGAGTCGCAGGAGATCGGGATCGTCGGTGTGGGTGAGGCCACCGTGCCGGTGATCCAGGTCCTGAATGGGCTGTTGGGTATTGACGAGGCGGACTTTCTGCGCAAGACGGGCGGCACGTTCAAGCTCGGTATCGAGTTCCGGGACTGGTCCCGCCTGGGACAAACCCACTTCCACTTCTTTGGGGACTTTGGAGCGCCCATCGAGGGGATACCGCCGCATCACCATTGGCTGAAGATGCGCCAACTGGGCCAGGCTGCGGCGCTCGGTGAGCATTCGCTTCCGTATGTGATTGGCAAGCTGGGGCGCTTTTCACTCCCGGCTGCCGATTACAAGTATGCCTACCATTTCGATGCCGGTCTGTACGCGCGCTATTTGCGTGCGAACGCCGAGGCGCGCGGTGTTCGTCGCAAGGAAGGGAAGGTTGTCGATGTTGAGTTACGTGGAGAGGACGGCTTCATCCGCACACTGGTGCTCGACAGTGGTGAGCGTATCGATGCGGAGTTTTTTATCGATGCGTCGGGTTTCCGAGGCCTGCTCATTGAGCAGGCATTGCACACGGGTTACGAGGAGTGGTCTCACTGGTTACCTTGCGACCGGGCCGCAGCTGTCCCGTGTACCTGCGAAGGCGATCTCACGCCCTATACGGTGTCTACGGCTCGCGCGGCGGGCTGGCAATGGCGGATTCCCCTGCAACATCGGACCGGCAACGGTTATGTGTACTGCAGTCAGTACATCGGCGACGACGCGGCGACCGATGCTTTGTTGAGCGGTTTGGACGGCCGACCGCTCGCCGAGCCGCGGTTGTTGCGCTTCACAACGGGTCACCGAAAACAATTTTGGAACCGAAACTGTCTCGCGGTCGGACTGGCCGGCGGCTTCCTGGAGCCATTGGAATCGACGAGCATCCAGCTGATCCAGACCGCGCTCGCGCGCCTGATAGAGATGTTCCCCGATCGGAATTTCGATCCTGCCGTGAGCGCGGAATATAACCGGGTGTCGGTGAACGAGCTCGAGCGCATACGGGATTTCCTCATCCTGCATTACTGCGCGACGCAGCGTGACGATTCGCCGTTGTGGCGTTACTGCAGCACCATGAGCGTGCCGGACAGTCTGAAGCACAAGATGGAAGTTTTCAGGAGCTCTGGACGCGTGCCGCTTTACAGTGAGGAGTCTTATCAGGAGCCGAGTTGGGTCTCCATTTTTCTTGGGCAGAATATCTACCCTAAGCGCTACGACCCGCTCGTCGACAACATCGACACCGAACATCTGAAGCGTGGCCTTCTGCAGCGCCGTCGAGCCATCCGGCGGCTCGCTGAAGGTATGCCGATGCACAGCGATTTCATCGCGCGTTATGCCGCCTGACTCCTCTGATCGCCGTATCCGCAAGATCGTCATCGTGGGCGGCGGGACGGCCGGCTGGATGACAGCCGCGGCTCTGGCGCGAGCACTCAGGGGCGGTTTTTGCGCGATCGAGGTTGTTGAATCGTCGGAGGGGAGCGAGCTGTTTCAGGATCCCAACTGGCTGGCGGTGCTCACGGGGCAGGGCATTGTGCCCAGGGCGTTCGATCCGCTGGTGGACGTTTTGGGGGTTGGGGATATTCGGCGGCATCTGGCTGCGATGCGGGTGACGATTCGCAGGGTGGCGCAGGCTATGCCGACTCACGGGGAATTCATTTTTCACAACTGTCAGGCATGAAGCCTATGAAAATCCGTCTTGAAATGTTGCTCACGGTGCTCGGTGGTGCGGGGCTCGTTGTTACGGCGGGTCACGCTGTCCGGGCCGCCGAGCCGAGGGTGAATGTCAGCCCGGTGGTGCTCGAGGGGTTGAGCTCAACCAAGGATCATGGCGTCGTGAAGGTGATGGCCGATCCCACCTTGGCGCAGGGGCGGCTGGTGTTGAAGGTTGTCGCATTCAACCGCAACACTACCGCTTCGACCTTCGGGCCGGATGACGTGAAGGTCTTCACCGCGGCGGGACAATCGATTCCGCTGGTGACGCTGGATCAACTGGTACGGGAAACTCGTGCCGCTGCAGGCGCGCCAGAAACGAGCGGGACGCGGAGTGTCGACACGTTTGGCACCAGCGGGCCCACCATGATGCACGATATGGCGGGACGGCCGGATGTAGGTAACTACACGGCCGGCAGCAATTCGATGGGCACGAGTGTGTCCGCTCACGGGCCGCCGCGGGCCGCTCCGACCAAGATGGATGATCCCAAGTTGCAGCAGCAGATTGCGGACCTGTCAGCGGCGATTCTGCAACCTGTTCAGGTTGCGTCCGCCAGCGCTGTCGGGGGGCAGGTTGTGACGCAGACGATCAAGTTTGGACGCAAGGAGGAGCGGTCGTTACGGGTTGTGGTGGCGTTCAATGGGGAGCAGCACGAGTTTACGTTTGCTGCGCCGGGTGAGAGGTGAATGGCTAGGTGGGGGTGGCTGGGTTCTGTGGCGACTTATTGAATGAGGCATTTGTGCTCAATAGAGTAATCAGCGGTTGCGCGGTCATTGCGGTTGTGTTGCTCGGGGCTTGTGGGCGGGACGTCAAACCGGCGGCCGAGGTAGTGCACTATGCGAAGACGAGCATGGATGTGGTGGTGACGCCGGCTGCCGGGCCGGCGAAGAAGGTGCGCCTGACGATTCTCACACCGAAGATCATTCGGGTGACGGCGTTTCCAACTGAGTCGGTTGGGTTGCCGCCGAGCTTGATGGCGGTGGGAAAGTCAGATGGCACGGTGCCATTTGATGTGAGTGAGAAGGATGGCGTCGTCTCGGTGAAGACAGCCGAAGTTCTTGCGCAGGTATCGGTGGACACTGGAGCCGTTGCCTTCCGCGACAAACAAGGACAGTTTGTGTTGAGCGAGCTGGGCAGCGGGCGGCATTTCACGCCGGTTCGAGTGCAGGGGGACTCTGTTTATTCGATCCAGCAGCAGTTCGAGTCACCTTCCGATGAGGCGTTCTACGGCCTGGGTCAACACCAGAACGGGCAGATGAACTATCAGGGAGAGAATGTAGAGCTGGCACAGCACAACATCGATGTCGCTGTGCCGTTTATTGTCTCCAGTCGTAACTACGGATTGCTCTGGGACAACAACTCGATAACCCGATTCGGCGACCCACGCCCGTGGCAGCCGCTCGCGGAATCGCTCGATCTCTATGACGCTGACGGCAACAAGGGCGGTCTCACTGCTCGTTATTACGGCGCCGACGGGAAAGTTCGGCTCACGCGTGTTGAGAGTGAGCTCGATTATCAGTATGGGCCGACATCGCCTGATAACTACCCTGCGCAACTCGGAAAGCCGCCCCACCAGAAGGTGGTGTGGGAGGGGAAGTTTGCCGCCCAGACCACTGGACGGCACACGTTTGCGCTTTATGCGAGCGACTATCACAAGTTGTATATCGACGGGCATTTAGTGCTCGATGCGTGGCGACAGAACTGGAACCCGTGGTACCGGAATTTTGCATTGGACCTCGAAAAGACGCAGCAGCACTCGATCCGCATCGAGTGGGATCGGACGATTGGGTATTTGTCATTGAAGCATCGCGATGCTTTGCCGGTGGAGAAACGGAGCGGGTTGTCGTTGTTTTCGCAGAATGGGCGTGCCATTGACTACTATTTCATCAAGGGCGCCAGCGCTGACGATGTGATCAGCGGGTACCGGTTTGTAACGGGTAAAGCGGTGTTGTTGCCCCGATGGGCGTACGGCTTTTGGCAGAGTCGGGAGCGTTACAAGACGCAGGCTGAGTTGCTGGGTGTGGTTGCCGAGTATCGGAAGCGGGGGATTCCGCTTGATAACATTGTGCAGGATTGGTTTTACTGGCGGGAGGACAGTTGGGGCTCGCATCAGTTTGATCCGGCGCGGTATCCGAACCCACGAGAGCTGGTTGAGCAGTTGCACGCACAGCATGCGCAGCTGATGATTTCCGTGTGGCCTAAATTCTATCCCACCACGGATCATTTCAAGGAGCTCGACGCCAAGGGTCACATGTATAGGCGCAATGTTGAGAAACAGCAGAAGGACTGGGTTGGGCACGGGTATGTCTCGTCGTTTTATGATCCTTATTCGCCGGATGCGCGGCGCCTGTTCTGGCAGCAGGTGGAGGATAATCTCGGGAAACTCGGTATCGACGCCTGGTGGCTGGATGCCAGCGAGCCGGATATACAGTCGAATCTCGATCCGGAAGAGCTGAAGTTGCGAATAGGGCCTACGGCTGTGGGTCCTGGTGGGGAAGTTTTCAACTCTTATCCGCTGATGCATGCGCAGGGAGTTTATGAGGGGTTTCGGGGCTCACATCCGGGCGAGCGTGCTTTTATTTTGACGCGCTCGGCGTTTGCGGGGCTGCAGCGCTATGCCGCCGCCACCTGGAGTGGCGATGTGGCTTCGCGATGGTCAGATTTGCATGACCAGATCTCAGCGGGCGTTAATTTCTCGTTGTCAGGATTGCCGAATTGGTCGTTCGATATCGGTGGATTTGCTCTCGAGTCCCGCTACCAGAAGCCGAATGCAAAAGACCGGCAGGAATGGCTGGAGCTCAATACGCGTTGGTTTGAATTCGGGGCTTTTGTACCGCTGTTCCGGTCGCATGGGCAGATGCCGTATCGGGAGATCTACAACCTCGGCGCTTCGAGCCCCGAGACTTATCAGACTCTGGTGTTTTTCGACAAACTGCGCTACCGATTACTGCCCTATATCTACACAGTGGCAGCGCAGACATACCACAACGACTACACGATTATGCGCGGGCTCGTCATGGACTTTCCCACTGACAATAACGTCCGCAACATCGCCGATCAATACATGTTCGGCCCCGCCTTTCTTGTGAGCCCTGTCTATGAGTATGGCGCTCGCAGCCGCGATGTTTATCTGCCGGCGGGGGTGAGTTGGTATGACTTTTACAGCGCTGAGAAATTGGAAGGCGGGACGCATGTCAAGGCTGCAGCCCCGCTTGCGCACATTCCGTTGTATGTGCGCGCTGGGTCAATTGTCCCTGTGGGGCCGGAGATTCAATACACGGGGGAGAAGCCTGATGCCCCTATCACCTTGTACGTGTACAC
>JAXDQF010000481.1:0-5236 GCA_034668025.1 Gammaproteobacteria bacterium | reverse complement strand
GAAGATGGAGAAGGTGCTTGCGAAGGAGCCGGGTGTCAAATACTACACGGCGTACACCGGCGCAGGCTCCCCACGATTCTATCTCGCGCTCTCGCCGGAGCTGCCAAATCCAGGGTATGCCACCTTCATCGTCATGACCGAGGATCTCGAGGCTCGCGAACGGGTGCGCTCACGGCTGATGGCATCAGTTGACAGGGACTTTCCTGACACCTGGGTACGGGTCACTCGACTCGAAATGGGCCCACCGGTAGGTTTCCCGGTGCAGTTCCGCATCGTCGGCCCGGATATTCAGCAGGTGCGCGCCATCGCGCGTGATGTTGAACACGTCGTCGCCTCGAGTTCCCAGGTTCGAGACGTCCAGCTCGACTGGAATGATCCCGTTCGCACGCTGAAAGTAGATGTCGATCAAGACAAGGCGCGTTCGCTCGGACTGACGCCGGCGGAGATCTCGGTGGTGACCCAGACAATCATGAACGGCGCAACTGTGTCTCAACTGCGCGAGAACGAGAACCTCATCGATATCGTGGCACGGGCAGTGCCAGAAGAACGTCTGGATCTCGATACAGTGAAGGACGTCAACATCTTCACGGGCCATGGCACGGTTGTGCCGCTGTCGCAGGTCGCGCGGGTGAGTTACGAGCTGGAGGATCCCGTGCTCTGGCGCCGCAACCGCGACATGGCGATCACGGTTCGCGCTGATGTCAAGGACGGTGAGCAGGGCGTCTCCGTCACTCAGGCAATCATGCCGAAGCTGGCGGATATCAAAGCGAAGCTGCCGTCCGGCTATCGCATTGACGTCGGTGGCGCCGTAGAGGAAAGTGACAAAGCCAACCGTGCACTCATGGCCGTCGTGCCGGTCATGTTGGTTACGATTCTGCTCATCCTGATGCTGCAGTTGCAGAACTTCTCGCGCATGTGGATGGTGTTCCTCACCGCGCCGCTCGGACTCATCGGCGTAGTCGGCGGACTACTGCTGTTTCACGCACCACTCGGCTTTGTCGCGATCCTCGGCATCATCGCACTCGGCGGGATGATCATGCGCAACTCCGTCATTCTAATCGATCAGGTGCAGACGGAAATCGCCGAAGGTCACGACGCATGGAGTGCCGTGGTCCTTGCAGCTGTTCATCGCACGCGCCCGGTACTGCTGACCGCTGCTGCCACCGTGCTCGCCATGATTCCGCTCTCCCGGAGCGTGTTCTGGGGCCCGATGGCCATAGCCATCATGGGTGGGCTCACGGTCGCTACTGCGCTGACGATCTTCTTCGTTCCGGCACTTTACGCTGCCTGGTTCAGAGTCGAACGCACAGCCGCGCCAGCTCTGACTCCCACGCCGGCAGCGGCATAGATGGAACACGCTACAACGTTACCAACGCCCGCTGCACCGAGCGGGCTGTTGGAGCTGACGCGGTTTACCCCTGTAGTCGCTGCGATGAGAAAACTATCGACCCTGTCCCTACTCTGTCTGTGCTTGCTGGCCGGCTGTACCCTTCCTCGGCGAGAAGCTCATACCGCCTTCTTCGGGACAGCGACTCCGGTGGGATTCCCCTCGGACGTGCGTTACTACAGCGCGGACTGGCGCAGCCTCAACGCGCGTGCTTCTGAGAGACTGCAGCGCGTTAGCAATGCGTCCCCGGACGGTACGATAAACGTGTTAGCACTTTCAGGCGGCGGTGCAGCGGGTGCGTTCGGCGCGGGAGCGCTGGTCGGGCTCAGTCGTCGCGGCGAGCGCCCTGAGTTTCAGGTAGTCACGGGTGTCAGCACGGGTGCCCTGATTGCACCCTTTGCCTTTCTCGGGCCTGACTGGGACGTGCAACTCACGGAAGCCTACTCCGGCCAACACACACAGCACCTGCTGCATGCACGTTGGCTCGCCGGGCTCTTCCTGCCCGGCTTGTACGACGACCGGCCGCTGACTGCTTTGGTCAATCACTTTGTCACCCTGGACCTTCTTCATGCGGTCGCTCGCGAAGCCGCGCGCGGGCGGTTGCTCGAAGTGGCGACGACGGACCTCGATAAGGAAGAAACCGTCGTGTGGGACATGGGTGCAATTGCAGCTCGCGGGGACGAGCGGGCACGTCAACTATTTCGAGACGTGCTGCTCGCCTCGGCGAGTGTACCCGGTGCCTTTCGGCCGGTCCTCATACATGTCGAGGAGGAGGGTCGTATCTATGACGAGATGCACGTGGATGGGGCGACGACCGTCCCCTTTGTGGGCGCACCGGAGAGTGTCTTCTTCTCATCACTGGATTTGGCCGGTTTCAGGCGCGGTAAGATCTTCGTTCTGGTCAATGGCCAATTGGCCACTGCGCCCCGCACGACGCGCTTCAGCACTGTTCCAGTTCTCGCAAGAAGCTTCGCGGCCGCAACGCGACACATGACCCGGATCGAGCTGGCAACCACGGCGGGATTCGCGCAACTCCACGGCATGGAGCTGCAGTTTACCGCGGTCCCCGCAGACTACAGCCAAGTCAGTGCGCTCGACTTCCGTCCGGCCACGATGCGATCACTATTTCAATACGGAGCCACCTGCGCTGAGCAGGGGCGCTTGTGGACAACAGTCGATCAGGCCATCGCTCGGGCTGACAGGGCGGTTGCCCGATCCCAGCAAGCGCAACCTCCTTCGAAGGAGCAGCAAACGCCGGGATGTCCACTTGATGAATCGGCGCGGCCGATCGGTCAGCCTCTCCAGCCGACCGCAACACAACCAGGGAAACTACCGAAAGAGGCGTATTACTGATGTCCCGACACATGAGCACTCCGAGAGGCCATGCGAAGTTGTCTTTGCTAGCGTGCGTCCTCTCGATTTTTTCAGTCTGGGCGTCGCCAATCGCCCTCGCGCAGACTGAGAAGTCTGATACGGCCATCGCCACCGCGAGCGAGCGTGCCAGCGTCGCCGCGCACGGTTCCCAGACTCTCCATCAACTCAACACGTCGCTTGTTGCGCTCACGAACCGCGTTTCCCCGGCGGTAGTGCAGATTGTGGTCGATGGATATGGACCGTCATACGAGGAACGCCTTCGCAACAACGTGTCCGGGGTCGCGCACCAACGGACGATAGGGTCGGGTGTAATTGTAGATCCCGAGGGCTATATCCTCACCAATGCTCACGTGGTAGAGAGTGCGCAGAGAATTCGCGTTGCCCTCCCCCAGCCCCCTGGCGCATCCCCACTCGAGATGCCCGCGCGTGGTCAGCGCAGGACACTGGACGCCGTGCTCATTGGAACTCACAAGGAGAGTGATCTCGCATTGCTCAAGGTCGAGGCTCACGGCCTTCCGGCGCTGGAAATCGCGGCGACCCGGCCGGTCTACCCGGGTGAGTTGGTCCTCGCCATCGGCAGTCCCGAAGGATTACAGGGGTCGGTGACGCTGGGCATAGTGAGCTCGGTCTGGCGGCAACCCAACCCGGATGTGCCGCTCGTATTCATACAGACAGACGCGGCCATCAATTCCGGCAACAGCGGAGGTCCGCTCATCGACCTGGATGGTCATGTCATTGGGCTCAATACCTTCATTCTGACCCGAGGCGGGGGCAGTGAAGGACTCGGCTTCGCCATCCCCGCGCGCGTTGTCCGATTCGTGTACGACAGCCTGCGAAAGTACGGCTTCGTACAGCGTGCGGAAATCGGCGCGGGTGCCCAGGAGATCACGCCTCCCCTGGCCGCTGGACTGGGCCTCTCACGCGAGTGGGGCGTCCTCATTTCGGATGTCGCTCCGGCCGGACCTGCCGAGGCCGCGGGGCTCAAATCGCAGGACATCATCAATGCTGTTGATGGCTGGCAGGTTTTTGGGCTTCCCGGGTTCACCGCGGCTCTTTACCTGCATCCTGCGGACCAGGATCTCGAGGTGGACGTGTTGCGTGGCTCAAAGAAGATCTCAGTGGTAGTTCCAGCGCTGCAACACAGGGACAAGCGAGTGGACCTTGCCGACCTGATCGATCCTCACAATGTTATCGACGGCCTGGGCGTATGCGTTGTGGACCTGGATAACCGAATCCGTCCCATGCTCTCGAGGCCGCGCTACTCCTCCGGAGTCGTCGTCACTGCCAGGTCGCCCGGATCAAACATCTACAGCTCGGAACTGGCCCCGGGGGACATCATCTATGGCATGAACCAGAAGCCGATTGAGTCGGTTCAACAACTCAGGTCGGCGACTCAGGCCATGAAGCCGGGACAAGCGGTTGTGCTGCAGATTGAGCGTGGCAACCAGATGCAGTACATCGCATTCGAGTGGGGCTACTGAGGCTCACGCATATGAAATCATCCAACATCATTCTTGTGCTCATAGCCTCGTTTCCGCTGTCGGCCCCCGCCGACCAACTACAGTGCGGAGAAAAGCTGATCACCAACGGAACCACCCAGGCTGAGGCGGTCGCTCGATGCGGTCCACCCGCTCAAATCGAACGTCAACCCATATACAACGAGTCAGCCACGGCGTTAGGACCGCTTGGTATACTACCTCCTGCCATTCAGCGTTCGGCAAATTCAATTCCCGTCGAGGTCTGGACGTATAACTTCGGGCCGGATCGGCTCATGCAGCGTATTCGCTTCGAGAATGGTGTCGTCGTCCGGATAGAGTCGCTCGGTTACGGATTCTGAAGCGCGCGATGACACCGGCGCATCAGCACTGATTATTTCTTTGACCTCGACCCCCAGCTCACGCAGTGCCGGTGCGACTTCGCCGATCACTGATATGGCGAGACGGAGAACAATCCCGGGTTCGGAAATGGTGAGTTGGAACCTGATGTTAGGCCGCAATCCATTGCTGGTGGCCAAGGAACACGGCCACCGCGTTCTGACTATGCTGACCGTATATGCCGCGTGGACGGAGGGTGCGGTTGAGGCAGACGTCATCGCGCTACGCGAGGCCATGGGTTACGCCGGCGTGAAAGCCAATCGGCACCCACCGGTCACCCACGCTGCCCAGCAGAGATCAGTTACGGACACGATTCGGGCTGATCGCGGCAAGCGATCATCAGCTGATCAACGTACCAGCGGCCAAAAACGGACGAAGGCTATGCTGGAATCGGGAGGATCATTTGGCACCGAATACGGCACTCCGCAAATCACGGAGTTACTCAAGTGCATGATTTTCTTCAGGAATTGTGGCTGAGGATTCCAACCGCCTGCGACAGTCGCCGCCCTATGTCGGTATGTTATCGCGCGACGAAGTGAGACGACTCAATGAAGAAACGGCAGGTTGACCATGTTTTGAGATCGGCCGGTCGGATTACGGG
>JAXDQF010000480.1:0-7307 GCA_034668025.1 Gammaproteobacteria bacterium | reverse complement strand
CAAAAAGCCGGCGGATTATAGAGATCGCACGCGCGGCAGTCCACAACGTAAGAAGGCCGGATCATCGGGCGAGTACACCCTGGGGGCAACTGTTCCAAAGATGGGTGCTTAACACCCAAAATCAAGGGGTTGCGAGTGTCGGTGGCACTGGTTGAAAGCGCGCGCAGCAGCGTCTTTCGCGAGCCGTAACGGCGCGCCGTTATGTCAGTGGATGTGCGCGAGGATTCCGTCGAGCTCGTCGAGGCTGTTGTAGCTGACCACCAGCTTGCCTTTACCGCCGGTCGAATGTTGGATCGCAACCTTCGCGCCGAGCTTCTCCGCCAGCTCCTGCTCCAGGCGATTCACGTTGGGATCGCCGGGTGAGGCCGCTTCGACCCGACTCGCCGGTGATTGCTGCATGCGCCGCACCAGCGCTTCAGTATCTCGAACCGACAGGCCCTTCTTGACGATGAGCACCGAGATCTCGACCTGATGCTTCCGGTTTGACAGCGCTAACAGCGCCCGGGCATGGCCCATCTCGATTTCGCGCTTCTCGACGCGGTCGGCGACCTCGGGTGCCAGCTCCAGCAAGCGAAGCAGGTTGCTCACGCCAGCACGGGAGCGGCCCACCGCTTCCGCAGCCTGCTGATGGGTCAGCGCGAATTCGCTGATGAGTCGTTGCAACGCTCGCGCCTCTTCCAGAGGATTCAGGTTCTCGCGCTGGATGTTTTCGATCAGGGCGACCGCAATCGCGGCCTCGTCCGGGATGCGGCGGATGACCGCCGGAATTTCGGTGAGGCCTGCCATCTGCGCCGCACGCCAGCGGCGCTCGCCGGCGATGATCTCGTAGTGCTGCGAAGATCCGGTGGCGCCAGCGGGAACATCAATCGGACGGACGACGATCGGCTGAACGACGCCCTGCGCCTTGATGGAATCCGCCAGCTCCTGCAGCGTTTCGGGCCGCATGTCTATGCGCGGCTGATATTTACCGCGTTGCAGAAGGTCGAGCGGCAGCTTTGCAAGCTCCTCTCCCAGGGGAGCCGGCGCCGCGGCAGGTCCGTTCGTGCCCGTTGCAGGTGCGGGGCGCGAGGTGCTCTGCCCCAGTAGGTCCGCCAACCCCCGGCCTAATGTGGGTTTTTTGTGAATCATGGCCGGATCATAGCGAGCGGGAGCGTGCCCGGCACGAATCTCGACTGTCTCCGTAAGGCGAAGCGGCGCCCTTCGAGCCGCTTCGCCAACCTCTGGCCGAGTGTGGCTTCGGTCAGCGACCCATCGGTCGGCCAGATCGGCCGCGCGCACAGCTGACTCGGCGGGCCGCTCGAGCGGCGGCTCGGACAGGTGCCGCAGGTCACTCAATCAGTTGCCCGAGTGTGCAGCGGCCGGGTCCGGCTCGATTACAGCGGGATCGTCGTGAGATTCGGTTGTGGAGGCAGCATCGTCCTGCGCGACCGCGAGACCGGAGCCGTTATCGCCCGACGCGACAGTGGTCGCGGCACCTGCCACCTGCTCCCGCTCCTCTTCCTCTCTACGAATCATCTCGCCAGCGAGTGCCAGGTACGCGAGCGCACCCCGCGACTCCCTGTCGTGAAACAACACAGGCTTGCCAAACGACGGCGCCTCCGCGAGCCGGATGTTGCGCGGAATGATCGTACGGAACACCTTGTCGCCGAAATGCATGATCAGCTGGGCACTCACCTCATTGGCGAGATTATTCCGGGGATCGAACATCGTGCGCAGAATGCCCTCGATTTCCAGGCTCTCATTCACCGCCCCTTTGATCTGATCGACGGTGCCAATGAGGGCAGTCAATCCCTCCAGCGCGTAGTACTCACACTGCATCGGAATCAGGACACTATCCGCCGCGACCAGCGAGTTCACCGTCAGCATGTTGAGAGCCGGCGGGCAGTCGATGAGGATGACGTCATAGGACTCGCGCAGAGGCGCAAGCGCGTTTCGCAGCTTCGTCTCGCGCCCCGCCATCATCGTGAGGAGGCGTACTTCAGCTGCCGTGAGGTCCTGGTTCGAAGGCAGCAGGTCAAAACCACCCGGATCGACGCGAACCAGTGCCGCGCTGATCTCAGCCTCACCCAGCAGCACGTCGCACGAGCTCCATTGCAGCTGCGACTTGTCGACGCCACTGCCCATTGTGGCGTTTCCCTGCGGATCGAGATCGATCAGCATGACACGCCGCTTGGTGGCCGCCAGTGAGGCTGCCAGGTTCACTGCGGTGGTCGTCTTTCCGACGCCACCCTTTTGGTTCGCTACTGCGATGACCCTCTTCATGGGGGGAGAGTGTACGCGGCGCAGCGGTTCGCGGGGCACGTGCGGCCCCTTGGTCGAACCGTCAGGCGCCTCATTTCACCTTGCCGCGTCGCAAAAGTTGCTCTGGAGGCCCCGGTGATGAACCATCCATCTCACTGATGGGGTTCAAAGTGAGACAGACGATGCAAGTGGAGCTCGACCGGGGCGATCTGCGGATTCTGGACGTGCTGCAGGAGCACGGGGATCTGTCCGCGGCGGATGTCGCCGAGCGCGTGGGAATGACTCCATCGACCTGCTGGCGCCGGGTGAGCCGGCTCCAGGAGCTGGGCGTGGTCAAGAACCGAGTAGCCGTGCTGGATCGTGAGAAGGTGGGCTTGAACGTCCTGGTGTTCTCGCGGGTGAAGCTCTCGGGACATGGGCGCGACGCCCTTTTGAAATTCGAGCAGGCGGTACGGAAGCACCCGGAGATTCTCGAGTGCTACACCATGATGGGGGAGACAGACTTCCTGCTGCGGATCGTCTGCCGCGACATCAAGGCGTATGAAGCCTTCTTCCTGGATCACTTGTCGCGCTTTCCCGGTGTGCAGGAGGTGAATTCCTCCATTGCGATGGCCGTCGTCAAGGAAACGACGGCCCTGCCCCTAGCCACGACTCAACACCACAACGCAGCGTGATTCGTTCAGCCCCGGAACTGTCACCTCGCGAGACCCCTGTTGACGCCATGGCGCAGGCAGCCCGTCGATCTCGCTTTGCGGCCATTTGCCTTTCATTGCCAGAACCCGTGTCTGCGGGCCGCACAAAGGGGCGACGTTGGCGACCAACTCCGGCAAGGCAGCGAACGCCCGGGCGACGACAGTGTCAAAGACACGATCCTTCATGACCTCGACGCGCCCATGCAACCCCTCAACATTATCCAGTCCGAGCTCGCGGGCCGCGTGCTGCACAAAGCGGATTTTCTTGCCGTTGGAATCGATGAGGGTGAAGCGCCGCTGCGGGTTCAGAACTGCCAACGGCAGGCCCGGGAAGCCCGCGCCGGTGCCAACATCGGCCACCGTCGTGCCCTCGAGATCGGGATGAATGGAAACGCTGTCCAGCAGATGATGAGTCAACATGTCATCGCGATTGCGGATCGCTGTGAGGTTGTACGTCCGGTTCCAGCGCTCCAGCTCGTCGAGCAGCCGCAGGAGTCGCCCGGCATCCGACTCGGTGAGAGTGACGCCGAGATGTGCGCTGCCCTGAACCAGGCGTTCGACTATGCTCAAGAATAGCTCCTCATGGAACAAGGATACGGCGGATCGTGAGACTGCTGCTCGTTGAAGACGACGCCATGATCGGAGAAGCGCTGCGGACCGGCCTGCGGCGGGATGGCTTCGCCGTGGACTGGGTGCGGGACGGCGATTCGGCGGACCGGGTTTTGCGCACCGAGCCGTTCGACCTGCTGTTGCTGGACCTCGGGCTGCCTCGCAAGGACGGCTTGCAGCTGCTGAAAGCCCTGCGTGCACGCCAGGAAATGCTGCCGGTGCTCATTATCACGGCGCGTGACGCCGTCTCCGACCGCGTGCAGGGGCTCGATGCCGGCGCGGATGACTACCTGGTCAAACCCTTCGATCTCGACGAGCTGGCGGCACGCATCCGCGCCTTGTTGCGGCGTAAATCGGGACGCACCGTGCCGGAAGTCGAGCACCTCGGCGTCATCCTGGATCCTGCGAACCATCGGGTCACGCAGGACGGGCGCGAGATCACGCTGTCGCCCAGGGAATTCGCGCTGCTGCGGCTGCTGATGGAACGGCCGGGAAACATCCTCTCCCGTGCGCAGATCGAGGAGAGGCTCTACGGCTGGGGAGAAGAAGTGGAGAGCAATGCGGTGGAAGTGCACATCCACGGGTTGAGACGCAAGTTGGGATCCGACTTCATCGTCAACGTACGCGGGGTCGGCTATCGCGTGAGACCCGCATGAATTCAGTTCGTGCGCGGCTGCTCGTCTGGTTGCTCGGCGGCGTGTTGTTTGTAGGAGCGGTTGGAGGTTGGTTTGTCTATCGCAACGCCCTCGTGGAGGCGGACGCGTTCTTCGACTATCACCTGCGCCAGACCGCATTGCTCCTGAGCGATCAGCCGGTTGAATACCTGTTGAATCCGGATATCCCGCAGACCACGGCGGATTATGACTTTGTGGTGCAGGTCTGGACGCTGGACGGCGTGCGCGTCTATTTGTCGCGGCCGCATGCTGTACTGCCCGCGATTACCACACTCGGATTTGCAACGGCCGTCACGAGCGAGGGCCGCTGGCGAATGTTTGGTGTGCAGGCACCCACAAAGGTCATCCAGGTCGCGCAACCCATGCGCGTACGGGAGCGGCAGGCAGTGGAGCTGGCGCTTCGGACCCTGACACCCTTCGTGCTGTTGATGCCCATGCTGGTGATCTTCATCTGGTTCGCGGTTGGCCATTCGCTCGAGCCCTTCAAACGGCTGACCGCGTTGGTCCAATCTCGCAAGGTGACTGCTCTCGACCCGTTGCCTGCCGGTAACCTGCCGGGCGAAGTGCAGCCCCTCGTCGGCGCACTCAATGACCTGCTCGGGCGACTCGGCGCCGCGTTGGAACGCGAGCGCGGTTTCATGGCAGACGCGGCTCACGAGCTGCGGACGCCGTTGACTGCCCTGCACTTGCAGATGGGCACTCTCGCCCGCGCGACGAATGAAGCGGAACGCGCCGATGCGATGGAGAAGCTATCCGCTGGTGTACAACGCGCGATCAGATTGGTCGAGCAATTGCTCTCACTCGCCCGGCAAGAGCCCCGGGCGGATGTTGTGCGCAGGCGGCTGAGATTCGACGACCTTGCCCGGGAGGTCGTAGCTGAAATGATGCCGCTGGCGGATGCCCGGAAGATTGATCTGGGTATTTCGGCCTCGCAACCCGCCTACGTGCAGGGCGATCCCGAATCGCTCCGCACTTTAGTGCGGAACCTGGTCGACAACGCAGTCCGATACACACCCATCGACGGAACGGTAGATGTATCAGTCCAGGATTCCGACGAACCTGGAACCATCCACGGTGCTGTTTTGCGCGTCGTTGATACGGGTCCCGGGATCCCCGTTGACGAGCGGCAGCGTGTGTTCGACCGATTTTATCGTCCGCCGGGGACATCCCCCCCGGGCAGTGGTCTCGGCATGGCGATTGTGAAGGCAATCGCCGATGCACACGGCGCGACGATTGCCCTGAATGGCGGCCCGAACGAGCAAGGGTTGGCTGTCACAGTGTCGTTTCCCTTCAGCTGAGTCCCTTCAGCTGACTTGCGCACCATTTCGTTGCGCTGCGAGATGTACTTCACGTCTTAACAAATCCGCACGAACCGATTGATGCGCTGCATTGGTCATGGTGACTCGGGTCACACCCCATCAAGAGTCCCGAAGGTAGTTTTGCTGCGCTAGAGGCTGAGTCTCGTGTGCTCGCGAACGGATTGGCGACACCGTTCGCGATTTAATAAGAGTGAGGAAAAATGGTCGCCCGGCGCATAGCGTTGGTCAAACCAGCGTCCGTGACCGAAGAGAAGGTCACGCATGCTCTGCAGCTGTTTGACTCCATCCTGTGGGCATTCCAGGGCACCACACGGTCGACCTGGACCCTCGTTGCACCCGAAGCAGCCGAGGTTGTCGTCGTTTATCAAGGCGACCCGGATGAGCGAATTCCCACTTGGCGGACGGACGGCAAGCGCGTGGTTGAATTCGCGATCGCAGAATCGCCGACCGCGGCCCTGGTTTATCCTTTCCGGGCCGCGCAGGCCCTCGCCTTACTGGAGCGGCTGGACGCCCAGTTGAGCTCCCCCGGCGAGGCACAGTCGGGAGAGTCGAGCTCCGAGTCCGTCGCCACGGCCCAAAACATAGATCCCTGGAGCTTCGTCGAAACCCTGCGCACCATCCGCGAGGTACAGAACAGCGAAGCATGGTTGGTCGCGCGGGACGGCAAGGTTCCATGCCTGTGGCTGCGCGCCGATGGCGCCATGTACGCCGCGGAACAATCAACCATCCAATCCATCCGGCGCGGGACGGTGAACCTCGCCGGGCTCAATCTTCAGAAAAGTGCGCTGCCCGCCGGCGGACCGGCCCCGCGATCGGGCACCGAGTTGAGTTGGTTTGCCGCTTACTACGCGAGTGCCGACCTGGCCCCCTGGCTGAAACCCACCGTCCGCTATCGCGTCACCCGCTGGCCCAACTTCGGTTTGATCCGGCCCTTGCCGTCGCACATCCGGGTTGCAGCTGCCCTCGCATCGTTACCGGCACGCCCGGACGAAATCGCCGCGCGCGCGCACGTTTCACCGGAGGAGGCCATCAGGGCTCTCAACGCGCTGGCAGTCGCCAACGTTGTTGTTGCCGTCGACGGTGACGTCGCCCCGGTCAAGACAATCGCCCCCCCGGCAGTCGAGCCGCGCGGGGGATTCGTGACATTCCTGCGCAATGTCCGCAAACACCTCGGGCTGGGGGCATGACAGTGAGTAGCGAGCAGGAGCTCAAGATCGTATTCACCGGCCCCATGGGCGCCGGGAAGACCACTGCCATCCGCTCCATCAGCGACATTCCGCCGGTTTCGACCGAAGTCGACAACACCGATCGCGCCTCCTACAACAAGGACTCGACGACAGTCGCCCTGGACTACGGTCAGCTGCTTCTCGAGGACGGAACAGCGGTCCGGCTGTACGGCACTCCCGGCCAGGAACGCTTCTCCTTCATGTGGGAGATCCTCTGCAACGGCGCGATCGGCGTAGTCCTCCTCATTGATGGCTCGAGCGCAACCGCCCTCGCAGACCTGCGGGCTTATGCCGAAACCTTTCATCGTATCAATCCCAATCAACCGTTCGTCATCGGAGTAGGCCGCACCAACCCCGACGACACGGATCTCCTCGACCGTTATGCGCAAACCCTTGCCGCCGGCGGAATCGTCGCACCCGTATTCGATGTCGACGTACGCAACCGCGAGGACGTGTTGCTGTTGATTGAAACATTGCTGTGCATACTCGAGACCCAGGTGCCGGGAGTGGACCATGCAGCCCACTAACCCGCGGTTCGCACCTCAC
>JAXDQF010000479.1:0-34637 GCA_034668025.1 Gammaproteobacteria bacterium | reverse complement strand
TGGAGAGTTGCCTGGGCGCTGACAGCTCACCCACCAGGCTTCCGGGACGCTCGATCAGGGGCAGCCACAGCCGGAACGTGGATCCACGCCCCAGCCCCGGGCTGAGCGCCTCTACCCTGCCGCCGTGCATTTCAATGAGCTGCTTCGCGACGGACAGGCCGATGCCCAGTCCGCCGAGCGAGCGGTCGAGCGTGCGGTCTCCTTGCACAAACAATTCAAACACCCGCGGCAGCAGCTCCGGCGAAATACCCGCGCCGTTGTCCGAGACCTCCACGATGGCGTAGTCATCCTCAGTGCGGGTCTGCAACGCGATCTTGCCGCCGCAATCCGTGTATTTTGCGGCATTGGTGAGAACGTTGACGACGCTCTGCACGAGCCGGGTCATGTCCCCGTTGACATGCAACGCCCGGTAGCTGGAGACAATCGACACTTCATGCTGGCGTTCGCGAAACAACGGCTCGACTGTTTCAACCGCGTGATTGATGACCGTGGCCAGCTCCAGCGGCTCACTCTTCAATTCCACGCGGCCCTGGGTAATGCGTGACACATCCAGGAGGTCATCCACGAGGCGAGTCAACTGGGTGACCTGCCGCTTCACCATGGCTATGGCCGCGTGGGTCGGCGAGTTGGGCGGCAATGTCCGGGAAAGGATTTCACCGGCATTGCGAATCGGCGCCAGCGGGTTGCGCAGCTCATGCGCCAGCATGGCGAGAAACTCATTCTTCTGCCGATCAGCCGTCTCGAGCGCAATCCGCGCCTGCACATGCGCCGACACATTGCGGAAATAACAAACCGCACCAAATTGACCGTCCGGCAGCGGGAACCGGCTCACCTGCCACTCGTAATGCTCCGCCGGCCCACGGCCGCTGAGCTCCTCCATCTCTTCCGAGGTAACGTACACCTCACCTGTCTGCAACACACGGCGGAATATGCGCACCACTTCGTCCGCGTATTCCTGCGGCCGCATGGAGTGAATCACCTCATCGAAATCCCGGCCGATTGGATTTTCAATGCTGCGAAACGCATGGCTGGCCGTGGGATTCACATCCCGGAGCTTGAAATCGGCCCCCACCACGTAAATGCCGAGCGGCGCCGCATTGAGCAATGCCTCGGCTTCGAGTCGCAAGGCCTGCTCGCGCGCAGCCGCCTCGCGCCGCAATTGAGCGAGTTGCAGCTGTGCTGCCACGCGCGCCAGCAGCTCACGAGCTGAAAACGGCTTGACGAGATAATCGTCCGCCATCGCCTGCAACCCTTCAATCATCGACTCCTCACCCGCTCGCGCAGACAGGAGAATCGTGGGCACATCCTGCAACTGCGGCTCGACACGCAACCTGCGCACCAACTCGAAGCCATCCAGCCGCGGCATCATGACGTCGGAAACGATGAGATCGGGTGGCGAACGGCGGGCTGATTCAAGTGCGGCCGCACCATCGGACACTACCTCGACCTCGTAGCGCGGCTCGAGCAGCTCGCGTACGTAGGAGCGCATATCCGCATTGTCGTCGGCGACCAGAACGCGCGCGCGGGAAAGGCCGCGGCCCTCCGAGCGCAAACGTTCGGCGGCGGCGGTGAGATCCAACTCGGGACGTGCGGAAGATGACTTTGAGTCAGGCAACCAGCGCAATGCCTCCTGAACATAGGCGCGTGCAGTCGAAACGGGAGCCAGCAGTGGCCGTTCGGCGACGACGCGCTCGGCCGGAAGATGCTCGCTGCCCAGTGGCAAGCGAATGGTGAAGAGGGTTCCCTGCCCTATCTCGCTGCTGACCGACACGCTGCCCGCGTGGAGCTTGATCAGCTCGTACACCAATGCGAGCCCGATTCCCGTGCCCTCATGCGTGCGTCCCTGGGCACCCTCGACCCGATAGAAACGGTCGAACAGCTTAGGGATAGCCTCGGCCGGAATGCCGATGCCCGTATCGCGCACCGTCAGCACTGCGTGACCGTCGATCTGTGCCAATGCAACAGTGATCTCGCCGCGCAGGGTGTATTTGAACGCGTTCGACAGCAGGTTGAGAACCACCCGCTCCCACATGTCGCGATCGACGAAAACCGGTTCCGACAGCGGTCCCAACTGTTGCGTCAGCGTCAGGCCCGCGAGCTCGAGCGCGGATCCAAACGTGCTCACCAGGTCGCGAGTCAACAAAGCAAGATCGGTCGGCTCGTAGCTCGCCTGGATGCGACCGGCTTCGATCCGCGAGAATTCCAACAGCGAGTTGACGAGCTTCAGCAGGCGCAGCGCGTTGCGATGCACGACGTCGAGCCGGCTTCGGACCCCCTGCGGCAATTGCGGGTCGCGTGCCATGTCCTCCACGGGACCGAGCATCAACGTGAGCGGCGTGCGGAATTCGTGACTGACATTGGAGAAAAAAGCCGTCTTCGCGCGATCGATCTCGGCAAGCGCTTCAGAACGCTCGCGCTCCGTCTCGTAAGCCCGCGCATTCGCAATCGCGGACGCCACCTGGCTCGCGATGAGCTCGAGAAACGAGCCGTAAGCCTCATCAAACGCTCGCCGGGGGCTCACCCCCGCGATGAGAAATCCAATGAGCCGCTCCTGCCCCGCGCTCATCATCGGCAGCACGAGTGCTTGCTGCACGTGGTCCGGCCACGGACCTGCGGATACCCGCAGACCGCGCTGGGGCAGATCAGTGAGGCTTTTTCTGAGCTCACCCGGGCGCGGCTCCCCGAGTTGCCACTGATTCCTGCCGTGGGCCAGATCCAACATCACGGGAAACCAGCTCTCAGGCAGGTCGCGGCTGACGGCGACACGACGCGCACCGGCACCGCGCGAGCTGCCAGGATCAACGCCTTTGTCGCCGATCAGGTATAGGGCTGTGAATGGCAGGTCGTTGGGATATTGCGCGAGGACCTGTATTGCCCGTCGACAGCTGCTGGCAACGTTCTCGATGCCAACCGACTGGGCCGCGAGATCCCGCAGTACGCGCAGACGGCGCTCACCGATGACGCGCTCCGTCACTTCGGTTACCACACATAACATGCCGGCGATCCGGATCTGATCGTCATACACCGGACTGTAGGAGAAGGTATGGTAGGTTTCCTCGGAGAAGCCGCTGCGCTGCAGGAACAACAACAGTGCTTCATCCCAGGTTGCCTCACCGCTGGCCAGCACGTGCTCGATGCGCGGCCCGATGTCAGGCCAGATTTCCTTCCAGACTTCATCGGAGCGCGCGCCCAGAACCCAGTCGCGTTTCAGGCCGACGGTGGGCAGATAAGCGTCGTTACAGAAAAATGTCAGGTCGGGGCCCCACGCCATCCACATCGCGTAGCGTGAATCGAGCATCACCCTGACGATTGTCTTGAGAGATTGCGGCCAACGTTCCGGCGGACCCAACGAGCTCGCGTGCCAGTCGTGACTGCGCATCCGCGCGCCCATATCGCCGCCGCCCGCAAGAAAAGCGAGCGCGGAAGAGCTGGCCGTCAACTGCGCGCCGTCTTTCATGTGGCTGCAGAGTAGTGTGCCGCTTCCAATCCTTCAATCGGGCTGGCGGCTCGAGGCGCTGGCGCTGAGGCCAAGCTCCAGCAAGGCTCAATGAATGCTGCCGCTGATGGTGATATCGACCTGGTCGCCGCCGCTCCAGAATCCATGCGGCAGGCCGAACTCGGAGCGCCTGATCCGGCCATGGGCTACGAATTGACAATGGGCCGCCGTTGGACAATCCAGCAGAGTGACTGTCAGGACCACGGGCCGCGTGATGCCGTGTAATGTCAGATCGCCGCTCGCTACGGCACGCTGCTCATCCAGCTCGATGTGGCTGGAGTGATATGTCATCTGCGGATAGCGCTGCGCATCCAGCCATTCCGCGGATCGCAACCGGCCATTCCAGTGCGGATCGCTGCACTCCAGGGAGGCGATTCCCACCGCGACATCCACCCGGCTCGCGGGGCCCTCCCGGTCCAGAACGAACTCACCATTGATATCCGAAAAGCGTGCATTGACGAATTGGAAGCCGAGGTGCTGCACGAAAAACGCGACCTGCGTATTCGTCGAGCTCAGCCGATACAGCTCGGTGGCCTGCGCGGGGCACGCCAGCAGCCACATGATCAGCCCCCATTTCGCCTGTTCCCATTGAGTCGGCCTCACGTGCCTGGCTGTGGTTCTGGCTGACATGCGCACCCGTTTCCATGATCGCTGTCATGTGAGTGCGCAGCCGGCTGTTCCGGGTTCTACGCCGGGCACCGGGCAGCGGCAGTCAGGTTACGGCCGTAACTGTTATTTTCGGGTGTTGGAGCGGTAGGGAGCGGTGGCGAGGATCCGGGCAATGTCGCTGTCGCCCAAAGCACGCACCCGTGCAGTGTCGCCCGTGGGCTTGCGGATCTGCACCTCGCGCCACACCTTCTCGGGGCGATACGCCATGCTCAGAATCTCGCGCCGCGCTTCGGCGAGTTGCAGCTTCAACAGGGGCTGCAACATGCGCATGGGCTCGACCGCCTGCTTCTCATGCTCGGTCTCGGCCAGCTCCACATCACAATGCACGCGGAAGTAATCCGTGTAGCGCTCCTGGTAGAGCAGCAGCGGCTCGGCGAACGCTCCATCTTTCATCAAGCGCCTCGCGAGATGATGGGAGCACCAGTAACTGGACGCGCCACGCAGGTAATTACCATGCTCGGCGATCAGTGAAGCCGAGTAGTCCTTGAGGCTGTGAAACATCGCCATGAGCTTGTGGCGCTGAGTGCGCGTGAGGTGCCGCTCCTGCAGGTACTCAAACACCGCCTTTCTATGCATCAGCGCCAATGCCGTCGAGCGTAGAGCCACCACCTGGCGATTGAGGTACCGGTGATCCGACACACGGCGCATGAGTTGGAAATGCTCAGCTTCCCAGCGCCGATAGGCCTCCGGGTGGGCCAGCAGCCGCGAGGCCACGAGCACCTGGGCGGGCGCGCCGAACTTCGCCGACTCGGCGATACACAGCTCGGATTCCTCCATGAGGCGCGCCTGCTTGATTCCCTGGATGCGCAATCAGTCCTCGGCTGGGAGTTATGTAACGGGTATCGGCGAGTTTGCACCGCACCGTGGACGGATTACAACTTTAGTCTTATTTGCGACAGTTGACGGACGGCCCTTGCCTCAGGGCCTGCGGATAGGCTAATTAATAAAAACGAAATATGAATTGCGCGTTGACGGCGTCGGTTGGCGCCGCTAGCCTGAGCACGAGAGTGGTCAAACCGGCGCGAAAAAGCACCTAAGAGCGCCGATTATCATAGGAACTGCCATGAACGACCGGCGTTTACGGAGAATCGCGATCGTCGGTGGAGGCACGGCCGGGTGGATGGCCGCGAGCATGTTGGCGCGTGCTTTGCCGGATCACAGTTGTGCGATCACGGTCATCGAGTCGCCGGACATCGGGACGGTCGGTGTGGGCGAGGCCACCATTCCACCCCTGATCGACCTGCTGCGCTTCCTGGACATCAACGAAGCCGATTTTGTGCGCCACACGTTGTCGACCTACAAGTTGGGCATCCAGTTCAGCGACTGGCGGCAGGTCGGACACTCGTACTGGCATCCGTTCGGCACATTCGGCGCGCGGATCAATCTGCGGCCCTTCTATCACAGCTGGCACAAGGTGCAGGCCGGCGGCGGACAGCTGAATTTCAATGACTACAGTGCGTGTGCGGCTCTGGGCGATGCCGGCAAGTTCAGGTTTCCCGACCCGACCGGCCAGACTGAGGCCGCCGGGCTCAGGTACGCCCTGCACTTCGACGCCGGACTCGTTGCCCGCTACCTGCGCGCCTACTCCGAGAGATTGGGCGTGCAACGGCTGGAGCGGACGGTGTCGGGGGCCACGCGGCTCGAGAATGGGAATCTCCACGAGTTGGTATTCGCGGATGGCAGCCGGCTGGGCGCCGATCTGTTCGTCGACTGCAGCGGATTCCGCGGCGTGCTGATCGAGCAAGTGCTGGCAACCGGCTATCTTCCCTGGACGGACGTACTTCCCTGCGACCGCGCTGTTGCCTTCCCGAGTGAAATAACCTCTGCGCGACCGCCCTACACTCAATCATTTGCCCGAAGCGCCGGCTGGCGTTGGCGGATTCCTCTGCAACATCGCGCCGGCAACGGCTATGTGTACTCGAGCGCCTTCATCAGCGATTCGGACGCGCTCGATGACCTGTTGGGCCAGGTAGGTGCAAAACCCCGCGCTGAACCCAGACAGTTGCGGTTTGTCACGGGTCGCCGCAAGGTCCTCTGGAATCACAACTGCGTGGCGTTGGGCCTGGCCTCGGGATTTCTCGAACCGCTGGAGTCCACCAGCATTCACCTGGTCATGAGCGGTGTCTACAAACTGCTGGAGCACTTTCCGGATCGCGCCTTCGATCCTGAGAACATCGCTTCCTACAATGCGGAAGCCATCGAGGAAATCGAACGGATCCGCGACTTCATCGTGTTGCACTATTGCCTGAGTCAGCGCGACGATGCGCCGCTGTGGCGCTATTGCCGATCGATGAAGCTTCCGGACAGCCTGGAGCCACGTATCGAGCTCTACCAGCGCACCGGCCGCATCCGCATCAAAGCCGGCGAATTATTCTCGGACCTGAGCTGGTTCTACATCTTCAACGGCATGGGCGTCACACCCCGAACGTATGATCCCCTGATGGACGTAGTCGGCGACGCCCCGTTACGCGACATCCTGACAAAACTGGCGCAATCAACCGCCGCAGTCGTCGCCTCAGCCCCGTCACACGACAGCTATTTTCCCACAATAACGAACGAGTCAACTATTAGATGACCTCTCCATCACCCACCCCCCTCCTCGCCGGCGTCGAACTGGGCGGCACCAAGTGTGTCTGCATCCTCGGCACGGGCCCCGACGACGTGCGCGACCAGGTCACAATACCTACGGCAGAGCGCAATTCAACGTTGGAACGCATCAACTCGGTTCTCGATGGATGGTGGACAGCTCATGGCCCGATCGAAGCCATGGGACTCGCTTCCTTCGGGCCTCTGGATCTTCGCCCCCAGTCGCGGACGTTTGGTCACATCACCTCCACCGTCAAGCCGGGGTGGGAAGGCACAGACGTCATCGGCCGACTCGGTGGACACCGCGGCATTCCGGTCGCAATCAACACCGACGTGAATGGCGCGGCGCTCGCGGAAGGCCGTTGGGGCGCGGCGCAGGGACTGAAGGACTTCGCGTACATTACGGTTGGTACGGGCGTCGGTGTTGGATTGATTGTGGATGGACGCCCTGTGTTCGGGTGCAACCACACGGAGTTGGGCCACATCCGGATCGCACGCCTCGCGGCAGACACCTGGCCGGGTATCTGTCAGTTTCACGGCGATTGCGTCGAGGGACTGGCGTCAGGGCCCGCAATCGGCGCGCGGGCCGGCATGCCCGGCAGCCAGGTTCCAGCCGACAGCCCTGTCTGGGGGCCGGTAACCCATGCGTTGGCGCAACTGCTGCACACGATGCTGCTGGCCACTGCGCCCAAACGCATTCTGATGGGCGGCGGTGTTGTTGAGCGACGCCCCGAGCTGCTTGCCCAGGTACGCGCGCAGTTTGTCAAAAGCCTGAACGGTTACCTGGACCTCGAGGATTTGACGGGCGGAGTTGATCGATACGTGGTACCGCCCGGATTGGGCGCGCTCGCCGGCCCCTTGGGATCACTCGCTCTCGCTGCAGATGCCGTCCACTCAGGCACAACCAAACGGCCTGGTTGCTGATAGGATGTACACCTCCCCCTGGCATCCACATAGGAGTCTGCATGCGTCTGGAAGCAGTTTCGGTCGGCCGTGATCCACCCAACGAAGTCAACGTGGTCGTGGAAGTCCCTGTAGGCGGCGAGCCGATCAAATATGAGATGGACAAGGCTTCAGGCGCCCTGATCGTCGACCGGTTTCTGTATACCGCAATGCGCTATCCGGGCAACTACGGGTTCATACCGCACACACTCTCGGACGATGGCGATCCATGTGACGTTCTCGTGACCAACCAGCGTGGAGTCATTCCCGGAGCCGTGCTGGCGGTCCGTCCTGTTGGCGTGTTGAAGATGCAGGATGAAGCCGGCGGTGATGAGAAAATCATTGCCGTGCCCGTGCCGCGCCTGACGCGCCGCTATGAGAAGGTGCACAACTACACGGACCTGCCGGAAATCACCGTCAAACAGGTGCAGCACTTCTTCGAGCACTACAAGGACCTGGAATCCAGCAAGTGGGTGAAGGTGACAGGTTGGGGAGACGCGGCCGAGGCCCGCGACTACATCCTGCGGGCCATCGAGCGGGCCAAGGCCAAAGCCGCCGCGCCCAAGACCTGAGGATCGCTACAGGCCCCTTTTCAGGTCATTTGCCGTTGCGGGAACGCTTCCAACAGGTGTTGGGCCGAACGGTTCCATTTCAATCCCCCTAAATGTGTACGGGGGCAGACTCTCCCGAACTCTGGCGGCGCGGCGTGGGATCCGTAGACTACGCCGCGCCAAGACTACGGAGACTCTCATGGATATCATTGCAATACTCGAAATCGGCGCCACCGCGGTGTTGTTGGTTGCTCACCTCGCGATCGTCGTACGCAACCGCTTCATTGAGCGGGCGTAACGGGCTCGATCAGCTGCTCATCGTTATTTTTCGGTGAGTTGACTCGCGTACCGACCTGGCACGCACGCCATCACATCCTGTGGATACGGTCCCAACACCGCACGCGCTTCCCCCGCCCCACCACTGAGCCAGGCATCGTGAGCCGCTGGCGCCAGGATGGCGGGCATGCGGTGCGGGTTGTTGCCCGTGTTGTGAACCTGGCGCATCAGGTCATTCCCGGGCATCGTAATGATGGCGCAGCTTTCCACTGCCGTGCCGTCAGCACGCACACTGCGATCCCACAAACCGGCAAAGCCGAACGGGTGCTTCTGGCCCGCCTCACCCCCTGCAGGGTTGGCCTGATCGCAACTCGGTGACATAATCCCGGATTGTCCGCCGGAGCGCCGTGCAATGAGACCATTGTTCGTGTTGGTGGCCTGGTTTGTGCTTTTGGTCCTTTGCTGGCCAGTGGCATTGCTGGCGTTGCTCCTGTGGCCCCTGATGTGGCTGATTTCCCTGCCGTTTCGCATGGTGGGCATCACATTCGAGGCGCTTTTCGCGCTCTTGCGGGCCATCCTCATGCTGCCGGCACGGCTGCTGGGCCATCGCGGCCAAGCCTGACCCGGCCTGGCATCCGAGGGCCTAGAACGGCCCGTCCACCTGGAACATCAGGCGGATCGTCCACTTCGCAACCAGGTAGATCAGCGCCACCTGGACCGCGAAAATCACATAGCCCGCCACGGTCAGCCCGATTTCCGCGCGCCGCGTGGGTGCTGTGACGATTTTGGCACTCACCAGGGCGTACGTGAGACCGCGAACACCCGCATAGGAGAGGCTTCCGAGGACGGCGGCCGCCACGAACATCCCCAGGACGAAGAATACCGGCGTCTGCCAGGAGAACAGTTTTGCCTCGGGCTCCGTGTTGTACAGCAGGGCCCCGGCAACGATCCAGACAATGGCCGCAAAGGTGCCATGGCTCTGCTTCATCGGGTAATCAAAATCAACCTGTAGCCCATCTCAAGGGGTCAGTCTAAGCGCTTTTGCAGGCTGTTGGGCACCCCTTCAGCCGAAAAGCAGCTCGGTCAGGCGCGCCATGTCGGTGAACGTGGCGTGCGCGCCCGCCGCGCGCAGACGCTCCGCCGGTGTAAAGGCACTGTATCCATACACCCGCATTCCCGCAGTGACACCGGCCGCGACCCCTGCCGGACTGTCTTCGATTACCGCACAAAATGCAGGTTCCACCCCGCACTTCGCGGCTGCGTACAGAAAAATATCCGGCGCGGGTTTGCCGTGCGCAACCTCCGTAGCGCTGAACATTCTGTTCCGGAATCGGGGCAGCAACCCTGTGGCACCCAGCGTAGCCGCCATCTTCTCGTGACCGCCGCTCGAGGCCACGCAGTAAGGTACATGAAGCGAATCGAGGAGCGCCTCGACGCCCCGCACCGCCTTCACGCGTGCCTGCAGCGCCGCCAGCGAGCGCAGCTGAAACTCCTCGCGAAAGGCGGTCGGCACGTCCCGGCCCAACATCACGGCGATCTCCCGCCAGCAGTGTTGCATGGAGCGGCCGACGAAATGCTCGAAGAGGTAGTCGACGCTGATGGGCAAGCCCAGCTCCCCGAGCATTGCGGCAAACACGGTGTTCGTGATGAGCTCGCTGTCGACCAGCACGCCATCGCAATCGAAAATCACCAACTCGGGTCGCTGCATCCACCTGTCCTTGCGGGCCATCCGCCGCACTATTTTTGCGCAAAACGCCCCTCCGCAGGGAACGTAAGCTCGGCCCATGTATTTCGCTTGGGTCATTCACCGATGTGGCGCACCCATGGCAGACACACCTGAAGCCAATACTTCCTCACTGCTGGCACACGGCGCGGAGCAACTGAGCCTCGTCACCGTGGAAACGTACAACGCGGAGTTGCGAACTGCCGACGGGTTCATCGGTGACCGCGCCAGCAAGCGGGCATTTCAAGCCATTCTCGATGACTGGCGCGAGCGGCTGAGCAAGGTGGGTGACGATCCGCTCGGCGACTCCCCCAGCGAAGAGATCAGCAAAAAGCAGCTCGACAAGTTGCTGGCGGATGGCGATGCCGAGGCGGCCGGGATGATTCATGGGGCCATCGAGGAGTTCGCCCAGGAGTTCGCTGCCGTGGTGCGCCGGCTGTTGCGCCTGAAATGTTGGAAGGATGCCGAACGGATCGTGGTGGGCGGCGGACTGCGGCAGAGCCGGATTGGCGAGCTGGCCATCGGTCGCACTGCAGTAATCCTCAAGGGTGCCGGCCACGACATCGAGTTGAAGCCAATCCGTCACGACCCCGACCATGCCGGTCTCATCGGCAGCGTCCAACTGGTCCCTGCCTGGATACTGGCCGGCCACGACAGCATCCTGGCTGTTGATATCGGCGGCAGCAACATCAGGGCGGGCATCGTCGAGCTGCGTGCGAAGAAAAAGCCTGATTTCTCCGAAGCCGCGGTGGGCCGCCTGGAGCTGTGGCGACATGCGCAAGACAATCCGAAGCGCGAGGACGCCGTCGCCCGCCTGATAGACATGCTGAAGGATCTCATCAAGCGCGCCGGCAAGGACGGTCTCGAGCTTGCGCCTTTCGTCGGCATCGGCTGCCCGGGTGTGATTGAGACCGACGGCTCGATCGATCGCGGCGGCCAGAATCTGCCCGGCAACTGGGAGCACAAGAGCTTCAACCTGCCCCACCTGCTGCGCGAGGCAATTCCGCGCATCGCCGATCATGACACTGTCGTGGTGATGCACAACGATGCGGTAGTGCAAGGCCTGAGCGAGCTGCCCTTCATGCAGGATGTCGATCACTGGGGCGTTCTGACAATCGGTACGGGCCTGGGCAACGCCTGCTTCACCAATCGCAAGAGCACCAGGGAGTCGACACGTAAATAACGCGGGCCGCGCGCCAGAGCCGATTTCCACCTGCACACGGCCGCAAGATAGAATCCGGGCAGATTCCCGGAGACTGCACGATGACCGACTCACAGGCGACGCTGGCCGAATTCCCCATCACGCGGAAGTGGCCTCCTCAGCACCCCGACCGCATTCAGCTGTACTCGCTACCCACCCCGAACGGTATCAAGGTCGCTGTAATGCTGGAGGAGACCGGCCTCCCCTATGAGCCGCACCTGGTGCGCTTTGAGACCAACGACCAGTTGTCTGCGGAATTCATCTCGCTCAATCCCAACAACAAGATCCCCGCCCTGATTGACCCCCAGGGCCCTGACGGGCGGCCCCTGGGACTGTTTGAGTCCGGTGCCATCCTGATGTACCTGGCGGAGAAGACGGGCCGCTTCATGCTGCCCACCGCGGCGGGCCGGTATGAGACCTTGCAGTGGCTGATGTTCCAGATGGGTGGCGTGGGGCCGATGTTTGGCCAAGTCGGCTTCTTCCACAAGTTTGCCGGCAAGGACTACGAGGACAAGCGGCCGCGCGATCGCTATGTTGGGGAGGCCAAACGCCTGCTGGGCGTACTCAACAAGCGGCTGGAGGGACGGGCCTGGATGATGGGCGCAACCTACACCATCGTTGATATGGCCATCTTCCCCTGGGTACGTGGCCTCGTTGGCTTCTACGACGCGGGGGCTCTCGTGGGCATCGAGGACTTTCCGCAGGTTACCCGGGTGCTCGAGACCTTCCTGGCGCGTCCGGCTGTGATCAAGGGGCTGGACATCCCCAAGCGCACCTGATGCGCTCGGAATACAACTGTTGCGGTGTGGCTGCTGCGACACACCGGGCTCAATTGGCGCACCGGCACGCGATGAATTCAGGACTCATAACAGATATAGGCAAGGAAGCCAGCGTCGCTCGTTCCGGGAGCCTTCATGACGAGACAATGCCGAAATTCGGCCTGCACAGGATGGGCCCGCGCACGAGCGGCCATCGGGGCCGCTTCCGCCCGGCCCCCGCCGCACGGTGCGATTGCAATTTGCATAACGCACGTGCTCAATTCATTGAGGGCGCCAACCGCGTCTTTGACCGGCAAATTGACGCGTCATGAGCAACGACCGAATCGAGGGCCGAATCGAAGGCGATGCTGCACGAAGGCTCGAACCGCCGCCTGGGACCGCCGGCGACAATCGCCCGCGGGGCGCCGCACCCCTGTCACAGGCGGCCGTCGGGGCGCTCATCGAGCAGAATTACGTAGGTCTGCGGCTGCTAGTGGCGCGCCGCTGTCGTGACCCGAACGTGGCTGCCGATCTTCTCAATGAGGCCGTGGTTACGACCTGGGCCAAGTGGCAGGCGGGCAAAATCGAGCGTCCCGAGCAGATTGCCGGCTATGTGTTGCAGGTCACGATGAACCTGCTGCGCAACCACCGCCGTGCCATTGCGGAGCGCCCGGAAAAACGTGCCGATGCCGCCCGGTTGCAGGAGCTGGCCAGTGAGGGCGAGCCCGGCGACGAGACCATTGAGCGGGAGATCGCGGTCCAGGTGAAGAACGTGATCCGCGGGATGTCCTCACAGCGCGATCGGGCCATGCTGGTACGGTTCTACCTGGACGAAGAGGAGAAAGAGAGCATCTGCCGCGACCTGGGACTGAGTCCCCTGCAGTTCGACAAGATCCTCCACCGCGCCCGCGGGCGACTGCGCAAGCTGCTGGAGTCCGGCGGCCTGGGGCGCCAGGACCTGCTGAGCCTGCTGCCCTTCCTTTGAACCCGGTACCCCACACACCACTGTCATGAAAAACCAGAGTCTCATCGACGATCCCACGAGGGCCAGCCGCTACCTGGCTGACCAACTCACGGAAGCGGAATGCGCCGCTTATGAGGCCCGCTTTCTCGAGGATCCCGAGACCGTTGCCGAGCTCGAGGCCACGGCACGGCTGAAGATCGGTCTGCACCGTTTGCGCCGCAACGGCGAGCTCACCGAGTTGCTTTCGAGCACGGCAACACCCCCTGTCAACCGGACCTGGATGTTGGCCATGGCTGCCAGCGTCGCGGCCGTGGTGATTGGTGTCAGCCTCTGGTTTCCGCGCACGGGACCCATTTCGGCCCCGGTACTGGCTTCAGCAGCCGGCGCATTCAAGGACCCCAGCGGTCACTCGCTGTCGGTTCTGGCAACCGCCCCGTTGTTTCGTACACGGGCCGAGAAGTATGACGCCGTCATCGAATTGCCCGCCACGCGCGGCGCCATCAAGTTGCGGGTGTTGCCTTCGACTCCCGCTGCAACCGCCCGTTACCAGGCGGCCCTGTCACGGATCAAAGATGACGACACTTCGGAACGCAGCGTAGCCGTTGCGAATCTGCAGCCGAGCGCGGAAGACGGCTTCGTTGACGTATACGCGGACAGCGCGCTCCTGACACCGGGACGCTATCGGCTCATTCTGACTCGTGAGCCCGGCGCAGCAGCCACCGGCGAAAGTGACACCTTCGTCATCAAGGTGACCGGCTCTCACTAACGAGTGAGCCCGCGATCAGACTGACCGGTGATTCCTGTTGGCAGGTGCCCGCGGGATGCGATACTCACGAACGTGGCAACAGATCTCCTATCTGAGGCCAGTAAACGTCCGGCGAGGCAGCGCAACAGACCGGAACCACCGGCGCGCATGGAAAATCGAGTAAATCGCTTGTTCAACTGGCGCTTGTTCAACTGGGTGAGGCAACGAGTATTGCGAGTACTGCCAGTTGTCGCCGCAACCGTGTTGCCACTCGTACTCGACAGCCGCGCATTTGCGAGCGGCTGCGATCCGACTTTGGCCGGCGAGCCTGCGATCTACCAGACCAGCGTCCAGATACGCGGCCAGAATCCGGTCCGCAATACCTTCGTTGTCAGTGGGACTGCCGATCTCATGGTGTTTGCACGGGAACGCGGCGCGGATATCACTCTCGAAGTTCTGGACTCCTCCGGACAGCTCATCGGGCGCGGCGACAACCCCATCCGTCGTACCGGGGTGCAGCGTGTTGCATTGCCCGCTGTGTCGGGCCAACGCTACTACATCGCCGTGACCGGCAAGGATCACGGGGACTCCAACGGATCCGTCGAGCTGCGGGTAGTTGATCTGCAGAAAACGGCTGACCCGGTGTGCCGCGATGCGCACCGGCTGATTGCCGGCGCCGATGCGAGATACGCTGCGGGTCAGGCTGTCACGCGTGCGATGGCCAACAAGTCCGAGCCCAACTCGGACAAATCCTATGAGGAAGCGGCACGCGGCTATCGCGAGGCCATTGCCAAACTCGAGGCCGCCGGGACCTCACCCCTGCTCGCCGAGGTGCAGCTCGCAGCAGCTACTTTGCTCGACGTGGATGTTGACAGCTTCACGGAAGCGCGGACGTTGGCCGCAAAAGCCGGCGGGAGTTACTCATCCCTGGGTGACGACTACGGCAAGGCACGGGCACGGGCAATCGAAGGTACGTCCATCTTCGACATCGCCATGTCGGCGAAGAAGTCCGGCACGACTGATGCCGCAAAACAAGCCGAGGCAATGCTGGCGGATGCGCGCAGCCAACTCGACTCTGTGGTGAGCTTTCACGTCGGGAGGCGGGAGTTCTACGACGCCGCCTGGGCGCAAACCATAATCGGGCTGACATTCTATTACCAGAGTCGTTACGACGAGGCGATTCGCGCGTATCAGAAGGCATTGCCCCTTTACGAACGACTGCACGAGCGCGCTCGACAGGCGCAGGTACTCCAGAACCTCGCCCTGGTTGAATACGAGCTCGGCCGGATGTCCGACTCGCTGCCCCATTTCCGCCAGGCGCTGAGCTTCCTCAAGCCCGATGAGAGCCCGAAGATATTTGCAAACCTGCTCAGCAATTACGCCCTGGCGAATTGGGCCAGCGGCAATGACGACCTGGCACTGCGGCAGTTGAGCGAGTCACTGGCGTTGACACGCACCATTCAGGACAACACTCAACAGCCTATAGATCTGGCCAACATTGCTGCCGTATACGCCGGCCTCGGCGACGATGCACGCGCGTTGGATTTTTACCGGCAGGCCCAGGCGTTGGTGGATGTCTCGCAGAATGTTCGTACTCGCACCGCCGTCCTCAGGGCAATGGCGAACATCCTGCGGCGTCAGGGCCATGCCGAAGATGCGCTGAAAATGGATCGCGAAGCGCTTGCGCTCGCCGCTACAACCGCTGCGCGACCGCGGATCATGGTGCAGATAGCCAAGGATCTCCTGGCGCTCGGTCGCGCGCAGGAGGCGGCCGAGCACCTCGAGACGGTCCTGAGTAAGGACTCCGGCAGCGATGAGGTAATTAGAGCCAGGGCCTTGGAAGTGCGCGCCCAGTTGCACGCCGCTACAGGTGATGTGGCAGCCGCGGAAGTCGACGCCAGGGCAGCGCTCGTCACATTCCGGAATTATGATCTGCCAATCGACGAGTTTGATATCTGGGTCGGACTGGCGCAGCTCCTGCATCGCCGTGGCGCCATGACCGATGCATTCGCCGCCGTCGACCAGGCGCTGGCACTGGCGGAGGAAGTGCGCCTACAGAGTGCCAATCCGGAACTGCGCTCGACGGCGATGCAGCCGCTGCGCCCGGCCTTTGACCTCAAGATCTCCATGTTGGCTGAACAATACGTGGCCGCGGCCGGGAACCCCAAGGCGCAGGAGATCCTGGCCGTGCGTGCCCTCGAAACCGCCGAACAGGCACGTGCGCGGGCACTGGCGGACTATCAGACACTGGACGTCACGGCTCCAGGTCTCGATCCAACTCTGCTCGCGCGCCGACAGGGACTCTACCGCGAGCTTGCCGCACGCCGTTTCCGACTCGAGTCCCGGCTGGATCGCCAGGGCACCGCGGACAGTGAGAGCCAGGCGATCCGCTCGGAAATCGCGACCTTGCGGCAGGAGCTGGATCAGATCGACGCCAAGATCGGCGCCGCCTCTCAGACCCCGGTTGCTCGCCGCCTCGCGCAACAGAAACCGGCCGCCTTGCAACTGGGCAGGATCCCCCAAGGCCTGGCGGTAGTCGAGTATTGGTTGGGAAGCGAGGCGTCGTTTGCCTGGGTTGTCACTCGCGGCGGAGTAACGATGCGGCGGCTGGACGCCAGCTCGAGCAGCATCAATGCCGAAGCAAGTGCGATGCACACGGCTCTGCGCAGCTTCGGGTCCGTCTCGAAAGCACAGCGGCTCGAGGCTGGGGAGCGTCTCTACAGGTTGGTGTTGGGGCCGATCGAATCCCAGATCGCGGGTGCCCACACGTTGATATTCGCGCTCGACGGCGCTTTGCACTACGTGCCGTTTGCGACTCTGAGGCTTGTCGAGTCGGGCAAGAGCGTGTTTCTCGTGGAGAATCACGACATTGCCGTCACGCCGTCCATCCAGATGTTCCTGCGACCGAGCTCGCCGGCAACACTTGCCGTCAAACAGATGCTGCTGGTCGATGACCCGGTCTACGATCCCGTTGATCCACGCGTCGCGAATTCAACTTCGCCCGCCGCTGGCACGGACCTGCAGCAGCAGAGCCCCGCGCTGGCACTCGTACGGGGCGGCACGAACGGTCAATATCTCCCGCGCCTGCCGGGGGCGGCCCGGGAAGCCGCTTCGATCGCCGCCCTGATGCCTCCCGGCAGCGTCGACCGGCTCGACGGATTTGCGGCCAGCCGCGACCGATTCCTGACATCAGGCCTCGATCGCTACCGGCTGATCCACGTGGCATCCCATGCGACCACTGATTCCGAGATTCCCCAAGCCTCAGCGCTCATCCTGAGCACCGTCAATGGATCGGGCAAGGAAATTGACGGCCGCGTGCTGGCAGCCGATTTCGTGGGCGTGCGCCTTCGCGCCGACACGGTCGTTCTGAGCGCGTGCGACACGGCCCTGGGCAAACGCGTGGCTGGTGAAGGATTGATCGGCTTGCAATACGTCGTGCTCGCACGCGGCGCGCGGTCGGTTGTGTCCTCCTTGTGGCCGGCAATCGATCAGGTCACAGCCACTGTGATGGTCAAATTCTACTCCGTGCTGTTGAAACAGCACGGAACAGTGATTTCAGCATGGAGTGCCGCAAGTCGTGCGGCGTTGGAAGGCCCGTACGCCGACCCAGGGATGTGGGGCGCCTTCATGCTGACCTTGAGCCACGTCGAAGACGTGAGCTCGCCTTGAGCCGCATGCCTGCGGCAATGACATTCTAACAATGAGGATTTACAACATGACAGACTCAACTCGTGACCCTTGGCAGCCGGCACGGCCCTGGCAGATCGTCAGGGCTGACCTCGACCTCGCACACGTATTCATGCCCATGAGCAGTTTCAGGTTCGAGCAGGTCACCGACCCGGCGGGCGGCGTGGGGTACAAAATAGTGCACAACAATCAGGCCCCCCACCCTGACTGCTTCTGCGACACGATTTTCCGTCCCGCCGGCAACAGCCAGCCCACGTTCGAGAAGATCGCGGCCAGAAAGACGCTGCCGCTTTTTGACAAGAGCCATGCACAGGTCTACCAGGAAGCGTCCGACAAGCTGCTCGCGTTCCTGGATAAAGACCGTGAGGTCAAGCGACTCGAAGGCGTTGTCAGGGTGCCATGCCATGCGCACGGCGCGACGACGTCGGCGGACGCCTTGGAAGGACACACGCCCCTGTGGGTCAAGACATTCATTCATGTTTATCAATTCGAGAATGTCATTGATGGCGACCGGCCGTTTCTGCTGCTGAGAGCACCCCTCTCGCCTCTTTGCCCGACCAACTCTGACGGAAGTGCGGCCGGCATAGCCTGAAGTCGACAGGCCGCCGGCGCTCGTCCCGGTGCCGGCGGTTGTCGGATCGTCTTGCGCTACGCCATCCTGTTTTCGGGCATGTCCTTCAGGCGCCATGTAAATGGCCTGGAGCTGTGCTATCGCACGCTCGTTGAGCGCCTGGGCTTTGCCAGGGATCACATTTACGTACTCAACTACGATGGCTCGCCGGGGGCGTTCGGCGATTCCACGGACGCAACATTTGAAGATTGGCCTGGCGATGGCACTCGATACCGCATGGTCGTCCACGCGGCAGGCAGCCGGGAAGCCTTTCAACGGGTGCTCAGCACGATTGGTGGGAAGCTGACTCCCGAGGATCAGCTCTTCATCAACACTATGGGACACGGTGGGCATCGCGGGGATGAGCGCGGTCCGGATCTGCTCACCTATCCGCACAGCAACCGCTACCGCCGAGATGAGTTCTGTGCCGATCTCGCGCTGCTGCCACCCCATCGATCCCTGGTGGTGTTGATGGCACAGTGTTTCTCCGGCGGCTTCAACCAGGCCGTCATCGAGGCGAGCCCGGCAGCATCGACCTTCATAGCATCCGCAACGTCCGAGACGCGCCCGTCATTCATGACCCTGGAAGACGGGAACTGGGATTCGTTTCAGCGCAACTGGATCGCGGCTCTTGCAGGGCATGATGTGGATGGCAGCCCGCTACCGGGCCTGGGTGGCCGCGCAATCAGTGCAGGCGAGGCATTCCACTATGCTTGCAACTGCGCAGCACGCAATCCTTACGACTCGCCCGAATTCGCAGCCCGTCCCGACAGCGCAGCGGCGATGACTTTGAGCGAGGAACCGACCCCGGGTGGGACACGCGGAAGTTGCAATCCCCTTATTTCTTCACTATTGTAGAAGTTATGAGGAAGCGCGACTATCTGAGCCAGTTGGAGCTCATGGTGCTGCTCGCCGTGATGAGCGAGGCGCGCGACGCCTACGGCGTTCTCATCTCGCGCAGCATCACCGAGAAAAGCGGTCGCGAGGTGGCCCTCGCCAGCGTCTATGCCACTCTGGAACGGCTGGAGCGCAAGGGGTTCGTGAGATCCTCGCTGGGAGAGCCCACCGCTGAACGGGGTGGCAAGGCGCGAACCTACTTCACTGCCACGGCGGCCGGAGTCCACGAGGCGCGCGAAACGCATGCGACACTCCTGCGGCTCAGCGCCGACCTGCCCGCCCTGAAAGGGGGAGCAGCATGACCTTGCGAATTCCGCCACGCACGGCCACATGGCTTCTCAAACATCTCGGCCCGGGCTACCGCCTCGAATCGCTCGCGGGCGATTTGTTTGAAGAGTACCAATCGGATCGCAGCCGCGCCTGGTACTGGCGGCAAACTGCAGCGGCCGTCCTGAGCGGTGGCGCCCGGCGGCTGCGCCTGACGGTGACGAAATTCATGTTGACTGCCGTGCTGCGGGTACTGATCGAGCTCGGCATCATCGTGGGCGGAATCGCGCTTGCCGAGAGCAAGGCGTTGTGTCCGGCGCCCTTGCGCGCGTGTCATTACAACTCCCATTACAACACCTCGCAACTCTCAACTTCACCGCCTCCTGAGCAGACACGATGATGAGCGTCGACTTCTCCGCCATCCTGCTGGCAGTGCTCGCCGTCGCGGGCGTCGTCCTGCTGGTGGACGTTGCAATCCTGAAGCCGCGCCGCGCTGCCGCCAAAACGGGGACCGTCCCGCTCGAGCCGGCCCTGGTGAGCCTGGCGCGCGCGGCGTTTCCGGTGCTGCTGATCGTGCTGTTGTTTCGCTCGTTCCTGTTCGAGCCCTTCCGCATTCCCTCCGCCTCCATGATGCCCGGGCTGGTGGATGGGGACTTCATCCTGGTCAACAAGTTTACCTATGGGCTGCGCCTGCCCGTACTCAACACGAAGATAGTCTCCACGTGGACGCCACAACGGGGGGATGTCATCGTGTTCCGCTCAACCTCGGGGCCGCCGATCAACCTGATCAAACGACTCGTCGGCCTGCCGGGAGATCACATCGTCGTGCAGGATAACCATGTATCCATCAACGGGACGCCGGTGGCGCTCGCACCCGATGGCGAGTATTCCGGCGGCTACGGATTCAGTGGCGCGGCGTTGGAAAAGGAGACCTTCGGCCAGGCCGATCACATCATCATGCTGGCGCAGAGCCGGTATGCAGCCGACTTTGATGGGGTCGTGCCGGCGGGTCACTATTTCTTCATGGGTGACAACCGCAACGACAGCGAGGACAGCCGCTTCGCCCAGGTGGGATTCGTGCCCGAAGACCACCTCGTCGGCCATGCCATCCGCATCTGGATGAACTGGCGGATTCCGGGCTGGCCGCAGCTCGGCCGGATAGGCACCCCCATCCGCTGACGGCCCCCGGCCGCCGCATCGCAAATACCCGTGCGATAGGTTACAGGCTCATTACAGATTGCTCGTGTCACCGGCTCCAAGGGAGCCCGGCTGAGGTCACATGAGCCACTTTCTGACAGTCCCCATCAACGAGAACGGCATCATCCTGGACCAGCGGTTCAAGGAAGAGCTGCAGACGGCTGCCACCGATCCATTTGGGTTTACCGACGTATTCCTGTATTCGCATGGCTGGTGGAACACGGCTTCCAGCGCCTCGGCTGAGTACAACATCTTCTCCCTCGGCTTCGCCAAGGCACTGCAGGGCCTGGTGTGCGCCAGTCCCGCGCAGTGGCCCAAGATCGGCGCCGCATTCTCACCCCTGGCGCTGGCCATTCACTGGCCCTCCATGCTGTCCGAGGACCAGGACTCGGTCGCCAATTTCATGGAGGCCACCTCATTCTTCACCATGCAACAGCGCGCCGACAGTGTCGGTCGCCACGCCGGCTATGCGCTCCTGCGCCTGATGATTGAGCGCCAGAAGGACGGCCGCCCCTACCGCTTCAACCTGATCGGCCACAGTTTCGGCTGCCGCGTGCTGTGCTCGGCACTGCAGGCGCTGTCGGAGGACTCCGGGATGGTGGCACGGCTGGCCGGCAACGAATTCAACGTGGCGTTGCTGCAAGCCGCCGCCGATACGGACTCGCTGGCACCGGGCCAGTTGTATGGCCAGGTTCAACAATGCATTCCCAAGCTGCGCATGCTCGTCACCACCTCGGCGAATGACACGGCATTGGGAAAGTGGTACCCGGAAGCGCAGCGGATCGCACATTTGTTTTCCGGTTCGGTCGAGGCCATGGGGTCGAAAGGACCCACGGGCAATCTGGCCGTGCCGGTCGAGCAGCGCTTCGATGTTACGAGCGCGATCATCCCCACATTCACGGAACGCCTGGGCGTCGCCAATCTGACACCCCTGCACCAGTCAACAGCGGCTGCGTACGCCGCCGCCGGCAACTGGAGCGGCCAGCATTCCGACATCAATCTGCCGCAGATCTATGACATGCTGGCACGGTTTTTCGGACAATGAAGCTGCGCGCCTACGCCGTAACGGCCGATGAGAACGGCCGCTTCCAGGAAGCCGCAGCGAGTTATGAAGCCGCGCTGTTGACCGATCCTGCGGACCTGGAAGCCACGGTCAATCTCGCAGTGTTGTATTGGCGGGCTGCCGGCCGCAGACGCTCGACCACGAATTGCCTGCCGCAGGAGTTCCTGACGCACGCCCGCGAGCGGCTCCAGAAGCTGCTCGAGTCAGCCAGCGAGCGCTTCGCGGGGCGCGCGGAGTTGCGCTTCTGGACGAAGTACATCGCGGCCAGCGAGGCTGGCGAACCGCTCGGATCGAGTGAATGCCGGCAGCTCATGCGCGAATGTCCCGACTACCTCGAGCCCGCCTTCGTCGTATTTTCCGACAGCGCCGGTGAGGAAGCCGAGCCCGAGGCCATGCGACTCCTCGTTGACTACTCGGAACAGCCGACCGCCCGCGGCCGTTACGTCACCTCCATCATCAACGCTGTGATGCGCAAGCAGCGCTGGCAGCACGGCTTCGCGCCCACTGCCTAGCTCGAGGCAGCCCGGTGGCCTTGCGCCTGCGGACCTGAACCTTCCCTGAACCGGCCGCGCGTTGCAGTTCCCGTACCAGGGCCAACACTACACGGGCGTTCCAACTTCAGCCCAACACCCGCGTGACCGTGAGGGCGCACACCCCTTCTGTGTAGGACAAACGGAAGTGTGCAGTTCCACAATGACGCCATCGCAAAGCGTCTACAAATGGCGACAACGACGCACAAACGGCTTGTTTTAAAGCACTTTGCGCCGCACTCACCGGCCCCGCCATCGCAACCTCAACCTGGAGCAGGCACCAACATTGCAGCTGCAGCATTATGTCCGTGGAGGTATTCATGAAACACGAGTTGATGCGGCGCCCCTTGAGGTTGGCAACAGCGCAGGCGTACAGTTCACCACTACGCGGTCCAGGAAGTCTGTGGGTGGCACGATCGGCAGAACAATTCGCGCTCGATGAGCCGATCGATGCGTCGCGGGGACGTCAGCCCGTTGCGAGTGCGTTGGCGGGCAGTGCGGGCGCCGCAGAGCGGTCCTTTCGACGCGAGGATATCGAGGGGATTTGCGCCAATCCGCTGCGCGACGACCGGCCGGGACCGGTCATCATCGGGGCCGTCAAGCGTTTCGGGCTCGTGGGACTGGTGACCTGCGCCTTGGGTACCGGGCTTGCCCGTTGGTGGTATTCAGTAACCCACCGCGACCACTGACCCCTTTCGCCCTGCATCAAACGCCCTGCATCAAAGTACAATAGAGCACTTCTTCCGGCCCACAGACGAGCCGGTTAAGGGAGAGCTCGGATGCACATGTCTTTGGCCGCGCCCCGGGCGGTCTGCGTAAGGTTATTTACTGCGTTTACCGTGGCGATCGCCGTTCCGGCAGCCCGCTAGACGTGTCCTATATTCCAACCCGACGGCTGACCGTCCTGGCACTCGATCCGAGCATCAGGAGTGGCGGCAAAATCCTGCGGGCGCAGATTGAGATTCCGAACGAGTTGCTGGTGGCCGGCCCCCGGGGCCACCGCGTGTCCATTGTGGACTATGACTCGAGTACGGATTCGTTGCGGGTGCCCAAACAGCTGCCCGCAGCGAGCCGCGACCCTTTCGCCCCACCCCCGGATCCTTTCGAAGCACTGAGCGACCGCCAGTTGCTCGAAAGTCCCGACTTTCACGCCTTCATGACCTTCGGCATCGTCATGAAAACGCTGGCCCGCTTCGAGTTTGCGCTCGGCCGCCGTTTGAAGTGGAGCTTCCCCTCGCACCAGCTGCAGGTATCCCCGCACGCGTTTTCGCAGGCTAACGCCTTTTACTCGGATCAGGCCCAGGGCTTGTTCTTCGGATATTTTCCCGGCAGGGATGGCAAGCAGATCGTCTATACCTGCCTGTCCCATGAAATCATTGCGCATGAGACCACTCATGCGTTGTTGGACGGCCTCCGGGAGCGCTATACGGATGCATCCTCTGCCCAGCAGGCGGGATTCCACGAAGGATTCGCCGACATCGTTGCCCTGCTGTCGATTCTCTCGGCGCCCGCAATCGTCGCCAAGGTCGTAGACTTGGGACTTCCGCCGGCGAAAGGCGGTGGGATCAATCGCGCCAACGTGTCCGTGGCGGCGCTGAAACAATCGGGCCTGTTCGGTCTGGCCCAGCAGATGGGAGCGGAGCTGGCTGGGGTGCATGGACATGCCCTCAGACGCTCAATCTCTCTTCCACCCAACAAGAACTATCTGACCGGCGCGGGCGCCAATGAGGCCCACAGTTGTGGCGAGGTGTTGGTTGCCGCCGTTTTGAATACTTTCGTTTCCATCTGGGTCAAACGTTTGCAGCACCTCGGAGACGAGTCGAAGTTGGACCGGGCACGGGCGGCCGAAGAAGGCGCCGAGCTGGCCGATCATCTGCTCAATGTCTGCATTCGTGCCATCGACTACTGTCCACCGACCGACATTGAATTCGGTGATTTCGCGAGCGCCCTGCTTACTGTGGATGCCGAGCTGAACCCGCAGGACAGCAAGTATCGGCTGCGCTCCCAATTGCTGGCCGCGTTCGCCGACTATGGAATCGAGCCGTCCTGCCCGGGGCAGCCGGGACGGCAAAAGGGCTCCTGGAATCCACCGCCCCTGGAGACTCCGTTCGTCTATGACCGCACGCACTTTGAAGGCCTGCGATCCGACCCTGACGAGTTGTTTCGCTTTCTGTGGGAAAACCGGGATACCTTCCGGCTGCACAATGAGGCTCACACGCGCGTGCTGTCGGTGCGCCCTTGCATACGGACGGGCCGTGATGGATTCACACTGAGGGAGACCGTAGTCGAGTATCACCAGACCTTGAAATTGTTTGCGCGCGAGTTGAATACGCTCGGTATCGCGAAACCGGCGGGCATGCCGGACGAGACGTCCGTGATGCTCTACGGCGGCAATGCGGTCATCTTCGACGAATACGGCCACGTCAAATACAACATCGGCAAGTCGATTTTGGACGCCAAGCGGCAGACAACCCGCCTGGCGTACCTCTGGCAACAGGGCGCTTTTGAGCCCGGTGCCACCAAGACCCGGGCATTTTCACGGCTACACCGGCGGCGCAGTGCCGACGCAGACCCCGCCGCTCCAGCCGACCAGCCGGCAAAGGGCTCGCGGACGGCGCGCGCCCTCCTCCCCAAAGTCACTCGCCGCAGGGAGCCACCTCCCGGGGTGCGCTGGTTTATCAACCAATCGCGCCAAATCTGTGCGGCCGAGCACTCCTTCCCCGAGGACAGAGGTCGAGGCCGGCGGTAGACTGGCTGCTCAAACCGATTCGGCTTCCTCCTCTACCTGCAAAACACGGCCCGCCCCATGCAGTATGTCGAAATCGACCCGCAGACCGGGGTCGTGAGCTGGGATGCGTATTTCGATTATCTCAGCTCCGTGCGTAGCGATTTTCCGGCCGACCTGTATGGCTACGCGGCGAACCGCGAGCACTATTCGCCCGAGGGCAGAAACTCTCTGCACGGGAGCTGGCTCATCGGCGTCCAGCTCGGCTACCGGGCGCAGGACGTCGTGCTTGCATTCCTCAGTGCCTGGCACGACCGCAAACACGTGCTCACCTACGTAGGCGTGGAGTCATACTCGCTCAACATCGAGGTGGACTACAGCGCCGGTGACCGGGACCTGTTGGCCCACGAATTCCGGCTGGACGACGGGTTGATCACGCACGAGATTGCGTTCAGCACCGGTAAGGCGCTTCGAATCACGTCACGAGATGTGATTCCGGCGACGGAAGTGCTGAGTTAGTCGCCAGGGCGCTGCGCCCGCAACCGGCATATGAAATAACCGGGTCATGTCACAGGCCCGCGGGCTATCTCGTCTTGTTCCGATCGTGGCCATCTATGTAATGCGCAACCCCGACAAGCTGCAGCGCGTGAGCGACTCGACGCACTGAGGTTCGATCACGCCTTGGGCTCGCGAATGACTTCGCGGCGGTCGTCAGCGCTATACCCTTCCGACTCCAGGCCCGCCAATACGGACTGTCGCTCGGCAGCCGCTCGATGTTGGCTCGCCTTGAATTTGCCGATCAGGCGAGTCACTTTGATTTCAAAGGTGACGATGGCTGACAACGTGGCATCAATGTATTGCGCCGGCGCATCCGAGACCTGCCACCGCTCGGCCCTGGACACCTCCTGCGAATTGGTGAGCTCGGTGACGTACTCCCGGCTCCGGGCCTTTTCGTCTTTGAACCGCACAGTTCCCTGCGCGTGGACGACGGAGTAATTCCAGGTTGGCACCACCTTCCCGTGCTCTTTCTTCGCCGGGTACCAGGACGGGGTGATGTAGTGATTTGCGCCGCCAAAGATAACCAACACCGGTGCATCCGCTGCGACGCTCTTCCACACGTTGTTGGCCCGTGCCACGTGTCCACGCAGGAATCGCGTACCGTCAGCGCCGTTAGAAAAGATCATGGGAATGTGGTTCGCGGCCAGGCCCTCCGCCGTCGTGCAAATCAGCGCGCCGAGCGGGTGTCGCTCAATGAAGGCCTGCAGTACTTCCGGTCGCTCTTCGCGAAACGCTTCGGGGATATACATGACTTCAGTATGCCTCGGGAGTGGAGTGGCTTGAAGCGTACTGTGAAAGTGGCCCTTTTGCCGGCCTTTGGCTGGCTCCTAGGATGCGCGCCATCACTTGTGAGGAGTCAGCTGAAATGGCCGCAAAAAAGGGACACCGGGGGCTCGGTTTGCTGGCAGCGGTTTTACTGCTGCCCTGCCTCCTCGCGGGTGAGGCTCCGGCCCAAACGCCGGCGGCGCCTGCCCCCAAAGCCGCACCCCAGCGTGATGGCGGGCACGACTTCGACTTCATCATCGGAGACTGGAAGGCCCATGTCCGGCGGCTGCCCGACCGGCTCGTCGGCTCACACACCTGGATCGAATATGACGGGATTTCCAATCACAAGAAAATCCTCGACAGCCATTCGAACTTTGAGGAGTTCGAGGTGTGGAGCCGTGACAAAAGCCAGCACATCAAGGCGCAGACACTGCGGCTCTACGATCCCGAGTCGCACCAGTGGCGCATTTACCTGGTGGATGTGGACAAGGGCACACTGGGGCTGCCCCCCGTTGTGGGGCAGTTCAACGGGCGTGTGGGTGAGTTCTACGACCAGGAAGAGTGGAAGGGTCGGGCCGTCATCGTGCGCTACCAGTGGACCGACATTTCCCCCAAGGCGGCGAAAATGGAGCAGGCGTTTTCGACGGATGGTGGCAAGAGTTGGGAAGTGAACTGGATCTGCGAGTTGTCGCGCTAGTTCTCGTGCGACTATTTGACATGCCACGACAGTACTGAACGGGGGAGCTGAAACAGCCGGAAAACGACCCAACAAAAATGAAGTCTACCGCGGGACAGAAGACGGCCGCCGACGAGCCGGGGGGCTCCAGGCGACAGACTTTGAATGAAGTCCTGGTGACTGAGCTGGGCTGCCTGAGGCCGCAACTGAAGCGGCCAACACCCGCGGCAACGTACGCCTCCACAGCCCCGGAACGCGCGGACGACCTGCGTGGAATCTATAAATTCATCGACTCCTTCTCCCAGCAACGCTGGTGTGGGCAATCAGGTCACGGACCGCTGTCTGCGTTGTGTCTGTCGGGCGGCGGGATTCGCAGTGCGACGTTCAACCTGGGAGTGATTCAGACGCTCGCCCGAATCGGGCTCCTGGGAAAGTTCGACTATCTGTCGAGTGTCTCGGGCGGTGGGTACATTGCGTCATGGCTGCGGGCCTGGATGCATCGGCGGGGAGTCGCCGAGGTCGTCCGGGAGCTCGGTAAAGGCGCGAAAGGCTCCGACCCGCTCAACATCGAGCCCAAGCCCCTCGTCAACCTGCGCGAATACAGCAATTACCTGACGCCGGCACTCGGCCTGTTCTCCGGTGATACATGGTCCGCAGCGGCGACGATCGTTCGCAACCTGCTCCTCAATTGGCTCGTCCTGATCCCGCTGCTCGCCTCTGTCATCGGCGTGCCCCTGTTGTTTCTGCTCGTCATCCGCACTTCCGGGATACCGAAAGTCTGGTCGCCTACGTGTCTGATTCTCGCCGTGGTGACTGAGATCATCGCCAGCGTGTTGATCTACCGGGCGCGCCGGCTCGCCAAGAATCCCAAAACGCCGCAGGGCTTTTTCATTTTGCGTTGCGTGCTGCCCATTTGCCTCGCCGGCACGTTCCTCTCGACAGCGGGAGTCGGGCTCGACCTGCCTTGGGACCAGCGGGTACCCCACCCTACAACCCTGGACCTGGTCTATTTGTGGGGATTTGCGGCCATCTGGTGCATCGGCGTGCCGATTACCGGGTGGGGCATCGTCGAGTTGCTCGCGCGATTGGTGCCCCGTGCCAAGCAGAAGACGACGGGCAAAGACGCCAATGTCCCTCTGTCGGGCCAACAGCTCAAAGAAGACGCCCGACAGGTGTCTTTGGGGATCGAATTCTTCGCACTCATCGTCTCGGGATCCGTGGGCATGGTGCTGCTGGCGAAGACCACGGAATGGTGGTTCTCTTTTCTCTACAATCATCCGGCGCTGTATGCAGTACTCGTACTGCCGCTGCTGCTCGGGGAGTACCTGCTGTCGCGCGTCATCTTCGTCGGTTGCGCGAGCCTGAATGACGAGCAGTTCGACCGCGTGCTGCGGGCGCAGGCCAAACCGGAGATTCGCAGCCGCATCTCCAGCAACGACTCGGATCGGGAATGGTGGTCGCGGCTGTCGGGTTGGGTGCTGCTGGTGATCGTGTGTTGGCTGGCTGTGACCGGCATTTGCCTGATCGGCTGCTATCTTCCCAACGTCCTGTGGGGGCTGTTCCGGATTGCCCAGGAAGATCATGCCACGGTGACCTATGCTGTGAAACTGACAGTTGCCCTGTTGGGTGCCATTACAGGCGCCATGGCAGCCCTCTCCAGCAGCAGCGCGCGCACGCCGTCAGCCAGCGAAGCCTCGACCAAACCGACTCCGCCCGCCGTAAAAAAGCTGTTGGCCATCACCGGCCCCCTGTTTGTCATTTGTCTGATCATGGTGTTGTCGTGGGCGGTGAAGGCACTCGGGGAAATCATCATCGGCCCCCCGGACCTGTTCCGGCTGCACTTCAACAGGTCAGGCGCCTCACAGGCCATTCCGTGGCAGGCGACGGTTGAATTTGTCGGAATCCTCGCGGGCCTGTTGCTGCTGGCCGTACTGGCCAGCCGGATCGTGAATGTAAACCGGTTCTCACTGCACGGCATGTACCGCAACCGACTGGTGCGCGCCTATCTGGGCGCCTCCAACTGCGCGGTGGACGGCGTGGAGCAGCGAACGCCCGATCCGTTCACAGGATTCGCACTCAATGACAATTTTCCGCTGCACAAACTGTGCTCGCCGCCGGATCCACCCGCTTCCAACGAGCAACCTGCGCAGCCGCCGCCTCCCGGGGTATATCCACAAGGCGTGATTGAAGCACCCCTCTCGATCATCAACACCACACTCAACCTGGTCAATGGCAACAAGCTCGCGTGGCAGCAGCGCAAGGCGGAATCCTTCTCCATGTCGCCGCTGTTCTGCGGTAGCTGGCTGGAGGGCTACCGCAAATCCAGCGAGTACGGGGGTCCGGGCGGCCTCACCGTGGGAACGGCGGTGACCATTTCGGGCGCGGCGGCCAGTCCCAACATGGGCTACTCATCCTCGCCCGTGCTGGGATTTCTCATGGCCATGTTCAATGTGCGTTTGGGTGCCTGGCTGGGAAACACCAATTGCCACGGCAACGACACCTACACCCATCCCGGGCCGCGCCAGGCCATCGAGCCCTTGTTTGCGGAGATGTTCGGGCTGACCAACTCCGAACGGGGCTATGTGAACCTGTCGGACGGTGGGCATTTCGACAATCTCGGCCTCTACGAGGTCGTGCTGCGGCGCTGTCGCTATGTGCTGGTGAGTGACGCGGGACAGGATGGCTCGTTCTCCTTTGAGGACCTGGGCAATTCCATCCGCAAGATCCGCATCGATTTTGGCATCAATATCGACTTCGAGAAAATCCAGATTCTGCCCAACACGCCGGAAAAGGATGGCCTGTGCTGCGCGACTGCCCGGATCCGGTACAGTGATGTGGATGACACGCCCGCCGAACAGGACGGCCTGCTGATATATATCAAGCCCACGCTTCGCGGCCGTGGCACGCAAATGCCGTACGACATCTACAGCTACTCACGAGGCAGCGAAGCTTTTCCACATGAGCCCACCGCGGACCAGTGGTTCAGCGAGTCGCAATTCGAAAGCTATCGGGCGTTGGGAGCACACATCGTGGAACAGTTGACCGAGGACCTGACGAGCAAAACGGACGCGTGCTTCACTGACTTCCATGGAAGCGTGCAGAAGTACCTCGAGGGGTCGGCCAGCAGTCCCGCGGAAGCCGTCAATCAGGCCTCGAACCGATAGTCCGCGAACGTTTCCCGCAGCGCTCGTTTCTGTAGCTTGCCCGTCGCCGTGTGCGGCAATTCGGTTACAAACACAATATCGTTCGGCAACCACCACTTGGCGACCTTGTCTGCCAGGTAAGCCAGCAATTCCTCCCGGGTGACGTCCCGGCCTGCCTTGCGAACCACCACCAACAGCGGTCGCTCCTGCCAAAGTGGATGGGGGAGACCAATCGCCGCGGCTTCTGCCACACACGCGTGACCCACGGCAGCATTCTCCAGATCAATGGAGGATATCCACTCGCCGCCGGATTTGATCACGTCCTTGGCCCGGTCGGTGATGTGCATGTAACCGTCAGGATCGATGGTCGCGATATCACCCGTGTCAAACCAACCATCGCGGTCGAGACTGGAACCCGCTTCTGCGCCGAAATAGGCTGAGGCAATCCAGTGTCCCCGCACCCACAGGTGACCCGCAGATGTGCCGTCGTGGGGCAGAACCGTACCCTGATCATCGGTAATCTTCAGCTCAACACCATAGGGAACCCTGCCCTGCTGGCGCTGCAGATCGATTCGCTGCGACTGGGTTGCATCCTGATGCTTTTTGAGCGGGTTGCACACGGTGGCAATCGGCGATGTCTCCGTCATTCCCCAGGCATGGACGACTCGCGCGCCGAAATCCCGTTCGAAGGTCTCTACAACGGCGCGCGGCACCGCCGCGCCACCCACTAAGACGCGCTCGAGGGCAAGATCATCTCGTGGTCGCAACCCTTTTGTCTGTACGTACTGATGGAGCATGAGCCAAACGGTGGGAACCCCCGCCGCGATGGTGGCCTTTTCATCGCGCATTGCCTGATAAATGCTGGCTCCGTCCAGTGCCGGCCCCGGTAACAACAGTCGCGCCCCGATCAACGCCGCTGCATACGGGATGCCCCAGGCATTGACGTGAAACATGGGCGAAGCCAACAGAACCGAGTCCAGGGTCGACAAGGCGATGCCGTCGGTCGTGCAGATCAACATTGCGTGTAAAACAGTTGATCGGTGTGTGTACAACACACCTTTGGGGTTGCCGGTCGTGCCAGACGTGTAACACAGCGAAGACGCCGCGTTCTCATCCAATTGCGGCCAGCGATATTCGCAGCTCGAGGGTGCAACGAAGTCTTCGTAACACAGGACGTTCGCAATAGCACTGGGCGGCATGGAGTCCCGATCGGCCATGGCGATAAACGCCTTCACCGTCGTGAGCTGCGGCGCGATCTGCTCCAACAGTGGCAAAAAGCACAGATCAAAGAACAGGTACTGATCTTCGGCATGGTTGATGATGTATTCGAGCTGGCTGGGGAATAGACGCGGGTTGACCGTATGGATAACCGCGCCCATACCCGAAACGCCGAAAAACAGTTCCAGATGGCGATAGTTGTTCCAGGCCAGGGTGCCTACCCGCTGGCCCGGCTCCACGCCCAGGCACGTCAGGGCGTCGGCTACTCGTTTGGACCGCCACCCGATGTCAGCGAAAGTGCACCGATGTACCGACCCCTCGCGAGTGCGCGATACCACCTCAGTATCAGGGTGCGACCTGCTGGCATGCTCGATCAACGAAGACACTAACAGCGGATGGCTTTGCATCAAACCCAGCATTGAGCCCCCTCGCATCCGGGAAAGCCCTAGCGTAACCCAAGCTTGGCCAGTACGAGGGTGCCTGAGCATTGTGAGCCGACGAGTTGCCGGCTGGGTCTAACTGAAGGGATGCGAGGAGTGGCCGGTCCTGGACCACCTGGCGAGTCATGGTGGCGCTTCCAACGATGACCGCATCCGCCGTGCCGGCCGGCCCAGAGCGATGCTAACCGGGCTCGGCCTGCAAAGAGTAGCCTCGGCGGCGGCGATTACGCGCCGGAATGGACCATCACGTCATCAGCTTCTGCATCGTCCTTGGCGGGGGTGGCGTGGACCTGACCCGACCGCTGCGCGAGTTCGGCCTCACGCTGGATCCGGTCGAAAATCTCCTCGCGGTGCACCGCCACGCTCTTGGGCGCCTTGATACCAATCCTGATTTGATTCCCTTTGACACCCAGGACGGTGACGTCGACGTCATTGCCGACCTTGAGGGTTTCGCCGACTCGTCGAGTGAGGATCAGCATGAGTCCGTCTCCTTGTTTCTGCAGTCCTAATGTACTGAGACGTTCGTCCTAATGGAATCCGTTATTCTGGTTTTTTATGTCCTAAAAGGGCCGCCCGAACCCTGACTCATCAATCCTGCCCATAGATCTCCCCCTGCTTCATCACGAAAGCTACGCTCTCCAGCAGCCGAACGTCGGCCAGAGGATCGCCCCGCACCGCAATCAGGTCTGCCCGTTTTCCGGGCTCGATCGAGCCTACCTGGGCCGAGACTCCCAGCAGGTCAGCGGCGGCACGGATCGCCACTTTGATGCCCTCGGGGCCATGAGCGTGAACCGCAACCTTCAGGCCGAAGTTATGCGCCTCATCCACCGCCGCTGAAAGCTCCTTTCGGGGTAGCCTCGCGCGCTGCCGGATTGCTGTTGTGTGTCAGGATGGCACCCGTCGCAAACACCTTGATCACGTCCACGCGCTGGCTGGCAAGGGCCCGAATCCGCTCGCGCACTTCGGTCGCCGAGTTGGCATTGCCGTAGCGTAAATCCCAGGGCTGCGTAACATCGGGCGCGAAAACGCTGACGGAACCCGCTCCGCCGGTGATTGTGACATAGGCACCGGCAACTAACATCCGCGGCCCAACCACATCACCACGATTGATTGCATCCCGCAACGCCACATCGACCAACGCCCGGTACGAACCCAGATCCCGAACAGTGGTGAAGCCTGCGAGCAGCACCGCACGGGCATTCGGCAGTGAACCGAACGCCCGCTGCGCTGCTGTGTGCTCGAGCTCCGTCAAAGGGTCTTGGCTTTTGCCGTCGATCGTCAGGTGCGTGTGGGAATCAATCAGTCCTGGCAGGACCGTGTAGCCACTGAGATCGATCACCCTGGCGCCGGGCGGCACTGTTACGTCGCGGCCCACCGCGGTGATGTGGCCCTCCCTGATTACGATGATCTGCGAGTCGAGCTGCCGGTGAGTCTGTATGAAATCCAGGGAGGTGCTAGCATCAATAGAATCAATGTGTTGCGCCGCTTTCGACAAACTCTCGAATAGCCAAGATACAGGTGATAGCCTAGGGCCCCGCTCGATCAGAATCAAAAGGAATGGGGTCCATGGAAAGCGCTACGGGTCTCGACACGTCCTCACCGGTTCCTGCGGCTCTGGGGCCGCAGCAACTGCGTTTCACCGGTACCGGTGCCAGCTATTTCGGCATCTGGATCGTCAACCTGCTGTTGACCATCATTACCCTCGGCATCTATTCAGCCTGGGCCAAAGTGCGGCGGCTGCAGTACTTCTACCGGCATACGGAAGTTGCCGGGTCGAGTTTCGACTTTCACGGCAGCGCAAAGCGAATCCTCATCGGCCGCATCGTCGCGTTCGTGATGCTGCTGGGTTACAACCTGTCCGTGCGCCTGCACTCGATCTGGACACTCATCGTCATCATTCTGCTCGCGGCCGTCCTGCCGTGGCTGCTGCGCAATTCGTTCCGCTTCCGGCTCTACAACACCAGCTGGCGCGGCACCCGCTTTCACTTCCGCGGCAGTGTCGGCGGCGCCTACCGTGTTTTCCTCCTGAACGGCTTTCTGAGCCTGATCACGTTGTATGTCATGTTGCCCTTCGCGCACCAGCGGCTGAAGGCCTATCAGCACGACAACACCTGGTTCGGACAAACCAGGTTCTCCTTTCATGCCCGGGCGGGCCAGTTCTACCTGCTGTACCTGATGTTGCTGGCCGGCCTGCTGGCATTTGGAATTGTGCTCGGGATGGCCGGAATCGGCGGGGCACTGAAAGCGCTGATGATGGTTCAGCACGACGGCGGGCGCGTCGATCCACGGGCGTTAATGAAGGCTCTCGCCATCATCTACGGCGCTGCGATCCTGATCGGCGTTCTCATCGGGCCGGCCTTTCACGCGCTCGTCACCAACCTGATCTGGAACAACACGCGGCTCGGCGAACATCGCATCGAATGCAACATGTCACCCCTGGGCCTCATCTGGATCAGCGTGAGCAACCTGGTGCTGGTCGTGGTGACACTCGGGTTGTTCATTCCTTGGGCCATGGTGCGCCTGGCGCGCTTCCAGGTGGAATCCATGCGCCTGGTACCCGCCGGCGACCTGCAGGAATTCGTGGATACGGCGCCTGAGGATGTCGATGCGGTCGGTTCCGAGACGGCTACGGTGTTCGACTTCGATATCGCACTGTAGGCCTCGGACGGGGTAAATGTGCTCCACGCGAGCTATTTCGATGGAAGGTCCACCCGGGTTCGCGAGGTCGTTGTGTCGATGGTCGACAACGACCTCGCGATTGCGGGCGAGGATATTAATCTGCGCGTGCCCTTTGCCCGGATTCAGGTAGATGAACGCCTGGGTCGGGCCGCTCGGCGACTGCGCCTGCCGGATCGTACATTTCTCGAAGTACGGGATTTAGATGCCCTCGATGTGCTGCTGTCCTCGGCGGGGCATCGCGACGGCCCCGTCGACCGCATGCAACGTCACC
>JAXDQF010000478.1:0-6760 GCA_034668025.1 Gammaproteobacteria bacterium | reverse complement strand
CTCCCGATTGGGTCGCCGAGGTTCTTTCTCCGCGCACGGCCAGACACGACCAGCTCGTTAAGCTTCCCGTATACGAGCGTGCCGGCGTTCGCGAAGTCTGGCTCGTGCATCCCATCGATCGCACACTAGCTGTTTATGAGCTCGAAGCGGGACGTTACGGACGCGCGAGCATTCTCGAGCTGAAGGGAAAAACACAGATCACTGCTGTTCCCGGCGTGACCGTCGATTGGGACGAGGTGCTCGCCAAGATCTCGTAAATCGAGGATGCTCTACGGCACAGGAAGGAGTTGATATCTCACGACCTCGCTCACAGGGGAAGTGCTGGGCCCAATGCGACCATACGCTCGGAAACTGCGATCTGTGTTGATAGCCGCGGTGTTCGCGCAACTTTCAATTGCCTGCTCCCCTGCTGGCGAGTCGGTGCACACGCGCGATGGTCTCGTACGAGGGGTGGCGGACCCATCGACCCCCTTCGCGGGGTAAATGGATCTTAACGGTTGTTGGGCTCCGGAGCGCGCAGGGTAGGGCGTCCTTCACAAATGACCACCTCCGCGTTTTTTGGCTGATTTAGAGGCTCTCATGACCAACGGATCAATGCTGCGAGTATTCTGCACCGTTCTACTCACCGTCAGCATGCAAACGGTGTTTGCTGGCGATGCCGCGGTGAGCTCGACGCAGATCAGCCGATTTCGGTATCCCACCACGAAAGGCTACACGGTGGACAGGGTAGATCTGATAGCGAGGGTCGAACGAGCTCTGTCGAGGTACGCCGCCGCTTGCGCAACTCGTGATGAGAAAGCCATGGCTGAAGTTTTTACGGACTTCGCGGTCATTGCATACGCATCGAGCGCTCCGGGACGTTTTATCGCCAGTGGCGCGATCGCCGCCGAGGAATGCTGGGCAGCCGGTGCCCTGACCGGCACATCGTCCAACGAATCGCCCATTTGGATTTACCCCACCAGCGATCCGAACGATGTGTTGATCCAATATACGGTGGTTCCAGGAGCGGGGACCGCGCAACACGAGGTGCAGGATATCGCGCTGGTCGAAATGGCAGGAGATCGCATCTCTCAGATTCGCGACTACATGACGCGGGTCGATCTCGAACCGTGACAATCCAATGGCAACCTGCTTGATGTTGACGTTGGCGCGGTTGTTGTCCGTCCCACGGCGCAGGGTTAGCTTCACCTGACTCAGCGGACCGGTGCCGCTGCATTCAGACTAAGGGGTCGGACTTCGCCTGCGCGCCTTGAGGTGCTCAATCAACCAGCGGCCGGCCGGCCCAGGTGGCGCATCGTTGCGGTACACCGCTCGCATCGGCATCAATGGCTTCAGACTGCTTGGCAGTTCGATTCGAATGACACGCAGCTTTTTGCTGGCAATATCGTCCTCGACCATGAATCGCGGCATGTTGCCGAACCCGAAGCCGGCGCGCAAAAAAGCGTGCCGGGCGCCCATATCGGCCAGCCGCCAGGCGTTTTTTGAGAATACGCCGTAGCTCTGGCCTTTGGACAACGTCGATCGATCGGTCAACACGAGTTGCACGTGTTGCTGCAATTGCGACTGAGGAATGATGCCTTTGTATGACGCCAGTGGATGCGTCGGCGCAACGACAGTTACCAGCGGTACGTCGAGCAGGAACTCACTGTGCATGGTTTCTGGAAGCACGGGCAATGAGCCGACGATGGCGATCTGGCAGGTCCCCTGGAGCACCGGCTCGATGACAGCGCCGAGTACTTCGACGAACAGCCGCAGCGGCGTGTGCGCAAACTTGTCGCGAAACCTGGCCACTGCGTCGATCAACTCGCTCATCGGATACATCACGTCGATCGAGAGCGAGAGCTCCGGCTCGAGCCCTTCGCGCAAGGTTTTCGCTCGAGCCTTGAACCCGTCAACCTGATCGGCAACCGCCCGCGCGTTCTGCAGCAACGCGCGTCCGTCCTCCGTGAGCGTCGGATAGCGCGCGCTGCGATCGAACAAGATCACGCCGAGTTGCCCTTCGAGATTCGCCAAGGTCTGGCTGACGACGGATTGCGCCCGCCGCAGCTTGCGACCAGCGGCGGAAAAGCTGCCTTGCTCGGCGGCGGCAATGAAGGTGCGAAGCTGATCCAGGGTCATTGCGTCGAGCATGATGTATCTCTAAAGACGATGGATCTCATCGAATAATATAGGCTTCATAGATGGACAGAGGAAGCCTACCTTGTTCTCCACGAACACACCACTCACTGGAGAGCAGCCATGTCGAATACACAAAAGCTCATCGCCGTCGTCGGCGCCACCGGTCAGCAAGGCGGCGGCGTTGTGCGCGCGCTGCGGGCGAACGGTCAATTCAAAGTGCGCGCGTTGTCGCGCAATCCGACCAAACATCCGGAGCTGGCCGACGAAGTTGTGCAGGCGGATCTGAGTCGTCCGGAAACACTCAAAGCCGCGTTTGCCGGCGCACACGGAGTCTTTCTGGTCACCAATGCCTGGGAGCCGGGCTCGGATGAGTTCAAACAGGCACACGCCGCTGTCCGTGCGGCAAAAGATGCGGGCGTGCAGCATCTCATCTGGTCGACGCTGCCGAACGTGGAGGCGATCAGCCGCGGCGAGCTCGAAGTTTCGCATTTCACGAACAAGGCAAAGGTCGAAGGCAGCGTGAAGGAAGCCGGATTCGCGTACCACACCTTCGTCATCGCGCCCTTCTACTATCAAAACCTGCGCGGCGTAATGGCTGCGCAGAAGCAAGCGGATGGGACGGTGGGTTGGACGCTGCCGCTTGATCCAGAGCGGCGCGTGATTCACATGGGCGACATCACCGAGCTCGGTCAGGTCGTGGCCGGAGCATTCTCGCAACCGGAACTCGCGGGGCACGGCGAACATTTGCCGCTCGTCGGTGACTTCCTCAGCTTCAACGAGATCATCGCCACGCTGAATCGACAGGGTCACCACTTCTCGTTCAAGCAAGTCCCGAAAGAACTCTTCGCCAGCTGGTTCCCAGGCGCCAAGGACATCGCGGAGATGCTCGCCTATTTCGAGGCCCACACCTACCTGGGTGCGGATTCGCGCGACGCAATCGCGCTGGCCAACACAGTCGCCGGCCGACAGCCTACGAAGTTTGCCGCCTGGGCTCGGGCGAACATCGCAATTTCGGCGGCAGCCTGAAAACACGACTCTTGCGAAGGAGAAACGCCATGAACGTCTCAGACGCTGAACTTGCAAACGGCTTTTCGCCCGACGCATCGGTCATGCCGCGTAGGGTTGCGCACCATGTGTACGGGCGTCAGCACGGCCCGATCAAGCGCCTGGTAAGTCCATCGGACATCGGTGAATTGATCAAGCCGTTCGTGTTTCTTGACTACGCCAGTGTGCCGCCAGCAGATTCGATGTTCGGGATCCATCCGCATTCGGGTATTGCCACCCTGACCGTCGTCATCAGTGGCGCGTTGGTCTACGAAGACACGACCGGAAAGTCTGGCTCGGTCGGCGCAGGTGGATTGGAGTGGATGAAGGCCGGCGGGGGCGTGTGGCACGATGGCCACCCCGTCGGCTCGGAGCCGCTCCGGCTCTATCAGCTTTGGGTGGCTCTGCCACCGTCCGAAGAGAATGCGCCGGCCGAAAGCCAGTACATCGCGGCCGAGGACGTCCAGCAGGAAGGCCCGGCGCGCGTCGTGCTCGGCCAACTCGGCGAGGCCACCAGTGCGATTCGTTCGCCTCCGGGAATCAACTACCTCCACGTCAGGCTGAAGGATGGCCAGCACTGGCGCTATACGCCACCGGCCGGACACACGGTCGCCTGGGTTTCGGTCTACGAAGGCGAGCTGTGGACGCCGGAAGCCGTCGCCCCGGGAACGCTGGCCGTATTCGATGAATCCAACGCGGCGATCGACTTCATCGCAGACGGCGACACGTCGTTCGTGCTCGGTTCGGCGATCAAGCATCCGCACGACCTGGTGACCGGCTACTACTCCGTGCACACAAGTCGAAATGCGCTCGATCGCGGCGAAGCGGAAATCCGACGCATCGGCGCAGGGCTACTCGCGTCAGGCCGATTGCGCCAACCTATCCGTCTCTAGTCCATATATAGGAGCTCTACCATGTCTACGTCATCGCAAACATCCGATTCCGTTTCCACGTCCCAATCGTCGGCCTCGACATCGAGAGTCACGCTGCGTACCTCAACCGAACTGGTGGGCCGCGTACTGTTGTCCGTGTTGTTCCTGCTTTCAGGCCTCGGAAAACTCGGCGCCTACGCCGCAACGGCGGGCTACATGGCGTCCGTTGGTGTACCAGGCGCGCTGCTTCCGTTGGTGATCGCCGTCGAAATACTCGGCTCGGTCGCCATTCTTCTGGGCTGGCAAACACGTGTAGTTGCGCTGCTGCTCGCAGGCTTCACATTGGCGACGGGTGTGTTGTTCCACAACAATTTCGCAGACCAGGTGCAGATGATCATGTTCCTCAAGAATCTCTCGATCACTGGCGCCTTCCTGATGCTCGCTGCCAATGGTGCCGGCGCGCTCAGTCTGGATGCGCGCAACGCCCGGTAGCTTCTTGCTATCCGCGCGTGGCGTCATGTCCACGCGCGGACGGTACAGGCTCTGTGTCACTTCGCCAGCACCGCAGCGAGCGCCTCGCGAAGATTCTTGGGCGGCCGGCCGGCGAGACGCTCGACGTCGCCGGTCACAATGTCGAACACCCCCGCCGCGAAATTCCTCTGAATGCCAACGACGATGTTGATGACGCCCGCCGGCAGACCTGCCTGCGTCAGTCCGGCGCGCAGTTGTTCCTCCGTGATCGTAAGGAACGCGAGCGGCCGACCTGTGACTTCGGCAATGACGGCGGCGCGTTCCGCGCCTGACAGCGACTTGGGGCCGGTAGCGTTGTAGATCGCCCCGGCGTGGCCCTCGCCGATCAGGATTCCCGCTGCGGCGGCCGCCACGTCGTCACGCGCAACGAATGCCGCGCGGTTCTCGGTGAGGCCGGTCAGTACACCCCGGTCCAGCGACGCCTGCGCCTGCTGCCACAAAGCTTCGGCGTAGAAGTTCATACGCAGGATGGTCCAGGCCGGTGCGGTGGCTATCAGATGTTGTTCGCCGCGCCAGTAGGAAGCGCCGCCCGACGGCTCCTCCTCCCGCCGCGTGCCCGAAGCCGACATCAAGACGATATGGCCGACGCCTGCCTTTACGGCCGCGTCGATGGCGGCAACGTTCTGTTCACCGCGCTTTCCGGGCTCCCGATCGATGGTCGGGATGAGGAGCAGACGATCGAGGCCCGCATAGGCATCCGCGAGGCTTTCGGGCTGGTTGTAGTCTCCAAACCGCCCCTGCACTCGAGCAGTCATGGTCTGCGGCGTGCGCGAGATCGCCACTACCTCGTGGCCGCCAGGCCGTTGTACGAGCTCCGCAACTGTGGCCTTGCCCAAATGACCGTTCGCGCCGCTCACACCGATTTTCATGCTCATCTCCGTCAATCTCGAGGAGCAACTCGTTCCTCGGTCACACGCCGCTGGTGATTTTATTGACGGCAGTTTAATTTTAAAATAGAAACTATCGAAACGAACGGTTTCCATATTTAGCATCATGTCCAGACTACCGGACCTCGAAGGACTCGCCATTTTCGCAAAGGTCGCCGAGTGTCGATCCTTCGGCGCAGCTGCCGCGGAACTCAGGCTCTCGAAGGCCACCGTGTCAAAAGCGATTGGCAGGATCGAATCGAAGCTGGGTGCACGGCTGATCATCCGCACGGCTCGCCGCTTTGAGCTGACGGATGCGGGACGACAACTCGTCGGCCGTGCCGCCCAAATCTTGTCGGAAGGTGAAGCCGCAGAGGATGCAACTCGGACCCGGGCCAGGACGCCGCGAGGACTGGTGCGCCTCGCTGCTCCCATGTCGTTCGGCACGTTGCACGTGGCACCGCTGCTGCCGGAGTTTCTTGCTGCCTTCCCGGAAATTTCGATCGATCTGCATCTGAGTGATGCGATGACGGATGTAATCGGAGAAGGTTTCGACGCCGCGATCCGGATTGCCGTCAATCCTGGCGCATCGCTTGTTGTTCAGCGACTGTGTGAGATGCCGCGCTACTTGGTCGCCGCGCCCGCGTACCTCGACAAGCATGGAAGACCCACGCACCCGCTCCAGCTCGCGGAGCATCGGTGCATTTGCTACAGCTACACCATGAACACCGAGGTCTGGCGCTTCACAAAGGGCAGCAGATCCGCCAGCGTGAGGCCCGCAGGTCCACTTCGCGTGAACAATGGCGATGCAATGATGCCCGCGCTCATCGAGGGCACCGGCATCGGAGTCCTGCCGGAGTTTTTCCTCCGTGAAGCGCTCCGGTCGAATCGGCTCGAACGCCTGCTGCCTGATTGGTCTATCCCGTTGGGCGCTGTTTACTGGGTGACGGCGCCGGAGGGTCCTGCGCCAAAGCGCGTCGAAGTCCTCGGCGATTATCTGATCGAAAAGCTCGCGCTTTACGACACGCCCGAAAAATCGCTGCGACGTGGCACACGGTAATGTAACGCCTGTTCGAAGCGCAGGCGTACAAGACTCGGTCGCACTGCACTATGCACGTCGAAGTCACCGACGTGTTGCAACACGGAGCTGGTGCTGAGCGTATCGTCACGATATACGACATCAACATCGCAATGCGTCTCGTCGTTGGCATTGCAACGTAGCCTTCATTGTGCGACGTCGTTCGCAATTCCGTCTTGCGGCATCCGGTCACACTAAGAAGTCGGGTGGCCAGCTCAAGGGGATTGTGATGAATCGAATCCATCGGCTCG
>JAXDQF010000477.1:0-5124 GCA_034668025.1 Gammaproteobacteria bacterium | reverse complement strand
ACCGCAAGGTCAAACGCCACGCGCGTTCCGGCGGCTCGAGCCTCGTCCACGAAAGTGATCTCGGGCGTGTAACTGCACTGCTGCCGAATCACAAATAAGGGGACATCATGGCAAGAGTAAAACGTGGTGTGATGGCCGGGCGCCGTCACAAGAAAATCCTCGCCAAGGCGAAGGGTTACTACAACGCCCGCAGTAAAGTATTTCGCGCCGCGAAGCAGGCAGTCATCAAGGCAGGGCAGTACGCCTACCGCGATCGCCGCCAGAAGAAGCGCGAGTTCCGCGCTCTGTGGATCACCCGTATCAACGCAGCCGCACGCCTTCATGGCCTGTCATACAGCGTTCTGATCAACGGGCTGATGAAGGCCGAGCTGGAAATCGACCGTAAGATGCTTGCCGATCTGGCTGTTCACGATGCCGCAGCGTTTGGCGCCATCGCGGCACAGGCGAAAGCAGCCCTAGGCATTGCCGCCTAAGGGCGTTGGGAGGACTGTCGGACCGGCTGCGGATCCCAAGTCCTCCCGGCAATCGGCCGCCTCGACAACAGCGAGTACCGCGTGAACGACCTGAGCTCCCTCGTCGGCCAAGCGCTCGACGAGGTCACCGGCGTCGGTGACCTCGCGGCGCTCGATGAAGCACGAGTCCGTTGGCTCGGCAAAAAAGGCACACTCACCGAGCAGCTGAAATCGCTCGGTGCGTTGCCGGCGGCTGAGCGGCCTGCGGCGGGTCAGAAAATCAACGAAGCCAAGCAGACTGTGCAAACGGCGCTGGATGCGCGGCGTCTCGCGCTCGAGCAGGCTGACATTGAAAGCAAGCTCGCGGCGGGTCGGATCGATGTCACGCTGCCCGGACGCGGTGAAGAGCGGGGTGGGTTGCATCCGGTGACCAAGGCACGACTGCGAATCGAGCAGTTGTTCCGCCGTGCGGGCTTCGATGTGGCTACCGGGCCCGAGATCGAAGACGATTTCCACAACTTCGAAGCACTCAACATCCCGCCCGATCACCCGGCGCGTGCGATGCACGATACGTTCTATTTCGCGGACGGCCGCCTGCTGCGCACGCACACATCCCCCGTCCAGATCCGCGCGATGTTGGCTCAGGGCGCGCCGCTCGCAGTCATCGCCCCCGGTCGCGTGTATCGCAGCGATCACGACATGACTCACTCGCCCATGTTTCATCAGCTGGAAGGGCTGGTTGTGGGCGAGGGCGTGAGTTTTGCCAACATGAAGGCAGCGCTGCACGGCTTCCTGCAGGCCTTCTTCGAGAAGGATCTGGCGATGCGCCTGCGCCCGTCCTACTTCCCGTTCACCGAGCCGTCGGCCGAAGTCGACATGTCTTGTGTGTTTTGTGAAGGCAAGGGCTGCCGCACCTGTAAAATGACGGGCTGGCTGGAAATATCAGGGTGCGGCATGGTGCACCCGGCCGTGTTGAAAGCGAGCAACGTCGATCCGGAGAAGTACACCGGCTATGCCTTCGGGATGGGCATCGACCGACTGGCCATGTTGCGTTATGGCATAAACGATCTGCGCCTGGCGTTTGAGAACGACCTGCGTTTCCTGCGGCAATTCCGGACGTTTTAGAAGCTATGAAGGTTCCCTATTCCTGGCTGGCAGATTGGGTCGATATCCCGTGGAGTGCCCCGGAGCTCGGCTCGCGGTTGACCATGGCTGGATTCGAGCTCGACGGGCTCGAGCCGGCGGCGCCGGCGTTTACCGGGGTCGTTGTTGCGGAGATTCTGTCTGCCGAGCGTCATCCGCAGGCTGACAAACTGCAGGTTTGTAAGGTGTCCGTGGGATCTGGCGAGCCCGTACAGATTGTCTGCGGTGCTGCCAACGCCAGGGCAGGGTTGAAGAGTGCGTTGGCGGTTGTCGGCGCGAAGTTGCCCGGTGAAATGAACATCAAGGCGGCGAAACTCCGTGGAGTTGAGTCGCAGGGCATGCTCGCGTCGGCCAAGGAGCTGGGGCTGGCAGAGACCTCGGCCGGCATCCTCGAGCTGCCGGCGGATGCGCCGGTGGGTACGCCTTTGCGCGAGTACCTGGCCCTGGATGATTACGTTCTGGACCTCGCGATTACCCCGAATCGCGGCGATGCCATGTCCATTGTGGGCATTGCCCGCGAGGTCGCTGCGCTGACCGGGAAGGGGCTGAAGGGCTCCCCAGCGGCTGCGCCGCTGACGGTCAGTGTTGAAGCACCCTCGGGTGTTGGTGTGACTGCTGAGCTCAGTTATGAGTTTACCAGTGAGTTGGAAGTGCTCGAGGCGACCGATCCTGCCACGACTATTGTCGAGGCTTGGGCGCCGGAAGAGACGGGGAGTGGACCTATCGTTGCTGCCGCGCGCAATGCACTTATTGGGTCGGCTGGGGCCACCGGGCGCACTGGAGTCGCAGCCCCCGGCGCGTCCTCCCGCGACACTGTTGCTGTCCATCTCGACGCACCGGCCGCCTGCCCGACCTTTGTCGGTTGTGTTGTCCACGGAGTCAACAATCGGGCGGTGACGCCTGTGTGGCTGCGGGAACGCCTGCGCCGCGCGGGTGTACGGTCGATCAGTCCCGTTGTAGACGTGACGCAATACGTGATGCTCGAGCTGGGACAGCCGATGCATGCGTATGACTTGGCGAAACTGCAGGGCGATATTCGCGTGCGGACAGCGCGCGCGGGCGAACCCATCACTTTGTTGGACGGCAAGACCGTCGAGACATCACCTGATGTCCTGCTGATTACCGATAGCGAAGGTCCGGTAGGCCTGGCAGGCATCATGGGCGGCCAACGGACTTCGGTCAGCCCCGAAACGGTTGATGTCTTCTTTGAAATTGCTTGGTTCGCACCGTATGCGATTGCGGGCCGCAGTCGTCGTTGGGGCATGGTGACTGATGCAAGCCAACGCTACGAGCGCGGCGTCGATCCGACGTTGCAGCAGCGCGCGATGGATAGGGCGTTGAACCTGCTGCGCTCGTTCGCTGGGGGAACGGCCGGTCAGGTCAGTGTTACCCAGTCTGCTGAGCACCAACCGGTACGAAAGCCCGTCCCGTTGCGCCGTGCTCGCTTGGAGCGCCTTTTGGGGGTCGGATTCGCTGACGATCGAATCGTGGCTACGTTGACGGCCCTTCAGATGAGGGTCGTTGCGAACACAGAAGGTTGGCTGGTGACCCCTCCAGCCCACCGGTTTGATATTTCGATTGAAGCCGACCTGATTGAAGAAGTGGCTCGAATCATCGGCTACCAGGCGATTCCGGAGGCCGATGCCATTGGGCCGCAGGTGTTCCGGGCAGCGCCGGAAGAGCGTGCCGGGGAGCAGGTGATTGTCGAGGCGCTCGCCATGCGCGGGTACGAGGAGGCAATTACATTCGCGTTTGTCGATCCGGCTCTGCAGAAGAAACTGTTCCCCGCCACGCAAGGTCTGCCGTTGGCCAACCCCATCGCCAGCGACCTGGCGGTGATGCGGGTGTCGCTCTGGCCGGGACTGCTTCGTGCTGCGTTGGAAAACCAACGCCGCCAACAGGACCGTATCCGGCTGTTTGAGCACGGAGCGAAGTTTGCTGTTGTAGAGGGCGGTATCCGAGAGATCGATTCATTGGCGGCTGTTGCAACAGGAACGCGCTTACCCGAGCAATGGGGTATTCCCCGCGAGACCCGTGTGCCTGTCGACTTCTATGATGTGAAAGCCGACGTGCAGGCACTGTTCACAGCAACAGGTGGCAGCGATTCGTTCGTTTTTGAGGCGCCGGTGTCACCGCCGTCGTGTCTCCACCCCGGCCGCACCGCCCGGATCCTGCGCCAGGGGCGTGAAGTGGGTTGGCTAGGCGAGTTGCATCCGTCGCTGGTGAGGGAGCTGGAATTTTCTGCGGCGCCGGTTCTTTTCGAGCTCGAAATGGACGCCCTGGGCGTCCAGAAACCTCAATACAGCGAAATTTCCCGCTTCCCCCAGGTCCGCCGGGACCTTGCGGTGGTTGTGGATGAAACCGTCGCTTTAAGTGCCCTCGCCGAGCGTGTAGTCTCAACAGCGTCCCAATTGTTGTGCGATTTAAGAATATTCGACGTTTACCGCGGTCCGGGGGTAGAAGCGGGTCGAAAAAGTATCGCTTTGGGCTTGATTTTTCAGGACATTTCTCGCACGCTAACTGATGAGGATGTGGAGCAAGCAATTGCCTCCATCGTCACGGATTTGCGTGTGAGCTTGAACGCAAGAATACGAGAATAAAACGAGATGGCCCTGACCAAGGCGGAGATGGCGGAAGCGCTGTTCAATCAGCTCGGGCTCAATAAGCGCGAAGCGCGGGAGCTCGTCGATCTGTTCTTCGAAGAGGTCCGGGCAGCGCTGTCGAACGGGGAGCAGGTCAAGCTATCCGGATTTGGAAATTTCGATCTGCGAGACAAAAACCAGCGTCCCGGGCGAAACCCCAAGACAGGCGAAGAAATCCCCATCAGCGCCCGTCGCGTGGTCACGTTCCGTCCCGGTCAAAAGCTGAAAGCACGGGTCGAAGCTTATGTTGGAGCCAAAGAATAACGCCCAGCTGCCGGCGATTCCGGGCAAGCGCTACTTCACCATTGGTGAAGTGAGCGAGCTGTGCGGGGTAAAGCCGCACGTGCTCCGCTACTGGGAGCAGGAATTTCCGCAGCTGAAGCCCGTCAAACGTCGCGGCAACCGGCGCTATTACCAACGCCAGGACGTCATTGTCATTCGCCAGATCCGCAGCCTGCTCTACGAGCAGGGCTTTACGATCGGCGGCGCGCGCCAGAAGCTCGGTGGCGAGGAAGCGCGCGTGGACGTGAGCCAGAGCCAGCAGATTGTGAAGCAGGTGCGGCTGGAGCTGGAGGAGCTGTTGAAGGTGTTGCGGCGGTAAGCTTCGTGCCCGCCGCCTTTGGGCTGGCGCTGCGATGCGTGCGCGGCTGGTGTGGCGACGCGGTGGTCCTGGTCCGGCACGGCGGCGCAGATGTCTATCCCCGCCGGGTCGTAAAACCGCGTATCATTGTGGGCTCGCGCGGATGGTCCCCGGTCGCGCGATCTGTTGAGCCTGGATTCAAAGAAGAATAATCGAGTCGGAGCGTGGCGCAGCCTGGTAGCGCACTTGCATGGGGTGCAAGGGGTCCCGAGTTCAAATCTCGGCGCTCCGACCAATTACAGCAAAC
>JAXDQF010000476.1:0-12870 GCA_034668025.1 Gammaproteobacteria bacterium | reverse complement strand
TGAATCTCACAGGCTCTGTGTACGAAGTGATTGGTCGTGAATCCGAGGGGGTTTTTACTGCCCGGTCCACTAAAGTTCAGGCAACTTTCGCGGCCGTAGAACTGTCGCGCGACTTCGATTGGATCCGGATTCGGGCTTCGGGCCTGTACGCCTCCGGGGACAGTAATCCTACGGACGGCACGAGTCATGGATTTGATGGTATCAATCAGACCGCTATTTTTGCGGGCTCCGATTCGACATTCTTCATCCATCAGCGCGTTCCACTGATTGCCAACGCAATCGATCTGAAGCAGCGTGACTCCCTGTTCCCATCGCTGCGCTCGACGAGCGACAGCGGCGAGTCCAACTTCACCAACCCGGGACTGGAGCTGCTCGGGATCGGGGCCGACCTGGATCTCGCCCCGTCGCTGCGGGTGTCCATCGATGCCAGTCACGTCCTGTTCGCCGACACGGCGCCCCTGGCAGCGATTCTCGGGCGCACCGACCTGGCGCGCACTGTGGGAACCGACACCTCGCTGGATGCGATTTACCGGCCGTTCATCTCGCAGAACCTGATTGCCCGGCTGTCGGTTGCGAAGCTGTTTGCCGCGCCGGCGGCCCGCACCCTGGTGGGCTCGAGCGCGCCGGTGTCGATGTTTTTCAACCTCGTGCTGACTTACTGAGCAAGCTCTATGCCGCGAAACGTCCTGCTGCTCGTGTTGCTGCTCCTGCCAGGCCTGCTCGCCGCTGCCGAGCCGCCCGCGCAGCACTTCGAAGCAGCGCCGGCTGACCAGTCGATTGGTGACGTCAACCGCAAGAGCATCGGCTGTCTCGGCTGCCATGAGCGTACCGACGCAACGTCCATGCATGACAACCCGGCAGTGAAGTTGGGGTGCACCGACTGCCATGGTGGCGATGCGAGTGTCATTCCGCCACGGGGTCTCGCCAGGTTGGAGCTGGAATACACCCAGCTTCGCGATCAGGCGCACGTCCTGCCGCGCTATCCCGAGGAATGGGGCTACCCTAAGAGCGCCAAACCACAGCGCAGCTACACTCTGCTCAACCGCGAGTCACCCGCCTTCATCCGGTTTGTAAATCCCGGCGACTACCGGGTTGCAACCCAGGCCTGCGGTGCCTGCCACCTCCCGATCATCGCCGCGGCTCAGCGCAGCCTGATGGCGACGGGAGCCATGTTCTTTGGCGGAGCTTCCTACAACAATGGCGTTCTGCCGTTCAAACGCTACATTCTGGGTGAGGCCTACACGAGCAGTGGACAGGCCGCCGGCATCGAAGGACCTACGCTCCCGGACCCGGCGAGTGCACTCTCCCTCCATGGCGTGTTGCCCCGTCTGCAAGCGGTGCCCAAATGGGAAACGGTCCCGCCGGCAGATATCTTTCGCGTCTTTGAGCCAGGCGGACGCACGACCGGCAACCGCTTTCCCGAAATCGCCTTACCCAACATCACAGGCGGGGTACAGAATCTCGCTGAACCGGGACGACCCGACCTGCACGTGTCGAACCGGGGCCCGGGCACCGCTGGACGAGTCGCTATCCCGGTACTCAACGTTCACAAAACGCGCCTGAATGACCCCTACATGTGGTTTATGGGGACCGACGATCAGCCGGGTGACTACCGGGGCTCCGGCTGCTCGGGGTGCCACGTTGTTTACGCAAACGACCGGGACGAGAAGCACTCGGGGCCGTATGCGAAGGCCGGCAACACCGGCGAGAGCCGCAGCATCGATCCGGTGATTCCCAAGCACGAATCGGGACATCCGCTCACTCACCGCTTCACACGCTCCATTCCAACCAGTCAGTGCATGGTCTGCCACATGCACCAGCCCAACGTCTTCGTCAACTCGTTCATGGGCTACACCATGTGGGATTACGAATCGGATGCGCCGACCATGTGGCCGGAGAAACAGAAATATCCCACTGCGGATGAGATCCGGGAGGTTAACCAGCGTAACCCGGAGGGCGCAGCTCCCCGAGGCAAGTGGGCTGACATCGACTTCGTCCAGCACGTGAGCGAGCTCAATCCCACCCTGCACGACACGCAGTTCGCGGACTATCACGGCCACGGCTGGAATTTCCGCGCCATCTTCAAGCGCGACCGCCACGGAACCCTGCTGGACGCGAAAGGTGTGCCGGTCAGCGACGATGATCCGAAGAAATTCCAGAAGGCGGTCCACATGGCCTCCATCCACATGGATAAGGGCATGCATTGCGTCGATTGCCACTTTGCGCGAGACAACCATGGTAACGGCTATATCTATGGCGAGGTTGCCCAGGCCATCGAGATCGCGTGTGTTGACTGCCATGGAACCGCGGATGCCTATCCGACATTGCGCACATCCGGGCCTGCAGCTCCGCCCATGGGGACCGATCTGTCCCTTCTGCGTAATCCTGACGGCGCCAAACGCTTTGAATGGCGGGAGGGGAAGCTATATCAGCACTCTCTGGTAAATCCTGGACAGGAATGGCGCGTACACCTCGTCAAGGACAGTGTCGATCCGAAGTCTTCCGACTACAACGAGCGCTCGGCGCGCGCCAAGCTGATGAGCCGCGATACTCATACGCAGGACTGGGGGCTGCAGGTACCGCCCGAGCAACGCGCCCACGGCACAAAAGACCTGGAGTGCTATTCCTGTCATACCTCCTGGACAACCAGTTGCGGCGGCTGCCACCTGCCGACAGAAGCCAACTGGAAGAATCCCAGCCATCGCTATGAAGGCGGCGATTCGCGCGTCATCGCGACCTACAATCCCCAGGTCGCCCGCGATGACATGTTCATGCTGGGACGTCGCGGCACCGCGGACGGCGGCCGGATCGCGCCGATTCGCTCGAGCTCGGCGCTCGTGGTATCGCAGACAAACATCAATCGCGAAAAAACCTACATCCAGCAGCCGCCGATAGCCGCCAGCGGGTACAGCTCCCAGGCGTTCAACCCGCACTACCCGCACACGGAGCGGCTGACGGAAACGAAGACCTGCGACGACTGTCACCTGGGCACGGCAAACGACAACAACGCCATCATGGCTCAGCTGCTGCTGCAGGGAACCAACTTTGTAAACTTCGTGGGCTACTACGCCTGGGTCGGCACCAGCGGCGGCGTGACCGGTGTGCAGGTCACCGAATGGGATGAGCCGCAGGCCGTACTCGGCAGCTACCTGCAGAAGTATGCCTACCCCGACAACTACGAGAAGCACCGCAACCTGAAGGGGGCTCTACAGAACGCACACGAGCACTCCGCAGAGCAGATTCGCTGCCTGCAGTTGCGCGGCGAGTATGTCTACGCTGCCGAGGGAAAGAGCGGCATGCAGGTGTATGACGTGGCGAGCATTGCCAACAAGGGAGTCAGTCAGCCTATTCTCACAGGTCCCGACAGTCCTTTCGGTCACCGGACCCGCATTCCATCGAGCGATGCCACTTGCGTGGCGCTCCCGACCAATCAGCCCATCGATCCTGCGCGGAACCAGGGCAAGCTGATGAGGGAAGACAACGAAGAGCAGCCGTTCCATCCAATCTATAACTATGCGTTGATTACAGACTCCCGCGAAGGACTGATCCTCACCAACATCAACACGCTGGCCGACGGGAATCCACGCAATAATTTCCTGCGCCGGGCATTGACCTGGAACGAAGGCGGCATTCTCGAGGGCGCACGGCACGTTACGATCGGCGGGCACTTCGTTTACGTGGTCGCCGATGCGGGGGTCGTGATCCTGAACCTCGACGACCCGCTGCACCCAAAGGTCGAGAGCGTCGTGCCCCTTCAGGATGCGCGCGCCTCCGCGCTGCAGTTCCGTTACCTGTTCGTTACCGATCGCGAGGGGCTCAAAACCATCGACGTCACCGATAAGAAACATCCGCAACTGGTGGCTGGAGTGATTCCTCTGCAGGATGCACAGCGAGTCTATTTAGCCCGCACGTACGCCTATGTGGCGGCCGGCAGGCAGGGCCTGGCAATTGTGGATATCGAGAGGCCCGAACACATGCAACTGCATCAGTTGTTCGATGAGGGCGGAGCTCTTCATGATGTGCGGGACGTTGTGGTTGCGTCTACCAACGCGTCGTTGTTCGCTTATGTGGCGGATGGACGTGATGGGCTCAAAGTTCTGCAGCTGACCTCGCCCGACAGCCAACCCAAGTTCTACGGCTTCAGCCCGGAGCCCCGCCCCCAGGTCATTGCGCACTACGCCACCCACCAACCCGCCCTCGCTCTGTCCAAAGGCCTCGACCGCGACCGCGGTGTCGACGAGACCGGCCACCAGATCGCGGTGTTTGGCCGGATCGGCTCCCGTCCGCTCAGTCTCGAAGAGATGGAGCGCCTCTACCTCGACTCGGAAGGGAAACCGTGGTTCGTTCGACCCAAGTAATTGCGCTTTTCGCGCTGCTGGTCGCAGCGCCCGCGCTGGCGCAGAAGCATCTTGGAGTTGCGAGCTGCTCGTCCTCCGTATGCCATGGCGCTGTGAGCCCCAGCAAGACGTACGACGTTCTTCTCAACGAGTACGTAACCTGGTCACACGAAGATGCGCACTCGAAGGCGTACACCGTACTCAACTCGCCTCGGGCCCGCTCGATGGCCGCAAAGCTGGGACTTCAGGACGCCGCGGCTGCGAAGATCTGCCTGGACTGCCATACCGACAACGTTTCGCCGGAGAGGCGCGGGCCTAAATTCTCGGTCACCGACGGCGTTGGCTGTGAGGCGTGCCACGGCGGCTCGGAGCGTTGGATCGCGACTCATACATCCCGCCGCGCGACCTACACGGAAAACATTGGGAAAGGGATGTATCCCACGGCCAATCTGCACGAGCGTGCGACGTTGTGCCTGGCATGCCACTACGGTACAGCCGACAAGTTCGCGACCCACCGCCTCATGGCTGCCGGGCATCCGCGGCTGAGCTTTGAGCTCGACACGTTCCTTGCCATCGAGCCCGCCCATTACCGGGTTGATACTGACTACGAGCGGCGCAAGCCCTCGTACAGCCGGACACAGACCTGGGCTTACGGACAACTTGCAGCGGCGTCTGCGGAGCTCATGGCGTTGCAAGGGCCTCGCATCGACAACACCGCGACCTTTCCGGAGCTGGCGCTGTTCAATTGTTACGCCTGCCACATGAGCTCCATGCGCCGCTATGACTGGAGCCATCGGTTGCTGACGCTATCAGTGGAACCCGGCGGCGTCCCCATCAACGATGGTCATCTTCGAATGGCCTGGATCATCGCACGGCGGCTGGACCCGGGCAGTGCGCCCACCATGCTCAAACTCAGCCAGGCCCTGCTTGCTTCGGGTCCGGGAGGCCGAGGTCAGGTTGTGGCGCGCAGCCGCGATCTGTCCGGCGTGGTGAACAAGCTGCGCGACCGAGCAGCAAGCTACCAATGGTCGCACGCCGATCAGCAGCAGTTGCTCAACATGCTGGTGTCACTGGGAGTGGAAGGCGAATTCCACGACTACATCGGCGCTGAACAGGCAGTCATGGCCATTGACGGCCTGTTGATCGACCTGGGCATGTCCAACGAGCATCGCGCACGCCTGGATGGACTGTACCGGCTGGTGCGCAACGATGAGGGTTATACGCCGGAAAGCTTCGTCAGCGCGCTACGCGAGCTGCAGTCGGCGTTGGATCGGACGTGGACGCCCGCGATCTCAGCCGCGCGCCAGCACTGAGAATTCGGAGAAATCCAACAGTGCCCGCATGAGATCGTGGCCGGGCTGCCTGGCGTGGCAGCCAATGCACAACACGACCAGATCGGAAAGCGGGTTGTCGTACCTCACCACCTCCCGGTGATGAACGTGCAGGAATCTGCGAAGCCCGGGCGCGCTCAAATCAATGCCGCACCCGGTACACCGGTACTGTGCCAGTGCCATGGCTGGGGTGGCGTGCTCGCCAAAGTCGCCCCCGAAGTCATCCTCGCCCAGGGCGCCGTCGCGGGCGCCGGACTCCAACTCCGCGGTCGCTGCCTTGCCGTTCATCAGGCGCGGGCTCCGTGCAGGCGCCGCTGCAGCGCGGTGAGCTGTTGGTTGTAGGACTGCATCATCGGTAGGCCGGCGGTCGTGGTGAACCTGTCTCCAATATAGGGGCGCCGGAGTCGCGCAAATGTGGCAGTGGTCAGGTCTGCTGCCTGCTGCGCAGCAACGAAACTCCCGGAATGAGCAAGGGTACACGGTTTCGGTAGTCGCTGTATTGCGCGCCCAGATGCGCTACCAGGTCACGCTCTTCGAGCTGGATGGCTACCAGGATTGCGCGCAATTGTTACCCGGATTTGGGGCCGTCGGCCTGTTGCAGGTAGCGCAACAACACGCCGTTGAAATAGTGGCGGGCGATCTCACGCGCGAAGCGCGGAAAATCATGGACTGAATTCTCATCCGCGGAATCGGAGATGGTGCGCACGACAGCAAACGGAATCCCATATTCGTCACACACCTGCGCCACCGCCGCGCCCTCCATCTCCACACAGCACACCGTCGGCAGGCGTTGCCGCAGCTCCTGCACTTCCGCGCGGCTGGCGAAGAATTTATCACCGCTCGCAACCATTCCGGCAACGACCTTGGGAACGGTCATCCTGAAGTAGGAGCGCTCCCCGTCAGCCACCTGTGCGGCGAGGTCGTGCTCCACAAATACCTTCGCGGCGACAGCGAGATCGGTGCGCAACTGCGGATCGGTCGCGAAGCGAGCCTTCCCCAACAGGGGCACCTCGTAACGGGGAAACAACGGACTTGCATCCATATCGTGTTGGACCAGGTCGGTAGCCACGACAATATCCCCAATGGCCAGCCCCGGCTGTACACCGCCTGCCACCCCGCCGAATATGAGCCGCTTCACCGGGTACGATGTCAGCAGTTGGGTCACGGTTGCCGCAGCGGCAACCTTTCCATAACGCGAGAACACCGCTACCACATCAACGCCGTGCAACCTGCCGGTGTGGAACTGCCGACGGCCAAACTCTTGGATTTTGACGTCGCTCAGCGACTGGATGACGCTGGTGATCTCCTCCAACATGGCGCTGACGATCGCGAGCATGTCAAACCCCGCGCAAAAACTGCAGCAGCTGGCGAAAATACACCGCCTGATCGTCCCACATGCACAAATGGCTGCCGTTCGGGCAGTACGCCGATGTCGCGTTCGGCATCAGGGTCGCCATCTTCTGCATATCCTTGGGATCCATCTCGTCATACCGGGAGCCGATGGTCAGCGTTTTCACCTTGATTTCGTGCAGCCGGTCCCAACGCTCCCAGCTCTTGAGATTGCCCGTGACCAGAAATTCGCTCTTCCCCTGCATCTGCACATAGATCTTCTCATTCATGTGCCGGAAGGCCCGTGACACCGGCTCGGGCCACGGGTGAGTCCGGCAGATCATCTGCGGGTAGAGCTCTTCCATCATGATCCGTTCGTATTCGGGCGAGTCGTAGTCTTCCTTGGCTTCGAGCGCCTGCAGCGTCGCGAACGACTTCGGCCCGAGCTGCTTCTTCCACGCAGTGGCGTGTTTGAGATATGCCTGGATCCCTGCCGCCATGTTGGAAATCACCAGGCCGCGCAGATGCTGTTGGTACTTCAGCGCGTACTCGATTCCCAGGATCCCACCCCACGAGTGCCCGTACAGCACGAAGTGGTCGAGTCCCAGGCCGACCCGCACCGCCTCGACTTCTTCCAGGTACCGCTCCAGTGTCCACAACGACAGATCGTCAGGCTGATCCGAGTTGTTGCAGCCGAGTTGGTCGTAGTAGTACATCTCGATGCCGGCCTGCGGCAGAAACGACTCCATTGCCTCCAGGTACTCGTGGCTGAAGCCCGGGCCGCCGTGCAGCAGCAGGACCTTCAGGGGACCCTGGCCCAGGCGCTTGGTCCAGACTTTGTATTTGCCGTTGGCTACGGGGAGCATGCGGATGCCGGCTGTCTGGATGCCTGCCGGGTTCAAGGCGTCACCGGGTGGGTTGGCGGCGGCGTCTGGGGGCGTGGCCGGGGCCGCAGCGCGGATGGCGGTGGCAGCGGTGGCCGACCCGATCGTGGTGGCCAACAGGAAATGGCGACGGTCCAAGCAGTTCTCCCCAGCAGTGGTTTTGTTCCCCCCACTTTAACGCGGCGGGCGCTTCACACTTGTTACGTCTTGCTGGGAACGCCGCGGGCTCGGAATTTGGACAGCGCCGCGAGCAGCGCCACAATGGCGGTGCCGTAGGCCACGGCCACCGTCACCGCAATAGCCGGCCCCAGTCCCGCCTCGGCGCCAAATACGTGGTCACTTGCGAGCGCAACCGCCGTTGGCCCAACCGCCCCGCCAACCGCGACATTCAGAAAAAAGCTGATCGACATGGCAAGCCCACGCGATCGATTGGGCACAACGTCGAGAATCGCGGAGAACCCGCATGCCGTGACCACCCCCGAAAGCGCGAAATACGCCGGGATGGACAGCAACACCAGGGTGACATGGGGCGCATTAATCAACGCGGCGACGGGCAGAATCAACGCGCCGGCGATGAGGCAGACCAGCAGCTTTCGCGACCAGCCTCCGCGCATGCCAGCGCGATCGGCCAACCATCCGCCTACCAGCACCCCGCCGCCGAACGCAGCCGTCAACATGATGCCGAGCTCCATGCCGACCCTGGCACGGTCCATGTGGAATTCTCGGGTCAGCAGTGTCGGTGCCCAAGCGCCGACCGCGTTGTCTACCAACGATGCGATCCCCACGACGATATAAATCGGGATTACCCGTGACCAACCGGTTCCTTGGACTATGGGTGTAGACGCCGTTGGCTCTTCTGCCGCCCGCCGCGCCGGCTCGCGGATCGCCAGGATGACCAGCGCCCACAGAAGGCCGGGTGCCCCAATCAACAGCAGCACGAGCCGCCAAGGTGCCTGGCCAGCGAGTGGAGTCCCTGCTAGCGCGCCCAGCTGTACGAAATGCAACACGCCGCCGCCGATGAGAATAGCGGCGCCGATGCCCATCGCGATGCCACTCAGGAAGCAGGCGACAGCCGTCCCGCGGCGCGATGGGGGAAAGTAGTCGCTGATTAACGAGATCGCCGCCGGCGATAACACGGCCTCCCCCAACCCAACGACGAGCCGTCCCGCAAACAGCTGACCAAAGCTCTGTGAAAATCCACAGGCGAGTGTGCCGATTGTCCACACCAGCACGCCGCAGAAGATCAGATTGCGGCGGGATGTGCGGTCCGCCAGGAACCCCAGCGGTATGCCGGCAACACCGTACACAACGGCAAACGCGGTGCCGAGCAACAGGCTGATCTGGGTGTCGCTGATGCCAAGATCGGCCCGGATGGGGTCAACCAGGAGGCTGAGCACCTGCCGGTCGGTGTACGACAGGATTGCCGTAGCGACGAGAATGGCGACGACAGTCCAGGCGTAACCGCGTGGCGGGTAGTCTTGCCCGCTGGTGAGGGAGCTGGTCATGTGGTTGGGGTCTGCAGGCCGCCCGCGGACTTGGCCGCCCGGTGCGGGGTGCGGTCAGCTTGTTGTTGTGCCACTGAGATGGTACTTCATTATTTCCCCATGCCGGCCGGTCCGGTCGCGTTCCAGGATGTAGACATCCTCCCGTGGCCCCCGCCTGTAATCCGTCACGGCCGCAATCGCGCCCAGGTCTTCCGCATCCAGCTGAACCGATCCGATCTGCTCATGCGACTGCAGATGCGACGTGTTGATGGCCCCCACGATCACGGCCGCAACCTGCGGGCGGTCCAACATTGCCCGCGACGCAATGGTCGCAATGTCCGTTCCATGCTTCGCGGCGGCCGTGGCCAATACGTCCAACAGCTCCTGGAACAAGTCCCACCCGCCAAAGTCTTCGATGATGAGCTTGTATTTCACCAGCGAGCGATTCTGCAGCCGACCGCGCGGCGCCGGCTTACCGAGCCAGCGCTCCGACAGGAATCCTCCCAACACCGTGCCGTAGCACAACAGCTCAATCCCCCGGGCACGGCAAAATTCGACCATCTGGATGTTGGGGCGATCGTCCACCAGTGAGTACTGGAGTTGATGAGCCACGATCGGCACGCCCGCCGTCACGATCTCCCTCAAGTGCGGCGTGTCAAAGTTGGTAACGGCAAGCCGCGCGATCTTGCCCGCCCGACGCAAACCGTCGAGCTCCATAGCGGTTTCAACGTACCGCGGGACACTGAAGTCCCACCAATGAAACTGCACCATGTCGAGCTGCTCGACACCCAACCGTTGCAACGAACGATCGATGATCCTCTCGACATACCGACGATCGACGGAACCGAGGTCGGGCAAGTCGGGCACAAACTTCGTGTGCACCTGCAGCTGCCGCGCCAGATCTGGACGCGAGCGGCGGAAGTCGCCGATCAGTTGCTCGACTCCCGTGTATATATCAGCGCAGTCAAACGTGGTAATGCCGGCCTCGACAAACCGGGCCATGTCCAGCACGGCCTGTTTCGGCTCTACCGGGCCGTGATCGCCGGCGAGATGCCAGCCACCCTTGATGAGTCGCGAAATTGAATAGCCGGCGCCGAAGTCATGCCGTGGGATCACTGCTGCGGGGCTTCCGGAAGCGGCACGGCGGTCGTGTCGGAACGGCGGAAATATCGGCGCCCCGTACGAGTAATGCGGAAGCGTGTTGGGCAATGTGGATCCGGGCAAGCGACTTCGGCATCCGAAGACATCCAGTCGTTGGGATCAGTGACGCGCTGCTTGGCAGGCAATAACGGCAAGAGCGCCGCCAGTGAATAAATTGAGAAGCCCTGTCCCGGCGGAAACTTCAGCATCTCCCCGTGAAGCTCGAAATAGTCGCCGAGCCGCGCGCCGCAGTAGATCGCCTGATCCGGCGGGCCTACGACTTCGACGCGCAGGTCATAGAGCTCGAAGCCGGCTGCGTTTTCATCGCTCGGCAGTCCCCTCACGCAGCCCCACCCTGCTCTCGGCGAAACACCGGGTCCGTCATCACGAGATCAAACGACCTGCCGATGTCGGACTCCAGTGCATTACGCGCAGCCTTTCCATCACCCAACGCCAAAGCCGCAACCATCTCAACGTGAAAGTTCGTCCCGCGCCCTTCCCGCCCATCGAAGCGCTCCGACGCAACCCGCAGGTACGGCCCGAACTGCAACCACAGGCTCTCAATGATCGGCAGCAGCACAGCCGATCCCGACCGGCGATAAATGGCGAAATGGAAAGCCCGATTCTGCTCAGCGCTGGCCTCGGACACGTGCTCGGCATCCGTCGCGCTCTGGGCGTCAATGAAGTCCCGCAGCGTCGCCAACGTATCTGCGTCCATGTTCACCGCCGCTCGCGCGACCGCCAATCCCTCGATCGCACGCCGCGCTTCCATCAGGTCACGCAGCGATTCTTTCGATAGGGACGGCACCCGAACACTGCGGTTCGGCATGGACTCAATCGCCCGCTCCGCCGCCAGGCGATTCAGCGCTTCGCGCACGGGCATGGCACTCGTGCCTAACGCCGTAGCTAATTCAGCGATTTTAAGCTTCTGCCCCGGCTCAAATCCGCCGCGCATCAGCCGCTCGCGGAGCACGGAATACACTCGATCCTGGACGGTTTCCCGAGTAATACGTGCCAATCCCAGCTGCGAACGATCCGCCATGGAGCCCTCTTGATCTTTGATCACAGATTTATAATGAAAACCGAGGCATGTCGCAAGCGACTACACCCCTCCCGAGCGGAAAATCGGTCGAGACGGAATGCTCGGTTCACGATCTACCGCACCCGAACATTACGCCACTCGCAGGCAAAGTTCCCCTGAGGGTGGCTACCTAGGGAGTCCCTACGGCCGGCACTGCGTCGCGTCGTCGGCGAAGGGACCAACGTCCGCGTTGGCATTCGCGCTGCCGTTGGCGTTGGGCCCAAGCGTCGGGGCCCCGATGCCGATGAGATGCGTCGCAACACAACATATAACGCCCACGGTTGGGCAGGCGCCAGTTTTCAAGGACCCGGACGGCAATCAGTTTGTAATGTCGTCGAGTTGAGATGTCACCGGGTTCGGCGGCCTGTTTGAACCGTTGCGCCGGAAAACACCGCTCCTGGTGGCGCGATCCCCGGGCCAGGAGCGGTGCCGAGGGCAACTTGTCGGGGTGCATCACCCCCGGCGAGCACAATCGCCGGGCCGAAGGTGATGCGGGGTAGTCGTTTTAGATCGTGGTGCTGACGGTGCTCGTGCGGGTGCTCTCGATTCCGTCGGCGGAGTACGAGGTCACTGCGAAGTACCAGGTGCCTGAGGTCAGGTTCGTCACGCTGTAGGCGGTGAGGCCCGGGTTCGTGACCTTCACGCTCTGCGACAGGTTGCTCGGCGACGTGCCGTAGTACACCGTGTAGCCGGCCAGGTTGGTCAGAACTGAGCCATCGCTGTTCTGCGTCGGTGGCAGCCAGTCCAGGGTCGCAACACCCGTCGTTGTGGTCGTCTTTACCGGCGGGGTGACCTTGGTGTTCGAGGCCACCGTGCCCGTGCCTGAAGTCGTGCCGGCGGTGCCAGTCGCTGAGCCTGACGAAGAGGCTGTGCCCGAAGTGTTCGAAGCAACCGCTGTGGCGGGCGACACTATTGCAGTGTTCGATGCCGAGGTGTTCTCCGTCGCATCGACCCCCTGCGACCGATCAATCATCCCCATGTTCGGCGACACCAGGCTGGCGACCGAATCGGATGCAGTGGAGGTGGCGGCGGCGCTGCTGGAGTCAGACCCGCCGCCGCAGGCAGCCAGAGTCAGTGTGGCCAGAGTGCCCAGAACGAGGTTGCGGATCTGCGAGCGAGCATAAGTAAACTGTGTCATGTAATCACTACCCCGGTTGGACGTTAAAAAAGTCCGCCAGGGCAGCGTTACGTCTCGCGCACATGCGACACCGAGGTCGCCGCTCGCGATCCGAATTACGACAAACATTGTTGCTTGCCGGTAACCCCGCTATCTCGTGCCTGTTA
>JAXDQF010000475.1:0-7999 GCA_034668025.1 Gammaproteobacteria bacterium | reverse complement strand
AGAGAAACGCGGCAGATCAGTCATTTTCCATTGGCGCTCTTTGACCGCGTGATCCAGGTCAACCTGGTCGGCACCTTTCGCTGCATTGCGAAGTCGGCTGCCGGCATGTTGACACTTCCTCCACAGGAAGATGGCGATCGTGGCGTCATCATCAGCACCGCCTCAGTGGCCGCTGAGGATGGGCAAGTAGGACAGGCCGCCTATGCCGCATCGAAGAGCGGCATTGTCGGACTGACCTTACCGGTGGCGCGTGATCTGATGAACGAAAGTATCCGGGTTAACTCGATCCTTCCAGGCACCTTCGCAACCCCCATGCTGCAAGCCGCCGCGGAAAAAGTGAAGGCGGCGCTTGCGGCCTCAGTACCCTATCCGAAGCGCATGGGTGAGCCAAATGAGTATGCGCATCTGGTCATGTCGATGATAGACAACGGCTACTTCAACGGAGCCTCGGTTCGCTTGGACGGCGCTATCCGAATGGCTCCGCGCTGAACTCTCAAACGCGCGACGCAGGTTCTCAAATGTTGCAGGACCAAAACACCTCGATCGACACGGCCAAGTTGGCCGCTTACTTGCGCGCAGCGGGAATCGATCTCGGCTCATTTGAGATTCGCCGCCTGACCGGCGGGCAGTCCAACCCGACCTTCCTGTTGAACGGCGCATCGAGGCGTTATGTTCTGCGTAAAAAGCCCGCCGGAAAGTTGTTGGCGTCCGCGCATGCGATCGAGCGGGAATATCGGGTTATGGCTGCGCTCGCACAAACGGCTGTCCCGGTCCCGAAAATGCTGTGTCTGTGTGAGGACGTTTCGATTCTTGGCGCACCGTTCTTCCTGATGAGCCATGTGGACGGACGGGTTTTTGTCGACCCCGCTCTGCCCGGGATGGCGAATACAGATCGTAGCCTGTTATTCAGCGACATCAATCGTGTCGTCGCAGCAATACACAGCATCGACTATCAGTCCGTAGGGTTGGAAGATTACGGCCGGCCCGGCAACTATCTGGAGCGGCAGATCGGGCGGTGGTCCAAACAGTATCGGGCGAGCGAGACGGACCGGATCGAGGGCATGGAGCGGTTGATGGAGTGGCTGCCCAAAAACATTCCACCCGCGCAACCGACGGCTTTGATCCACGGTGAGCTCCGAGTCGACAACCTGATCGTCCATCCCACTGAGCCACGCGTGATCGGCGTAATCGATTGGGAGCTGTCCACCCTGGGAGATCCTTTGGCAGACCTTTCCTACCATCTGCAAATGTGGCGTTTGCGGTCGGACCAGTTCAGGGGCATGGCTGACAAAGACCTCCCCCAGCTCGGGATTCCGAGCGAAAGCGAATATCTGTCTAAATACTGCGAACGCACTGGGCGATCGGGTGTGGATCCGGAGGCCTGGAGGTTTTACATGGCATTCAACCTCTTTCGTCTCGTTGGCATCCTGCAGGGCGTTCTCAAGCGCGCGATCGACGGAAATGCGGCGGACGACGATGCGCGCCAGACAGGTCAACGTGCACGAATCATCGCGGAAGTGGGACGGCGGGTTGTCGATTCTGAATTTCGAGTTATCTCGTCGTGACGGCTGCATACGGCGTGCGCACCAGGAGCCGATGAATGGACTTCTCACTGTCCGCGGAATTGCTGGAGCTGCAGGAGCGCACTCGCCGATTCATTCGAAATGAGATCGTTCCGTTGGAGTCTGATCCACGTCAGACACCGCATGGCCCTACCGAAGAGTTGCGTTCCGAGCTCGTTTCAAAGGCTAGAGGCTGCGGGCTATTGTCGCCACATGCTTCCGTCGAGATGGGCGGTCTGGCGCTCAGTCATCGCGCCAAAGCGATTGTTTTCGAAGAGGCCGGGTATTCAACCCTCGGGCCCACTGCCATGAACATTCACGCGCCGGATGAAGGCAACATCCATCTGTTGGAAGTGGTAGCCACGGAACATCAGAAGGCTCGATGGTTGTGGCCTTTGGTCCAGGGAAAGATCAGGTCGTGCTTTGCCATGACGGAGCCCGATCCCGGCGCAGGGTCGGATCCCTCGATGCTGCAAACCACCGCCGTGCGCGACGGCGGTGACTATGTGATCAACGGGCTCAAATGGTTTATCACCGGAGCGACGGGGGCTGGCTTCGCCATCATCATGGCCAAGACCGAAGCAGGAGCATCCATGTTTCTCGCTGACATGGCTGAAAAGGGAGTCACCGTCGAGCGCTCGATGGGCAGCCTGGACAGTTGCTTTACCGGCGGCCATGGCGTCGTTCGGATCGAGAATCTTCGTGTGCCTGAGGCGGACGTACTGGGGGAAGTGGGTAAGGGGCTCGAATATGCGCAGGTGCGCCTCGCGCCAGCCCGGTTGACTCATTGCATGCGTTGGCTGGGCCAGGCGCGGCGGACTCACGATGTCGCATTGGGTTATGCAACTCGTCGCAAAGCATTCGGAAAGATTCTCGCCGAGCACGAGGGCGTGGGATTCATGTTGGCAGACAATGAATTGGACCTGCACAGTGCGCGCCTTTCGATCTGGCATACCGCCTGGGTACTGGATACCGCGGGGGGCAATGCCCGTGTGGGGGGGCACGAGTCCAGCATGACGAAGGTGTTGGCTTCCGAGGCGACTTGGCGGGTCGTTGATCGCTGCGTACAGATTCTCGGCGGTCAAGGAGTCACGGACGAGACCATCGTGGCGCGGATATTCAGGGATATGCGGGCGTTTCGCATCTACGACGGTCCCTCCGAAGTGCACCGCTGGAGCATCGCAAAGCGGCTAGTGAGGCGCAGCTTATGACCGCGTTTGATACCGCCGGGCTCTTCTCCGTCCGCGGGCGGCGAATACTGGTCACTGGCGCCTCGAGCGGGCTGGGTCAGCATTTCGCGCGGATTCTTGCGGCCGCCGGCGCGGAGGTCTTTGTTGGAGCCCGCAGCCTGGACAAGCTGCGAACGCTCGTTGCGGAAATCTCGAGCGAGGGCGGAAGGGCAACCGCCGTGTCGCTGGATGTAGTTCAAAGAACATCTGTTTGCAGTGCTCTCGACCAGGTTGGTGACGTGGATGTGCTCGTCAACAATGCGGGTGTCAGCGACACAAAGGCACTGCTTGACTATACATCTGAGCAGTGGGAGGCAATTATTCAGACGAACCTGACTGGTGCATGGGCCATGGCCCAGGAGACCGCGAAGCGGATGGTGCTCACTAAACGCGAGGGGGGCAGCATCATCAATATCACGTCAATTCTGGGCTCCAGGGTCGCGGGTGGAGTAAGCCCCTACATTGCATCAAAGGCAGGACTCAAAGCGCTGACTGAGGCAATGGCCTTGGAACTGGCGCGTTATGGCATCCGGGTCAACAGCCTGGCTCCGGGCTATATCGCGACGCAACTGAATGAAGCGTTCCTCGACAGCGAAGCGGGTCAACGTCTGCGCCAGCGAATCCCGGCCCGTTGCTTCGGCGTCTACGCTGATTTGAACGGTGCTTTGTTGCTGCTGGCCTCGAGCGCGAGCAACTACATGACCGGTTCACAGATTGTGATCGATGGAGGCCACCTGTGCAGCAGCTTGTGAGGCCAGGAGGCTCGATTCGACGGTGACGCCGGCGCACACCGTCAGGTCCGAGCGTTCTGTGCGCAGCGAGCTCGGACTCGCTCGTGCGCCCAGACGGTCGCGCTGAAAGTGGCACGCCGGTGGGTCCCCAACCTCGGAAATTGGGTGGTCCCCAACCCAGGAAATCGCCTGGTCCTCAACCGAGGAAATTATGAGGAGCTACCTGATCGACGGGGATGACGGCATCTGGCCGTGGCGTCTGATCGGTCTCTGCAAGGGCCACCGGTGCAAGACACGCGGTGTGACAGTTTCTGTGACAGTTTCATCCGGAATTACACGGATTTAAACGGACGAAAACGGCCTTGCAGCGGCTTTGAAGCGGTGTAAGCTATTGATATCAAGCGGCTTTCCGCTTGTGCATGGCACTCATAATGCCGGGGTCGAGGGTTCGAGTCCCTCCCTTTCCACCATTAAGTCAATGGGATAGTCGCGCTGAGTCGGCGGCCTGTTCCACGGTAAGCGCAAGAACGGGCTTTCCGTTGAGCCTGGCCACGGCCTCGCGTCGCTGGTCCGGTGCTAAATGCGCGTAGCGGAGCGACATCTGCACCGTGCTGTGACCGAGCAGATCCCCGGTGTTTAACGGACGCCGCGCTGAACCAGCCGCAAAGCAAAGTGATGGCGCAGATCGTGCCAACGGAATTTGCTGATCCGAGCGCGCTTCAGAACCTTTCCCCATGCCGTCCGTAATTCGGTGGTGGCATCAATTCAACTTGGTACCTCCCCGCGGCGCAGTCCTGTGTTCACATGTTCGAGACTACTTTGTTAGGCGTCATCGTCGTCATCCAGGTGATGACGGTCATCTGGCATCCCAGACTTGGCGCCATGCTGCGAATTCCGAAGGACGGATTCGATAACGGGCGAAATTGCCGTCGTGCAAACCAATGAGCTCGGCTTCGACAATTTCGGTGAAATGCTGTCGGTCGCTGGATTCGATTTCTTTCTTCGACGCGGCCGCTATTCTTGCTGCGGCGTCTTTTCGATCCACCCGCATCCGGACAAGAGTAGCGATGAGTTCGCGAATCTGTTCGCGGTATCGAAGCCGGAAAGGATCAGGCTCCCCAAGGGATTGGCGAACGGCGGCGTAGCGAGCGGCCGACCGCTCATAAGCCCAAATGAAGACGTCCTTGAGAAGGTCGATTTTGTTCAGCTCGTAAACACCGAGCACGGCTTCCGTATACGTCTGCCGCGGCACATCGGTGAAGGACAGCGGTGTTAGGTTGAGCTTGATGAGCGGGATGTTGGCGGCGAGGCGTGACACGCGTTTGTTTACGTCGTCGAAGGGCTGCAAATAGGGAAGCTGCACCATCACGAAAAACGCTTGTTCAAAGGGGTCGCGGATCGCGGCGGCAGTTGCGAGGATCTCATCGAAGCTTTCCTCGATGAGCTGCGGTACCTCTAGCGGGTGGAAGGCGGAGCGTTCGATGCCGACGGCAATGTATCGTAGCCTGCCGGCCGCCGTGGGATCGGCGAGAAGATTGTTGGCTAGGATGGCGTGGAGATTGAGTATGGTGTAGCGGTTGAAGCCGATCTCATCGGCGGCGCCGACCAGGAACTCGATCGCGTCCTTGTGGTTCAGGATCATCTGCGCTTCAAGATGCGCACGGCCCTCGGCCTCTTCGCCCAACTCAATGAGGCGTTTGGTGTCGAGGAGTGAGTAGGTGTTGCCTTCGAGGCGGCTGGAATTCCAGGCAAGATCAATCAATAGCCTGTTGAGGATCTGTTTGGCGTAGGTGCCCGCAGGCTGCTCGGCGATCTGTGGGCGGCCAACGGCCGCGAGGTGCGTGCGGTCCCGCTTGGTCAAGTAGAAGGAAGTGTTTGGCCGATAGCGGTCGAGGAACTTGCGATCGTAGCCAACCGGCTTGCGAGCGCGTAGTGCCTGACGGACGTAGTCGCGGATCGCTGTCCCCGCCTCAGAGAGCGGCATGACAGGTTCGTTGGCATCTTTCCGCGCCGCCGCGTCGGTGGCCGAAACGGGCGTCCGGTATTTCGCCCACCGCCCTTCACCGTCCATGACGAGGCGATTTAGCGTGACGAGGTGTTTGAGGCGATATTGGAGGGTGCGCAGTGGGACACGAGTCGCCAAGGCATGCAGAATCTGCGGCGCCGACACGCCGTTGGGGCTGCGCCTTACGGCATCTTCGATCGCTACCAGTGCTTCTTGTGGGATCTGGTTTGCCAAACGGACCTTTCCTGCGCGTAAAATCTACGCGCAAGTATAACAGTCTAGGCGCAATAATAGGGGCTAGACGCAATAATAGTTGCGCCTAGACGCAAGCCCATGAGTGTGACGAAGAGTCTGCGGACCCGTTTGGGAATCATTTGCTCTGAAACGGCCTCAAACGGACAGATCGGAGACGGACTCGAAGCTAAGTATATGATTTCATGAGGCCTTTCGAGGGAGCTTCTCATAATGCCGGGGTCGAGAGCCTGTGTTGATCCATCCGCTTGCTCGCGCATTTTTTGAGCGCGAATAGCACCGCGCCTCTTAGCCTTTCTAGCCCGCCTTTCGGCAGGCGACCCGAGCTAGCCAAGTTCGCATGCTGCATACGGCTTCGAGGGGGCGTCCGACATGCAGATTGACTTCGACTGGGCGCGAATCTATGCCGCCCTGATTTCGCGGAACTCGCGTCCGCAGAAGAGCGCGTTCGCGGCTGCCAGACAGATCGAGAACGACATCTATCGGGAGGGTTGGCCTGCGGGTGAGGTGTTCGGCAACCAATCCGACCTCATCCATCGGTACGGCATCAGTCGCGCGATACTTCGCGAAGCGGCCCGGCTGCTCGAGGATCGTCACGTTGCGCGCATGCGGCGTGGGCCTGGCGGCGGCCTGATGGTGTCGTCGATCAGTGGCAGCACGATCTCCCGGGCGGTAGCGGATTACTTCCACATGACCGGTGTCACGGCGGCACAGGTGCAACAAGCCCGGACCGCTCTGGAGATCGTCGCCGCCTATCGTCAGTCGCTCGTCGCGGGACCCGCCTGCCTGGACGCTTTCACGCGAGAGTTCCGAGGTCGTCTGGCGGAAGTGCCGGGCGCCGGATTGTTGGGCACGGGAGCTGGAGCTCACCGTTCTGCAAAGTCTGGGAACACTCATGCCGTCAGCGACCTGTTCGGCGCCTGTCTCGACTCTGTCGAGGAACATCTTCTCGCCCGGAAAACTGTCATCGAGGAGGGTTTGTCACGGCCGGAGGGCGGGCCCGACTCCTATCACGTCCTGACGCAGAGCCGCGCACACGAGTTGGCTCGCCGGCTGGACCTCGAGTTGTGTCGCGGGGGAGTCGGAGCACAGCGAGTGAGTACTGAAGATCAGCTGTGCGAGCGCCACCAGGTCGGCAGGGAGGTGCTGCGCCAGGCGATCCGCGTGCTCGAGAGCCGAGGTCTGATTGATTGCCAGCGTGGGCGCACGCACGGACTGCACGCCAGAGCTTGGGACGCCGCGTCCGTGGTGGAGTTGGTAGTAGCGTATTTCTGCTCGATCCGCCTGAGTTTGGAGGAATTCTTCCCCACCGCGTGCATCGTGTCGCGAATCGTACGAATGGTCCTCGCTGCTGAAACGACCGGGACGCAGCGGCAGGCTACATTGCGCAGGTTGGATCGCGTGCGGGACTGGGCCGACGCGCCGAGCCTGATCACGACGCAGTTGCATTCAGAGTGGGCGTGCGTTTCCAACCCGATCCTGACTTTCATGGAGCGCTGCTCGACTGCGTATTATGCGCGCGCGAACACGGGAGTCTGGAAGAGCTACGACGATTCGGGCCCCTACACCCTGCAGCATCACCTTGCCTACGCGGAGGCGGTCGCCCGTGGTGACCTAGTGCGTGCGGACTCAATCGTCGAGACGATCTGCGCCCAGGTTTGCATATCTCGAAACCTGCAGACGTTCGAGGTCGCCGGAGCGCATGGTGTGGCCTGAGTTGGCGTGCTTCGACGCTGCGGCTAAATGAGACGGCTATTATCTCTCTGACCTACGGATCAACATCCTCCCCGTCGCCGGACTAGTCCTTCCGACTTCGGCATGTGGCGGAGGCTTTCGATGAGCGCAACGCGAGTCAAGGAGAGCGGGGTGACGATCGACGTCGCCTCGTACACCGTAACGGACAAATATTTCGGTAAGCCGTACATCGACCTCGACGAGAGTAAGGACGAGCCCATCCCCCATCGCCGGATTCACGGCGGTTTCGAGGGGACCGATACACGTTTCACGTTCTACTTCCCGCCCGAGGAGTACTACAAGGGGCGCATGTTCCAACCCCTGGAGGGAGCTCACGCCGGTCACGAAGACGCGTTCGCCGGCGCAATGGGTGAGCTGTTAGGGGGCCTGCCAATGATTGGGCACCGCCTGGGCGGCTACATGGTGGAGTCGAACTCGGGCCACATCGGCGACGATATCGACCCACGCGGCGGCGATGATCCGACG
>JAXDQF010000474.1:0-26243 GCA_034668025.1 Gammaproteobacteria bacterium | reverse complement strand
TGCAGGATCTGGCTCCAGCGCTAGCGCGTCAGGTGCGGCGTCTGGTGGGTCCGGCGCTGGAGCGTCTGGCGCAGCGTCCGCTGGGTCGCCGGGCCAAGGGGCATCCGGGGCATCGAAGAGTCCCGCTCAGTCTTCGCCCGAGGCGGCGGGTGCATCCGGGTCTGCCGCGGCGGCTGCCAAGAAGCCTGCAGCGACCACGGCCGCCTCCGAGGCGCCTTCTGCATCCCAGGCTGGTAGTGCATCGTCGAGCGCTTCTGCACCGACTCAGGACCCGAAGAGCGTCGCTGGCGCCCGTTCGCAGAACGGGGCGGCGCCTACCTTGTCCATCGTTGGGGGTAACCCCGGTTTACCACTGATCAACGAACCCGGCTTCTCGCGAGCCCACGCTGGCCCATCCGTAAGGCGGTTCGCGCGCGAACTGGGCGTCGATCTGACGCAGGTGAAGGGCGGTGGATTTAAGGGTCGCGTCACTCACGACGACGTCAAAGCGTTCGTTAAAAAGTTTCTGGCGACGGGCGCTGCGGCTGGCTCGGCCACCACTGCGAAGGGTGTGTCTGCGCCAGGCGGCGGCGGGGCGCTGCCGGCGGTTCCTGTCATCGACTTCAGCCTGTTTGGCGAGGTCGAGACCAAGCCGCTGACGCGTATTCAGAAGATATCCGGTCCGCGACTGCATGCGAGCTGGGTCAACATTCCGCACGTCACGCAGTTTGACGAGGCGGATATCACTGACCTCGAAGACGCGCGCACCAAGCTGAAGCAGAAGGCGTTGAGCGCAGGTATCAAACTCACTCCGTTGGCGTTCGTCGTCCGCGCGTGCGTGAAAGCCCTGCAGGAATTCCCGCTCTTCAATTCGTCGCTCGATCCGACCGGCGCCAACCTGGTTCTAAAGAAGTACATTCATGTTGGGTTCGCAGCGGACACGCCGAATGGCCTGGTCGTGCCGGTAGTTAAAGATGCGAATCGCAAAGACGTGTACGAGATTGCACGGCATTTGGGCGAGTTGTCTGAGAAGGCGCGTGCTGGAAAACTGTCTGCTGCGGAAATGCAGGGTGGCAGCTTCACGATTTCCAGCCTCGGCGGCATAGGTGGAACTGCGTTCACACCCATTATCAATGCGCCTGAGGTGGCGATCCTTGGAATCTCTCGCTCGGCGATGAAGCCCGTGTTCCGCGATGGCGCGTTTGTTCCGCGTCTGATTCTGCCGCTGTCGCTGTCGTACGATCATCGCGTGATCGATGGCGCGTCGGCGGCTCGGTTCACAACATTCCTTGCGCAAACGCTCGCTGACCCGCGCGGACTCACGGAGGCTGTGCCGTGAGTCGAGTAGATCTTACTGTTCCGGATATCGGTAACTTCGAAGATATCCTGGTTGTCGATGTGCTGGTGAAGCAGGGCGATTCCATTGAGGTGGATGCGCCGCTCGTTACACTCGAGACCGACAAGGCATCGATGGATGTGCCGGCGACTTCCGCTGGTACTGTTACCGAGGTGCTGCTCAAGGCTGGCGACAAGGTGTCCAAGGGGACTGTGATCGCGCGTGTTGAGACTAACTCGGGGGCAGACGCTCCGGTTGCCCCCGGCGCCGGCACGGGTGGTGCCGCCAAGGCTGCCGCGTCCCAAGACTCCGACGGTGAATTTAGCGCAGCGTTTGATGCTGACGAACTCGAACGAACGGTTACACAGCCAGTGCTGACCCTGAGTGCCGCGCAAGCTGCGGCCGCCGCCGCGGTCGCTGGCAACACGGGCACTCACGCAACGCCAACCGCCGGCAAGGGCAAGGGCGCCGCAGGCGCTGGTGGCGCGGCAACGGGTGGCACAACGGCTGGTGCCGGTGGGGCATCCGGTGCCGGAGGCGCTGGTGCTGCGAGTGGTGGGGCGTCCGCTGCTAGTAACGGTGGCGCAAGCGCTCGCCCCGAAGCCCCGGGCGACACCGTCCGCATGCCGATCCCCGACCTCTCGCGTTACGATCGCGCAGAAGTTGAATTCAATCGCTCCACACAGCTTCTCGTATTGGGTTCCGGACCCGGTGGCTATACGGCCGCGTTCCGCGCCGCCGACCTCGGAATGAAGGTCACGTTGGTAGAGCGTTGGCCGTCGCTCGGCGGCGTTTGTTTGAATGTGGGTTGCATCCCGTCGAAGACCCTCCTACACGCCGCAAAGGTTATCGAAGACGCCGAGGCCATGGGCGCCCACGGCATCGCGTTCGGTGCGCCTGCCATCGACATGGAGAAGCTCCGGGAATTTAAAGGCTCGGTGGTCAAGAAGCTGACGGGCGGCCTTCGAGTACTCGCCAAGCAGCGCAAGGTCGATATCGTTCAAGGTGTAGGCCGTTTCGTTGGTCCCAACGTCATCGAAGTGATGGGTAGCAGTGGGTCGGAACGCATTCACTTCGACTACTGCATTATCGCCGCCGGTTCTGAGGCGGTGAAACTGCCGGGCTTGCCGACGGATCAGCGTGTCATGGATTCCACGGATGCCCTCGAGCTTCCGGAGTTTTCGGGCGGGTTGCTCGTCGTTGGCGGCGGCATCATCGGCCTCGAGATGGCATGTGTTTACGACGCGCTCGGTAGCCGCGTGAGTGTCGTGGAATTAACTCCAGGGTTGATGCCTGGCACAGATCCTGACTTGGTACGGCCTCTGGAGAAGCGTATCAAGGCACGCTACGAGGCGATTATCACAGGCACCAAAGTAACGCGCGTCGAGCCCTTGCTGGAGGGATTGCGCGTGACGTTTGAGGGCGAGAAAGCTCCCGAACCTCAAATTTACGACCGCATACTGGTCGCCGTGGGGCGTGTGCCCAACGGTAAGAATGTCGGCGCGGAAAACGCTGGTGTCACCGTATCCGAGCGTGGATTCATCCCGGTGGACAAGCAGATGCGGACCAATGTGCCGCACATTTTTGCCATCGGTGACATTGCGGGTCCGCCGATGCTTGCGCATAAGGCGATGCACGAAGCCAAAGTGGCGGCTGAAGTTGCTGCTGGTCAGAAGAGCTCGTTTGATGCGCGTGTCATTCCGTCGGTGGCCTACACGGATCCCGAGATCGCGTGGGTTGGTCTGACGGAGATAGAAGCGAAGGCCAAGAACATTCCCTTCAAGAAGGGCTCATTCCCCTGGCTTGCTAACGGTCGCTCGCTCTCGCTCGGTCGGGAAGAAGGCTTTACCAAGTTGCTGTTCGATCCGGAGACGCATCGCGTACTCGGTGGCGGCATCGTTGGAACCAACGCCGGTGACTTGATCAGCGAAATCGCGTTGGCTATCGAGACGGGATGCGACGCCGCCGATGTCGGCTTGACGATACATCCGCATCCGACATTGTCGGAGACAGTTGCGGGTGCGGCCGATGCGTTTGAAGGGACGCTGACGGACCTGTATATCCCGAAGCGTTGAGGCGTTCGCCGGCGCGCGGCCCTGGCCGTCGGCGATCCTCGTGGCAGCGGCGCGTCCAACCGGCCCCGCGTCGCGAGGTAACCTACCAGCGCCGGTCCTCCCGACCGGGCGCGGCGCCCCTCACTTCTTCGCGGTCTTCTTCGACTCCTGCGCCACGAGGAATTTCGCCACTTCAATCATCTGCGGCATGCCGCCGGCGGACTGGCCCGTAATTCGGTACTTGCCGTTCACCACCAGACTCGGCGTGCCATCAATGTGATAGGCCATGATCAGCGCATCATCGCGCCGCATCGCTGTATCCACAGCGAATGACTTGGCGGCATCCAGGAACTTCTGCACGGGGACCCCGCTGATGTGGTTGTAGTACCGCGCGGCATCCTCAATAGTCGGAAGCGGATTCTTCAACCGCTGCGTTTTCGGGTCGGAAATCGCCAGCTCACCCGTCTTCCACACCGCATCAAACATCTTGTCGTGAGTCTTGTCCAGGATGCCGAGTATCTGGGCCGTGACGGTGGCCCGCTGGAACATCGGCCACGCTTCGGATGGAATAAACGAGGCCGGGATAAATACCATCTGCGCATTGGGCGGCAGTGAGGCTTGCAACTGGCGGACGGCGGGGTTGAATTGCGCGCAGAAGGGACAGGCGTAGGAGAATATTTCCGCGACTTCGATTTTTCCCGCGGGCACGCTCGTGTGCTGCGGGGGAACAACGGGAAAGTAATTTACTCCCTCGGTCCATGTCGCTGCGTGGGCCAATGACGTGAAGGCCAACGCCAGGAGCGACGTGAGAGTCGCGATCCGTTTGCTCATCTTGCGAAATCTCCAAAACAGCACTGCAACTACCTGCAGACCCGCTACAGCGCGCGTAGTTTCTCCAGGTACGCTAATTCGTTTGGTGCACGGCCATTACGCTGGGCCTCCCAGAGCGTCTCGGCAAGTGGTTCGAGCATGGCGTGTTCTGCCGCGTGCGGGTCACCCATTCGCTTGGACAATGTCTCGTGGATGCTCGTTATGCCCGAAGGGCGGTTGGTCGCAACCTGTTCCCGGATCGCGAGGTGCAAACCCATGTGTAGGAAGGGGTTCTGCCGGCCACTTTCGGGGGTGAATTCGGCAGCGAGCGCTTCATCGCCTGACTCGAGCCATTGCACGTACTCGGGGTGCTCGGCGATGACCGCCGCGACCTGGGCCTCCAGGGGTTCCAAGGGCGCGCGGTTGGTGTACTTGGTCCATGTGTCCAAATACATCCGCCGTAGTTGATCGCGATTTTGTCCGGCGAAGACGGCCATGTCAGATCAGCTTGCCGGCCGGGCGGGGCTTGCGTTTGCGCACGGCGCTGGCCGAGGCTTTGGCGGGCCTCGGCCCAACCCGCCGCACGACAGGCGCGTCAGACTTATCAAGCTTCTTCGCAGGCGTCTTATTGGGATACTCGCAAAGATCCGCAATGATGCACTTCGGACACGCAGGCAGCCGGGCGACGCAGACATAGCGTCCGTGCAGAAGGAGCCAATGATGAGCGTCCTTCATGTATTCCTTCGGCGTTGTGGCTACGAGCCCATCTTCAACGGCGCGCGGCGTCTTCCCCGGCGCTAACCCGGTGCGGTTCGCAACGCGAAAAATATGGGTATCGACGGCGATTGCGCTCTGCCCGAACACCATATTGAGAATGATGCTGGCGGTCTTGCGGCCGACCCCGGGCAACGCCTCCAACGCCTCGCGGTTGTTGGGAACCTCGCCGCCGTGCTGGTCGAGAATCTGCTGTGCGAGGCCGATGAGGTTTTTGGCCTTCATGTTGTACAGCCCGACCGTCTTGAGATAGGGCTTCACGCCCTCAACTCCTAGCTTCGCGATCGCGGCTGGCGTGTTTGCAACAGGGAAGAGCTTGCGAGTCGCGACATTGACGCTTTTGTCTGTTGTATGCGCTGACAGCATCACTGCTACGAGGAGCTCAAACGGAGTGTCATTCAGCAGCTCCGTCGTGGGGTGCGGGTTAGCGGCCTGCAGCCTGCGGAAGATCGAACGGCGTCGAGCGGGATTCATGCTTTCTTCTCCATCCGCGCCGGCTCCCATACGCCGCGCGCGGCTTGCTTGCGCGCGGCGAGCAATGCTGCCTGCTCCTCAGCACGCCGCGATAGCCGTGCGGTATGTGCGTGGTACCGCGCTCGATTCATGTCAGGTGTTGGATCACATGAGTCGCTGCCGCGTGGTGCCATCGTTATGCAGTCAACCGGGCACGGCGCCACGCAAAGCTCGCAACCAGTGCAAAGCGCGGCTATGACCGTGTGCGTCTGCTTACGTGAGCCGACGATTGCATCGACAGGGCAGGGCGGTAGGCACTTGACGCACCCGATGCAGCGGTCTTCGTCAATTACGGCAACCAACGCAGGTCCCTCGACGCCGTTTTCGGGGTTGAGGGGCATCGGTTCCCGATGTAGCAGAGTGGCCAGCGCGGCGATGGTTGCAGCGCCGCCGGGTGGGCACTGGTTGATAGGGGCTAGATCGTTGGCAATCGCCTCCGAATACGGACGACACCCGTCGTAGCCACAGCGCGTGCATTGCGTCTGCGGTAGGAGTGCATCAATCTGGTCTACCAACCAGCTCAACTGATCCTCATTCCCGGCTTCGCCCCACTATCCGGCGACAACAGATACAACCCCGGCTCGTCGCCACTCGCCGCCAACACCATCCCTTGCGACAGCCCAAACTTCATCTTCCGAGGCGCAAGGTTCGCTACAACAACCGTCAATCGCCCAACCAGCAACGCCGGATCGTAAGCCGACTTGATCCCCGCAAACACGGTCCGCGTTTCGGACCCCAGGTCCAGCGTCAGCTTCAACAGTTTGTCCGCACCCTCGACATGCTCAGCATTCGCGATGCGGGCCACCCGCAGGTCAACGCGCTTGAACTCGTCGATCGAAATCGTCGCGTCGGCGGAAGCCCCAGTCTTCGAATCCGCGGCGGCACCCGAGGCCGAGGCCCCACCCGGCGCACCAGACACGGCGCCGCCACCGGTGCCACGCGCACCCGACGCGGCGCCAGCCCCAGCACCCGTCCCGGCCTTCGCAGCGGCCCCAGCACCGCCCGCAGCGGCAGCAACCGCGGCAGCGCCTGCAGCAGCAGCGCCCGCATCCCCCGCCACAACATCAAACAACGCATCCAACTGCTTAGGATCCACCCGCGTCATCAAATGCTGATACGGATTGATCCGTTCAGGCAACACATCCGCATCACTCCAGGTAAACCCCCGGTCCATCGCAAACAACTCGCGCGCGACCCGGTCCGTCACAGCCGGCAGCACCGGCGCAATCAGCACCGACAACAGCCGAAACCCCTGCAACGCACGCGAACAGACATCCTGCAACTCGGCCCGGCGGGCCGCAGTAGCATCGGCCGATTCATCGGCCACACTCTTGGCCAACACCCACGGCTGATGAGCGTCAAAGTCATGATTGATGCGATCCGCGAGCGCCATGATCTCGCGCATAGCCTTGCCCAGCTCCCGCGCCTCGTAGTGCTCGGCAACCGCCGCGGCAATGCCGCGCGCCTCCCGAACGAGCAGGTCAGTATCGCCGCTGTAACCCAGCGCGCCCGCGAAATTCCGGCTGATGAAACTGGCGGCCCGGCTCGCAATATTGACGTACTTCCCCACCAGGTCACTGTTGACCCGCGCAATGAAGTCATCGGGATTGAAGTCGAGGTCCTCGACATTCGAATTCAACTTCGCGGCGATGTAATAACGCAGCCACTCGGGGTTCATCCCGACCTCGAGGTAGCGCAGCGGACTGATGCCCGTGCCGCGCGACTTCGACATCTTCTCGCCCGAGACCGTAATGAACCCGTGCGCGTACACGTGATCCGGAACTTTGTAAGGCGCGCCCGCGAACTTCAACATCGCCGGCCAGAACAGCGTGTGAAAGTAGATGATGTCCTTGCCAATGAAGTGCACTTGCTCGGTATCCGGCGCCGCCAGAAATTGCTCGAAGGTCCTGAATTCCCCTTGGGCGCGCGCTTTGCCGGACGCAAAATAATTCTTCAAGGAGGCGAGGTAGCCGACGGGAGCATCCAGCCACACATAGAAATACTTCCCGGGCGCATCCGGGATGGGAATGCCGAAGTAGGGCGCATCCCGCGAGATGTCCCAGTCACCGAGCGCCTCATCTCCCTTGCCGGTGAGCCACTCGCGGGCTTTGTTGACGACCTGGGGCTGCAGACGCTCGGGAGCCGTCAGCCAGCCCGTCAGGAATTCCACACACCGCGGATCTGACAGCCGAAAAAAGAAATGCTCCGAGGTCTTCATCACCGGCTTCGCGCCCGAAAGCGTCGAATACGGATTGATCAGATCAGCAGGCGTGTTGACGATGCTGCACGCTTCGCAGGCGTCAGCGTACTGATCCTTCGTGTGACAGTTGGGGCACTCGCCCTTGATGTAGCGATCCGCCAGGAACATCCCCTTCACGGGGTCATAAAACTGCTCGACCGGCTTGCGGTAGATGAGATCGGCCGCCTTCAGCCGCCGGTAGATGTCCTGTGACAGCTCGGTGTTTTCCGGCGAATCGGTGGAATACCAGTGATCAAAACCGATGTGAAAGCCGTTGAGATACTTCGGCCGATCGGCCGCAATCCGCTCGACCAGCTCCTGCGGCGTAATGCCCTCAGATTCCGCCTTGAGCATGATCGGCGCGCCGTGCGCATCGTCCGCGCAGACGAAATGCACGACATTGTCCTGCATGCGCTGAAAACGCACCCAGATGTCGGCCTGGATGTACTCCATGATGTGCCCGATGTGAAACGGGCCATTGGCGTACGGGAGGGCTGTGGTAACAAAGAATTGGCGGGCCATCCCGCAATTCTACCCTAGCCCTTACCCCTGGTCCTTAACCGCCTCGAACCGCACCTTATTGATGCCCTTCTTATAAGCCTCTTTCCCGGTCACCTGGCGCGAATCCAGCAGCTGTTGAATCGCGGTATCCATGGTGCGCATCCCGAAGGAGCCACCCGCCTGCATCACGTTCTCGAGCTGGTCGAGCTTTCCCTGGCGGATCAGGTTCTGCGATGCGGACGTATTGACGAGGATTTCCAGCGCCGCGACGCGGCCCTGCTTATCCGATTTCTGCAGCAGCTGTTGTGAGACCACGCCCCGCAGTGAAGTGGACAGCATCGTTCGCACGTGCGACTGCTTGTCCGCCGGAAATACGTTGATCATGCGATCGACGGTCGGGGCCGCGCCGTTCGTGTGCAGGGTCCCCATGACCAGAATGCCCATTTCCGCGGCGGTCACCGCGATACTCATCGTCTCCAGGTCGCGCAACTCGCCGACCAGAATCACGTCCGGATCTTCACGCAACGCGGAATGCAACGCCGCTGCGAAGCTCGGGCTATGCACCCCGATCTCGCGCTGACTGATCAGGCAGCTCTTGCGCTGGTGCACGAACTCGATCGGGTCTTCGATGGTGAGAATGTGGCCTTTCACGCGCAGGTTGATGTCATCAATCATCGCCGCAAGTGTCGTCGACTTGCCCGACCCCGTCTTACCCGTGACGAGGATGAGCCCGTTGTTCGCGCGGCACATCTGACGCACGGCCTCCGGCATCTTCAGCTCGTCCATCGACAGCGCTTTTGAAGGAATTGCCCGGAATACCGCACCCATCCCGTTCAACTGCCGCATCACGTTGACGCGGAAGCGGCCTCTGTCACCGAACGTGTAGGCAAAGTCGGCACCGTCCTTCGACTCGAAGCGGTCCAAGGCCGGCTTCGGCATGATTTCATACAACGCCTGTTTGACGTACTCCGCGGCCAGCTTGTCCGGGCGCAAGGGCATCAGATCGCCAAACTGCCGCACCCGCGGCGGGTCGCCGGCAATGAAATGCAGATCGGAGCCCTTCTTCTCCAGGATCTCGTTGAGAAACGCGTCGATCTCAGCCATGCAGGTAAGCTCAGGCGGACGCCGGCGAGGTGGGTTTCTGAATCGCGTTGGTGCCGGTGATATCCAACTTCGGCAACATGCTCGTGTCCGTCACATACTTCTGGAAAGCTTTCTTTTCCATGGCGTAGTTGTAGGCATCGTCGGGGTCGATCTCGCGCGCGGCGATGGCCGTGAGCAACGACTGATCGAGCAGCGACATGCCCAGGTCACGGCCCATCTGCATCTGCGTGGGAATCTGGTGGGTCTGTTCCATCTGGATGAGCTTGGCGATCGCCCTGGTCATCATCAGGACTTCGCAGATCGCCTTGCGACCGCGGCCGTCCACTGTTTTGACCAACACCTGGGTCACGACTGCCAACAGACTTTGCGACAGGAAGCTCTTGGTCTGTTCGCGCTCTTCGACCGGCAGTGCATCGATGATGCGGTCGATTGTCTTGACGGCGCTCGTCGTGTGGAGCGTGCCCAACACGAGGTGGCCCGTTTCAGCAGCGGTCATTGCCATGGTGATGGTTTCCGCATCACGCAACTCACCGACCAGGATGACATCGGGATCTTCACGCATCGCGGCACGCACGCCTTCCGCGAAACTCGGAATGTGGGTATTCAACTCGCGTTGTATGACCTGGCTGTTCTTGCTCCGGTGAACAAACTCGATCGGATCCTCGAGGCTGATGATGTTGAGCCTGCGGGTCTGGTTGAGATGGTCGATCATCGCCGCAAGAGTGGTCGACTTGCCCGTGCCGGTGGAGCCGGTGACGAGAATCATGCCCTGGTGGAAGTCGCACAGCTTGGTGACAGCGGGCGGCAGGGCCAGCTTCTCGAGTGTGGGGACTTCCTGGGGGATGGAGCGGAAGGTTGCGCCCATTCCCGTTTCCTTGCGGAATACGTTTACGCGGAACCGGCCGCCTTCAGCGGATACATACGAGAAGTCGAGGTCATTGCCCTTGGCGAGCACGTCGATCTGAGATCGGGTGAGGATCTCGGTGATGTAGCCCTCGAGCTCGCCGGCGCGCAAATCGCGGAATTTGATGGGGAGGAGGTCCCCATGCATACGGAGCATTGGGGGTACACCGACGGCCAAATGCACGTCGGAGCAGCCTTGCTGCGTCCCGAGCTTCAAAAACGCGTCTATGCGCGCCAAGGCGAACACCCTCTCATTGCGAATGAGCCGTTTTGCCCGGTGCGGGCTGTGGAATCAACCAGCCGGCCCAAAAAATTTGACGTAACGCACGGTAACCGCATGCGCAGCCGGCAAAAACCGCGCTTTTTGCCGGCGGGCGAGCCTGAATGTCCGCTGAAAGCGCCGTAGGCGACTTTCAGCCAAATTAACGAGGCTACAGGAAGCGCTCCAGGGCGGCTCGCAGCTCTTCCATGGACTGATGGCGCTTGCTCTTGTCCACGGACATCGCCTTGACCACGAGGTCAGACAATCCCTGGGGCAGGGCCGGGTTGATCTCTCGGGGGACGCGCGCCTTACCCTGAACGTGCTGGTACATCACCGACATGTGATCGCCGCGAGAGTAGGGTGGCACGCCCGTGACCATCTCGTAAGTGATGACACCGAGCGCGTAGATGTCAGCGCGCTCGTCCACTTTCTTACCGAGAATCTGCTCCGGTGCCATGTACTTGGGCGATCCGATGACGTAACCCGTCTTCGTCAGCTGAGTGTCACCTTCGCGATGTGCGGCCGCCACACCGAAGTCCACAATCTTCAGTAGTCCTTCCTGATTGATCAACACGTTCGCGGGCTTCAAGTCCCGGTGCACGATACCGACATGATGCGCAACCGTCATACCGTTACACATATCAATGCCGAACTGCACCGCACGCCGCAGCTCCATTGGCTTCTCGTTGACGACTTCGCTGCCCAACGTATGCGACGGGAAATACTCCATGGAGATGGCGTAGTTGCCCTGCATGTACAGGAAGTCATAAATACGGATGACGTTCTTGTGTGTGATCTTGCGCGAGTAGCGCAACTCGTGGACGAAGCGCTTCATCACCTCTTCGTCATTCGACACGTTGGGGTTCAAGAACTTCAGGATCAGCCGTTCATCGACGACCGTATCCTCCATCAACAACACGGTGCCGAACGCGCCGCGGCCGATCCGGTCGATGTACTTGTAACGACCCTCGATCACATCGCCTGCTTTCAGGGTGCCGATGTCCAACCGCGCCGCGGCTTCCGCCTGCTTCGCGGCCGCCGCAACGGCGGTCTCGGACATCAACATCGTCTTCCCCTGCTCGGCTGGCGGCAGCGGCGGGCGCATTGTCGGTGGCGCTGAGCCGTGAGAGTTGCCGGTTCCCGTGAGCGGCATCGAGCCACTCGACGGCGAACTGCCGATCCGATTATCGAGCTCCGCCATGGCCGAGGCCGCCATGCGGGAAATGGTTTGATCCCCAGACCCCGCCTGATTCTGCAGTTCCGCACGCAGCTGCTCGACCCGCCGCTCATCCACCAACTTGGCCAGCGCCTGGATGGCCTCAATCCGCACTTCGCGCTCGCCCCCGGACACCAGGGGCATGAGGACGTCGACAAACTTCGTATCGCCGAGCTTGCCAATGGCCCGGACCACAATCGGCATCGCCTTCGCGTTGCCCGATTGCAGCATCTCCGCCAGGCGCGGCAACGCACGCTTGCTGCCGATTTCAGCGAGCGCATCCACCGCGCGCTCACTCACCCACCAATCACTGTCATGGGTGGCGGCAATCAGCGAGTCGACGGCGCGCTCATCCTTGGTCTGGTTGAGAATCTCGATGGCGGCCCGCCGGATGTCATCATCCTTGTCGCGGACGAGCTGCAGAACGGCTTCGATCACGCGGGGACCGCCGATCTTGCCCAGCGCATCAGCCGCGCGACTGCGGACCCACCAGTCGCTGTCCTTCAGCGCTTCGAGCAGGTACTTGACCGATTTCGCGTTGCCGACTTCATTGAGAACCTCGACAGCCGCGCGGCGGGAGTTCTCGTTCTCATCCTTCAGGATCTCGATCAGGTAGCGGATCGTTTCGGGATGATTGGCCTTGATGACGACATCGATCGCCTTGTTCTGCACATCGATCTCCGGATCGCGGAGCAGCGCGCAGATCCGCTCGATATCGATCGGTCCATCCATTCTCTGCAGCGCGGAGAGCGTGGCACCGCGAATGAGCTTGTTCGGATCCTTCAGCTGCGACTGCAGCGCAGTCTGCACTTCCGGCGTATTGAAGCGGGCCAGCAGATTGATGATGTGAACGCGCGCAATGGGGTCCTTGCCCCCGATCCGCCCGATCAGCTCCGGCACCGCGCTCGCATCCGCAATCTCCCCGATGATCCGGAACAACGCCGCCTTCTCATTGGGCTCCTGCTGATACGCCGCGCCCAGCAGCTCGCGAACACCGAACCGGGCCTTCTGCGCCAGGATCACTTCCAGGATGGCCGGTTTCGAGATGCCCGGGGTGTTCAGGGCCTCAATCAGCAGGTGCGGCGGATAGTTGCGGTTACTGGTCAGCGCCCACGAAATCCCCGCAATGACTTTGGCGCTTCCCTCGATCAGGCCGCGGACGAACTGGGGAAAGGTCTTCTGGCTGACGAGCCCCGCCAGCACTTCGACGAAGGCCACGGTGGCCGTCTTGCTGGCGTCCGGCAGCGCGGCAAATACGGGTTCGATGGCGCCCGGCCCCAGGTCCTTGAGCCGCGCCACAGCTTTCTGCAGGGCGGGACTGGCCTGGTCGTCGGATGACCGGATCTCCGTGATCAGCCGGTCGGCGCGCAAATTCGTGAAAAAGCTCATTCAGCCTTTGAGGTCCGGGGCGTTCCCGCGCGCAGGCAATCCTAGGTCGCGCTGCGACGCTGGGATTATGCCACAGCCTTGGCTGAGGCCAGCGGGAGTCACGCCGCAACCGGCGAGCGCGGGATCGTCGCAGCCACTACAATCCAAACCCTTTAACCCTCCCGGTTTTCAACATGACCGATGACCCCACTCTAAACGCTTTGCGCACTGCTTTGGATTCGTATGTCGACCCGTTTCTGGGTGAATCCCTCGGGGCAGCGCAAGCCGTGCAAGAGGTGACCGCAACATCCGCGGGGGCCTCTGTGCGGATCCGCCTGGGATTTCCCGTAGGAGGGTATCGCGACGAGCTGGCAGCTGCATTGACGGGCCACCTGGCGAAGTCTGGCATCAACACGCCCCTGGCTGTCGAACTGGTTGCCGATATCCGTTCGCATGCAGTGCAGAGAAATCTAAAGCCTATCGAGCAGATCAAGAACGTCGTTGCGGTGGCCTCTGGTAAAGGGGGCGTCGGTAAGTCGACGGTTGCTGTCAACCTTGCGCTCGCGTGGGCTGCTCAGGGTGCGCGCGTCGGTCTCCTCGACGCCGATATCTATGGCCCTAGCCAGCCCCTGATGCTAGGCCTGGAGGGCGAAAAGCCCACCTCGCCTGACAACAAGCGCATCCACCCGCTCGCGGCACACGGCATCGTGGCCATGTCCATCGGCTTCCTGGTTGAGGCGGAAAAGGCGTTGGTGTGGCGTGGTCCCATGGTGACCTCGGCTCTGACGCAGCTTCTCACCGAAACCCTGTGGGGCTCGCTGGACTACCTCGTGGTCGACATGCCCCCGGGCACTGGGGACATCCAGCTCACGCTGGCGCAGCGCGTCCCCGTCGCCGGGGCAATCATCGTGACGACGCCCCAGGACATCGCCCTCGCCGACGCCCGAAAGGGCCTCACGATGTTCGAGCAAGTCGCCGTGCCGGTCCTTGGGATCGTCGAGAACATGAGCATCCACGTCTGCTCGAACTGCGGTCACGCCGAGCACATTTTTGGTGCGGGCGGTGGCGCGAAGATAGCCGCGCAATACGGCGTCGCTCTGCTGGGTGAGTTGCCGCTCGATGCACGTATCCGCGAGGAAGCGGACGGTGGCCGTCCCACTGTGGTTGCTGCTCCGGAATCGTCGCGCGCCAAGGCGTACTTTGAAATGGCCCGCCGCACCGGCGCCGCATTGTCGCGCCGCGCGCGGGATCGCAGCAGTGTGTTTCCCAAGATCGTCGTAGAAGAAAGCTGAAGATGGAGGCTCCGTACACAGGCATTCTCCCGTATCAAGCCATCCGGGAGATGGTGAGCAACGGCGAAATCGCTTCGGGCCTCCCTCCCATCGAGGACGATCAGGTTCAGCCCGCCAGCATCGATCTGCGCCTGGGGCATTATGCCTACCCGGTTGATACGAGCTTCCTGCCGGGACGCGGTGTCCGGGTGTTGGATAAGATGAAGCAGCTCGATGAAGATGTTGAGCGATTCAAAATCGACCTGCGTTCCGGGGCGGTGCTCGAAAAGGGGCGCGTCTACGTGGTCCCCTTGTTGGAGCGGATCGAGCTGAAGAGCGACGTTGCCGCGTTTGCGAATCCGAAAAGCTCGACCGGCCGGCTCGACATCCTCACCCGTTTGATTGCCGATGAGGCCACCCACTTCGATCAGGTCGAAGACGGTTATGAAGGCCAGTTATATATCGAGATTGCGCCCCGCAGTTTCAGTGTGGTGGTCAAAACGGGCACGCGACTCAATCAACTGCGCTTCCGCCGCACGCGCGGCGTTGCACCCAAACCCATCACCGCCGCCGACTGGAAAACATTGATCGAGTCGGGACGGATCGTCGATGCCAACGAACGGGTCAAGCTGAACGATAGACCCGGGGAGTTGGCTTTCACCGTGGATCTCAAAGGCAGCGGTCAGGGCAACGCCCTGATAGGGTGGCGGGCCAAAAAAAACACCCGGCGAATCGACCTCGAGCGGCGCGACTACGATCCCCTGGATTTCTGGGAGCCCATGCAGTCCCACAAGGAACCCTCGCTCACGCTGGTTCCCGACGAGTTCTATATCCTGATGACCAAGGAAGCGATCGCCGTCCCACCGCAGTACGCTGCGGAAATGCTCCCATACGACACGCGCGCCGGCGAGTTCCGGGTCCACTACGCGGGATTTTTCGATCCCGGGTTCGGGTGGACCGGGGAGAATGGCAAAGCCGGCAGCAGCCGCGGCGTGCTGGAGGTTCGATCACACGAGGTGCCGTTTCTGCTGGAGCACGGCCAGATCGTGGGTTGGCTGCGCTTCGAGCGCATGGCCGATATTCCGGCCACTCTTTACGGCCAGGAGATCAAATCCAACTACCAGGGACAGAGTCTCAAGCTGGCCAAGCAGTTCAAACAACCCCGGGCTGTCTGACTACTCGCGCTTCACAGACTGAAGTTGCATCGTCCACTGCACGTCGTCGTCTTTTTTCTGCTCGACGCGCATAGGGATGTAGCCGCGGGAGGGTGCGCACCAGAAGCGCGTCACCCGCGGTGAGCCTGTCTTTTGCGCTCCGTAGACAATGGTGTCTACTTTTCCGAGCGGCGTTGAGACTGACTCCTCGCCCTCGCGGATGTAGCGATATTCGCGGACGGTATTTTTGTCGATCATCTGGAACTGCTTGGGTTCGCGGCCTGCCAGCAGCTCAACCATCAGTGCAATCTGCACCGACAGGTCATCCTGGATGCCTGGCTGCACCGGCATGTCGACTTTGACGTCTTCGTAAACGCCGGTCACGCGGCCGTGGTCCCAATCAAACTGCACGTGCGCGTCGCGCTTGGTTGCCGACGTTCCGTCTTCCGCGTCATAGCTCAACGGCTCAACGGCCTTTTCCGTCACACGCAGAACGCTTTTCTGAACCGGGCGTTCGGAGAACATTTTGCCAAGGCCACGGGGGCTGCTCTTGGAAGAATAGACCCAGGTGTCGCCGTTCTTTTCGAGCTTCACAGTCGACACGGCCACCGTCATGCCGTGCCAACTCCAGCCGTAGGACGCCTCGAAGGGCTTCAGCTCATCGGCGCGGGCAGGTTGATTTGTCGCCAGTGCGACGAGCAGGAGCGCTGCGGCGAGTATCAGAGTCCTCACAGAAAAGGCTCCACAACCGGCTCCTTCAAGGGTTTGCCGTCCAGCAAGGGGTGGCCCTCGTTCCATTTCAGTCGCCCGTCAGCGATCCACGCTACCACACGCGGGTAAATCACATGTTCGGTGACCTGAACGCGCGCCGCCAACGTGGCCTCGGTGTCGCCCGCTTTCACGGGTACCTTGGACTGTAAGATCAGTGGGCCGCCGTCGAGTTCCGGTGTCACGAAGTGGACGGTCGCGCCGTGCTCGGCGTCACCCGTTTCCAGGGCCCGTTGATGGGTGTGCAAGCCCGTGTACTTCGGCAGGAGTGAGGGATGAATGTTGATCATTCGTCCTGCGTACCGCTCTACAAAGGGTCCTGACAGTACCCGCATAAACCCCGCGAGGACCACGACATCAGGAGTATGTGTATCTATGACTTCGCCCAGCGCAAGCTCGAACGCCGGGCGATCCACTGCTGACTTCCAGGAGACTACGTGCGTCTCGATCCCCATGTCCTGCGCCGTTGTGATGCCAGCAACGCCGGGCCGATCGCTGATCACAACGTTCACTGACGCGGCGATCCGGTGTTCCTGACACTCACGAGCGATCGTGGCCATGTTGGAGCCACGGCCGGAAATCAGGATCGCAAGACGTAGAGGCGGCTGAGCCGCGGGTGCCGTGGGCGGCCGAGTTATCGTGCTCACTCGTTGATGACGACGCCGTGTCCGCCCTTGCGGACCTCGCCGATAATCGTAGCGGTCTCGCCGCGCGAATTGAGCAGATTGACTGCAGCCTGCGCGTGTTCTTTCGGAACGATGGCCACCATTCCGATTCCGCAGTTGAACGTCCGGTACATCTCGGCCGAGTCGATCCGGGCCGTGCGCTGGAGCCAATCGAACACAGGATCACGCTGCCAACTTTTGCGTTCCAGGACAACTTCGAGTCCTTCGCTCAGAACGCGCGGAATGTTGTCGGTGATGCCGCCGCCGGTGATGTGCGCGAGGCCCTGTACCGGCACGGCTCGAATCAGCTCGAGAAGCGATTTCACATAGATCCGGGTTGGGGTCAGCAGCCGGTCAAACAGCGGCCGCCCATCCAGCACGGTGTCGGGGTCTGCGTTGGCAACTCCAATGAGCTTCCGGATGAGCGAGTAACCGTTGGAATGCGGTCCGGAGGAGGCGAGTCCGACGACAGCGTCACCGGGCTTGATCCGAGTCCCATCAATGATGGCGCTCTTCTCCACAACGCCCACGCAAAACCCCGCCAAATCATAATCCTCACCCGAATAAATCCCGGGCATCTCCGCTGTCTCACCCCCGACGAGTGCGGCCCCCGCCTGACAGCATCCTTCGGCGATCCCACGGATCACTGACTCGGCGACATCGACGCGCAGTTTGCCCGTTGCGTAGTAGTCCAGGAAAAACAGCGGCTCAGCACCCTGAACGACAACGTCGTTGACGCACATCGCAACCAGGTCGATTCCGATGGTGTCATGGCGACCGGTGTCTATCGCGAGCCGCAGCTTCGTGCCAACGCCGTCAGTACCTGAAACGAGCACGGGTTGCTTGTAGCCCTGCGGTATCTCCACGAGGGCACCGAATCCGCCAATTCCCGCCAGAACTTCGGGACGCTGCGTGCGCCGCACGACGGGTTTGATGCGCTCAACGAGCTCGTCGCCGGCATCGATGTCGACGCCCGCGTCGCGGTACGTGATTCCTCGGTCAGTCGGTGGATTTTTTTCCATGTAATTATTCTACCAGCACCTAAAATGGGTGCATGACTCGCAACGCCCCAGCTCTTCTCGCGTGGCTGATCTTTTGCGCCATTTCGTGTAACGCCTGGGCTGGCCGGCCCGTCCGAGTCTACGAAGTGGATCTGAAGGGAGGCCAAACCCCAGCATCCGTGCAGGACGCGATGCGCGAGGCGCTCGTACGGGCAACCGGCCGGCGCGAATCCGCCACGGATCCCGCGCTCGCCAGCATCATCTCCGACGCGCAAACCTACGTTAAAGGCTACACCACACCATCCAAAGCCCAACCCCAAGTGATCTTCGACGGTGTCGCGGTCGAACGTGCCATCGTCGCTGCCGGCAGAAGCTCCTGGGACCGCAATCGTCCATTTACCCTGGTGGTTCTCTACCCGCAGCTCGCCCGAGCCGCCGACGATGCAGCGCGCGCGGAACTCGATCAGGCGGCCATCTCGCGCGGGCTCCCTATCACGGTCGTTCCGCTGTCACCTGTAGACGCCTCAGGCAACGATTTGACCCGCGAAGCGTTGATGCAGATGGCACAACGTTATGGCGGTGACGCAGTTCTGGTCGGGCGTTCAGATACGGGGACGGCCAACGGCCAACTGCAGTGGACCCTCAACACTAGTTTCTCGAGCGAAAGCTGGAGCGGTCCGCTCAGCGCGGGCGTCAATGGCGCTGTCGACAACATGGCGCCTGCCCAGGGAGGTTCGCTTGCGCAGATCGAAGCCGGTGCGAGAGTTGAGATCGACGGTGTGGCGACACTGACCGACTACGCGAACGTCCAACGGATGCTGGAGAGCGCTCCCGGCGTTCGGCGAGTGAATGTCGGTGCCGCGACTGGCAACGTTGTAATGTTCGACGTGGTCGCGCGCGGTGGCGGTGACGCAATCAGCCACGCCTTGGCGGGCTCCACCCATCTAGCGCGATCGGACGCCTCGAGTGCGCGGCTCGCCTATCAATACCGACCTTAGTCTGCAGTTCGGACGGACTGTGGTGCTTTTGGATCGACGTGCGACACCTGCCTAACATCATCTGTGTGCTGCGCATCGCGCTGGTGTGGCCTATTGCGGCGGCTCTTGCTGATCGTGAGTATCTGATTGCGCTTGCGTTGTTCATGGTTGCGGGCGCGTCCGACGGGGTCGACGGTTTTCTCGCCAAGCGATTCAACTGGACGTCCGAGCTGGGCAAGTTCCTCGATCCGCTTGCTGACAAGCTGCTGCTGGTCACTGTGTTTGTTGAATCGGCGTGGCTCGGCCTCGCGCCGTGGTGGCTGACTTCCGCAGTGGTGGCGCGCGATGTGCTCATTGCGCTGGGCGCGTTGGCTTATCGTGTGTTGATCGGGCCCTTGCGGGGACGGCCAACGGTGTCGAGTAAGATCAACACGGCCATGCAGCTGTTGTATCCCGTGGCCATGCTGGTGAATGCGGCGATGAGTTTTCCGCCACACGACGTTCTCGACGCGCTCGCGATTCTGGTGTTCATCACCACTGTGTTCTCGGGGCTCAACTATATGGCTGTGTTCACCCGGCGCGCGTGGGATGCGCCGGTGAGCTCGTCCTGAGGGCGCGTCGGTGCAGCAGTTGCCTCTCGGAGTACGCATTCCCGATCGCGCGGTGTTTGAGAGCTTTTTGCCTGCGAAGAATTTGCAGGCTGTGGAGCATGCGGTTTGGGTGGCGGACGGTACGGGCTCTGGTGCGCAGGCGGTCACGTGGCTTTGCGGGCCCGCCAGCGTCGGCAAAACGCACCTGCTACAGGCCATTGTCGCGCGCGCCGGCAACACCCGTCGCGCCGGTTATTTCCCGCTCGCGGAGCTCGCTCCACTGGGTGTGGGTATTCTCGAAGGGCTGACGGCCCTCGAGGTTGTCTGCCTGGACGACCTGGACCCGGTGGTCGGGCAGTTGGATTGGGAAAAGAGCCTGTTTGGACTGCTACGGGAAATTCAGGAACGGGACGGGAGCCTGGTCGTGGCGGCCAAAGCGCCTCCCACCCTGATGCCTTGGGGCTTACGCGACCTGGGCTCGCGCTTCACCGCCGCGGCTATTTTCCAGCTGCGCGAGTTGGATGAGGGCGAGCAGCAGAAGGCATTGCAACTTCGCGCGCACGTCCGCGGTTTCGAGCTCCCTGACGAAACTGCCCGTTGGCTGCAACGTCGCTTTCCAAGGGACATGCGTACGTTGTATGACCTGCTGGATACTTTGGACGAAGCGGCGCTCGTCGCGCAGCGACGCCTCACCATTCCGTTCATCCGTTCTGTTTTGAAAGAGTGAGCGCGAGCGCAGCGACTCGTTTCCCGAGCACCTGCGCCAGTGTTTTCTCATGCTCGGCAAGTGCGGGATCGTCCTGCATACCCGCAACGTGTGACGCGCCATAGGGTGATCCGCCAGCGCGCGTTTCGTTCAACGCCCGTTCGGTGTACGGGATGCCGACGAGGTACATGCCGTGGTGTATCAAGGGCATCATCATGGAGAGGAGCGTTGTCTCCTGTCCGCCGTGCATCGATTGCGTCGACGTGAAGACGCCGGCCGGCTTACCAGCCAGCTCGCCGGACAGCCACAGGCTCGCCGTGCCATCCAGAAAGTACTTCAGGGGCGCCGCCATATTTCCGAAGCGTGTGGGGCTGCCGAGAATGAGCCCATCGGCTCGGCGCAGATCGTCCAGAGTGGCGTAGGGCGGCCCGCTGGAAGGAATAGGTTTGGGCGGACGCTCGCTTTCTGCACTAACCGGGGGCACCGTGCGCAGCTTTGCTGTCACCCCTGTGACGCTCTCGACTCCGCGACACACCTGCCGCGCGAGCTCCGCCGTCGAGCCTTTGCGGGAGTAGTAGAGCACCAATATTTCGGACACAGGCTATTCCTTTCATGGGCTGCGCCCAACTTTCCTGCCGGTCGAGGCGACCGGCAACATGCAGCGGCGCTACGCGCCGGGGGGATGATCCGATATATTGCCACGGTGATTTTCAGAAAGTACTTCGTGGCTGGCCGTGTGCAGGGCGTCTATTACCGCGCCACGGCAGCGCGGCACGCGCGCGATCTGCAGATCAAAGGTTACGCCAGAAACCTACCCGATGGGCGCGTCGAGGTGCTCGCGTATGGCAGTGAAGCCGCGCATGAGGAACTCGTCAAACGTCTTTGGATAGGTTCGTCCGCATCTGAGGTCACGTCCGTGGAGGCCACGGATCTGGCCGGCGTCACCGAAATTCCCTCCCACTTTTCTACCGGATGACTTCCGAGGTTCCTCGCTTGCGCAAGCTCTGTTATTCGCTCATTGCATTCTTCGCAACAACGCTCGCCGCAGCGAAGCCACCCGTCACACCGGCCGTCACGAAGCAGACAGCGGCAGTGGTCGCGGCCAATCCGATGGCCGTCGAGGCCGGAGCGGAAATCCTTCGCAAGGGCGGCAGCGCGGTGGACGCGGCCGTCGCCACGCAGGCGATGTTGGGTCTGGTTGAGCCGCAAAGCTCCGGTGTCGGTGGCGGCTCGTTCATGATGTATTACGACGCCAGAACAAACGTCATCACTGCTCTGGATGGGCGTGAGAAGGCGCCTGCCGGTGCAACACCCGACATGTTCCTCGATGAGCGCGGCAAGCCGATGTCATACGTACAGGCTGTGCGTACTGGCCGATCAACCGGCGTGCCCGGCGCGATGCGCATGTTGTCGGAAGCACAGGCGAAGCTCGGCAAGTTGCCGTGGCGCGAGTTATTTACGCCGGCGATTCGCGCGGCCGAAGGTGGTTTCAAGGTTCCGCAACGACTGGCCAACTTCCTGTCGCCCGATTTCGCGTTCCCGGCCACGCCCGAAATCAGGGCCTTGTTTCACCGGCCCGACGGCACGCCGTTGCAGGCTGGCGACGAGTTCAAGAACCCGGCCTATGCACGCACTTTGCGCCGAATTGCCGACGAAGGTGTGAAGGCTCTGTATGAGGGCAGCATCGCCAACGAGATTGTGAGTAAGACTCACGAGGCACCCAATCCCGGCACAATGACATTGCAGGATCTCGCGTCCTACCGCGCCGACTGGGTGTCACCGCTGTGCCGCCCGTACCGGCAATATTCGGTGTGTGTACCGCCGCCGCCGTCGAGCGGTGTCAACTTGTTGCAGTTCCTGGCGATACTCGATCACACGGACATTGCGGATCGCGGGCCGTCTGATCCGCAGTCGTGGTTTTTGTTCGCCCAGGCGAGCCGCCTCATGTACGCCGACCGTGATCGGTATGTGGCCGATCCGCAGTTCATTCCCGTACCGGTTGAGAAGCTGCTCGATCCAGGCTACCTGGCTGAACGGGCTCGTTTGATCGGCGACCGCGTTGGTCCGCCGCCCTCTGCAGGCCAACTGGCCAACGTGTGGCGTGGAACCGATTCCACTCAGGAGGCACAGGGCACGAGTCACCTGGTCGTGATGGACGCCGCGGGCAATGTCGTGTCCATGACAACAACCGTTGAATCGGTGTTCGGCTCAGGCCGGACGGTGGGCGGTTTTGTGCTCAACAACCAGCTCACTGATTTCTCCTACCGGCCCACCGATGAAAACGGCCCCGTGGCCAATGCAGTGCAGGGCGGCAAGCGCCCGCGCTCGTCCATGTCACCGATCATCGTTGTCGACCACGACGGGCATTTTGTGGCGGCATTCGGGTCGCCGGGGGGGTCGTCGATCCTGGACTACAACACCAAGACGGCTGTGGGTGTGTTGGCGTGGAAGTTGTCCATGCAGGCGGCGATAGAGCTGCCCAACCTGATCGCGCGTGGGAACGATATTGCGGGCGAGGTTGATCGTTTCTCGCCGGCGGTGCTCGCAGGACTGCGAGATCGCGGTATCAACCTCGAGCCCGGCCACGCGGAAAATTCGGGCCTTCACGGCTTGCTGAGGCATCCGGATGGGACGCTGGAGGGTGGGGCCGATTCACGGCGCGAGGGCATCGTGAAAATGGTGCCTTCGCCAGACGCGCATTGAGAAGCCGCGCAACGGCGCGCAGCGCCCCTGGCGTCAAGCAGCCGGCAAAAGTCGCGCCTTTTGCCCGGGGCGCGTAGCCGGCGACCCACGAAGCTGGGCTCCGCCCGGCCAGTGCCGGGCTAATGATGAATCGGTGTCGCTGACGGGAATCCTAGATCGTCAGCGCCGTTCCAGCGCGACCACCTCGATATCACCATGTCCGGATATCCCCGCTGGCCAACGCTTCCGTTGTAGCGGGCGAGGGCTCTGCGCACGTCGTTGCGCTCGTAGCGGAGGTAATACCGAAGGATGGCGCAGCCCATGTGGATGTTGGGGCCGGTGTGGATCAATTCGTAGCGTTTGATACCGAGCTTTTCCGGCCAGAACGGCATCACCTGCATCAAGCCGACGGCGCCCGCTGAGGAGACTGCCCAGCGGTTGAAGCGGCTCTCGATATCCATGACGGCCATGACGAGGCCCGGCGGCAGGCGAGTCTCGCCCGATCGGTGCGTCTCGCAATACACCTGCTTGAGGATCTCCAGGCGCTCATCGTGTTCCTTCACGATGACCCGCAGCCGCGGCTCCATCAGCGTGTACCAGACCGCCGAGTCGTAGTGGTCGGTAAAACACTCCGCCTGAGTGATCGCCCGCTGGACGACACCCTTGAGCTCGGGATCGCGCTGCCCATCGGCGGCGGCCGTGCTCGAGAGCAACGCACCAGCGAAGACTATCGCGGTGCGTATGCGGTTAAGCAGCCATACGCGAGCGGATGAATGTGAGTGCATCGTCGAGCGGGAATTCCTGGCTTTCCGTGTCACGGCGACCGCGATACTCGAGCTTGCCTGCTTCCAGCCCGCGTTCTCCGACGACCAGGCGGTGAGGAATCCCCAGCAACTCCGCGTCCGCAAATTTGACCCCCGGACGGGCGTCGCGGTCGTCGTACAACACTTCGATTCCGGCGGCAGTGAACTCGGCATAGAGCCGATCGGCGACCTCGCGTACCCGTTCGGATTTCTGCATGCCCATGGGCACGAGCACAACCTGGAAGGGCGCAATCGGATCCGGCCAGATGATGCCGCGGTCATCGTGATTCTGCTCAATGGCCGCGGCCACGATGCGCGTCACACCGATACCGTAGCAGCCCATGTACAGCTTCACTTCTTTGCCGCTTTCGTCGAGTACGACGCCTTTCATGGGGTCGCTGTACTTCTGACCGAGCTGGAAGATGTGACCGACTTCAATACCGCGGGTGATCTTCAGACGACCGTGTCCCGTGGGGCTCGGGTCGCCTTCGACCACGTTGCGGATGTCTGCCGCGATCATCCCCTGGACGTCCCGATCCCAGTTGGCACCGGTGAAATGCAGGTCCCTTTCGTTCGCACCGGCGACGAAGTCGGACATTGCCAGGGCGCTGTGATCGACATAGATACGGCCCTTGAATCCAATCGGCCCGATATAGCCGACTACCGCGCCTGACGAGCGCGCGATGCGATCTGCGCTCGCCATGCGCAGGGGATTGGCCACGCCGGGCAGCTTTTGCGCCTTGACGGCGTTCAGCTCGTGATCTCCGCGGATAACCAACGCAACGACCTCGTTTTCCTCGGCGCCATCGACGAGCAGGGTCTTGATGGTTTTAGTGGCCGGGACTTTGAGGAACTTCACCAGGTCCTCAATTGTTTTGGCCCCTGGCGTCGAGACCTTGGTCAGGGCTGCCGTGGGAGCGGCCCGGGACTCAGTGGGGGCGACAGCAATCGCCGCCTCCAGGTTGGCTGCGTAATCGTCACCATCTGAGAACGCGATTGCATCCTCGCCCGAATCCGCGAGAACGTGAAACTCCTGCGAGACATCGCCACCGATCGCACCCGAATCGGCGCGAACTGCGCGGAACCGGAGGCCAGTTCGCGTGAAAATGCGGACATATGCGTCGTACATGTTGCGATAACCCTGCTGCAGCGAGGGCTCATCAATATGGAAGGAGTAGGCATCCTTCATGATGAACTCACGCGCGCGCATCACACCGAAGCGCGGCCGTATCTCGTCCCGGAATTTCGTCTGGATCTGGTAGAAATTGACGGGTAGCTGGCGATAGCTCTTCAGCTCACGGCGGGCGATGTCCGTGATGACTTCCTCGTGGGTCGGCCCGGCAACAAAGTCCCGCTTGTGGCGGTCCACGATGCGCAGCAACTCAGGACCATATGCCTGCCACCGCCCCGACTCCTGCCACAGCTCGGCTGGCTGGAACACCGGCATCACGACCTCGAGGGCGCCAGCGCGATTCATTTCTTCGCGAACGATGCGCTCCACTTTCTGCAGCGTGCGCAGCCCGATCGGCAGCCAACTGTAGAGTCCCGCAGCGAGGCGCCGGATCAAGCCCGCGCGCAGCATGAGCTGATGGCTGATCAACTCCGCCTCGGCGGGGACCTCTTTGAGGGTGTTGATGGGGTAGTGCGAGAGCCTCATCGGTTGCGTTCAGGTCCGTGTCAGAGATGGGGGATGGGATATTAGCACCGCCTGCTAAGATGCCGGCCTCCACCACTCACGAGTCAGAACCGCCTGCACATGGAGACAGAACCTGAAGAGGAGTTGAGGCCGCGCCGCAAGGGTATCTACCTCCTGCCGAATCTGCTGACCACGGGCTGCATGTTCTCGGGTTTCTACGCGATCGTCGCCGCAATCGACAAGAACTTCGCCCCGGCGGGTGAGGCCATTTTCGTGGCCATGATCTTCGACACCCTCGATGGACGCATGGCGCGCCTGACCAAGACTGAAAGCGCCTTCGGCAAGGAATACGACAGCCTGGCCGATATGGTGTCGTTTGGCGTTGCACCTGCGATCGTGGCGTATCAATGGGGTGTGGTTCAGATTGCCGAGTACGGCCATTACTGGGGCCGTTTCGGCTGGCTCGCCTGCTTTTTCTATACCGCCGCCGCCGGCATGCGCCTGGCGCGTTTCAATACCCGTGCGGCCGCCGACAAGCGCTACTTCGAAGGATTGCCCAGCCCCTCCGCTGCGGCGATCGTGGCGGCATTCGTCTGGTTCTCCAGCCATTTCCCGCAACCCGGACTCATTGGCTTGATCGCGGCTCTGACGCTCACGGCCTTTGCCGGCGCACTGATGGTGAGCCGGTTCAGTTTCCCCAGCTTCAAGCAGTTCAATCTCGATCGGCGCGTGAAGTTCGTGTACGTGCTGATCGTTCCCCTGTTCTTTGTGCTGATCGCCCTCGATCCGCCGGCCATGCTGTTGGCAATGTTCGCAACCTATGCGCTATCCGCGCCGGTGTTGTGGGTTGGTCGCCGGCTGCGGCGCCTGTTCCGTGGCCCCCCTGTCGCTGGCCCGGGGCCGGGTTGATGGACGCGCTGCGGCGAAATCA
>JAXDQF010000473.1:0-32757 GCA_034668025.1 Gammaproteobacteria bacterium | reverse complement strand
CCGTTTCGATCTACCTCGTCAACGGTATCAAGTTGCAGGGCCAGATCGACTCGTTCGATCAATTCGTTGTTCTGTTGAAGAACAGCGTCAGTCAGATGGTCTACAAGCACGCCATTTCAACGGTCGTTCCGGCTCGCAACGTGCGGCTGGCATCCGAGGAAGGAGGCGCCGTGCCGGAGACGACCCCCGCCGCTGAATGAGCCCTCTCCACAGTTTGGCCGGCAGCCCATGAAGAGCTTCGAGCGCCCACGCACGGGTGAGCGCGCGGTGCTCGTGCGCCTCGGGCTGGGAATACCGGTCGACTCCGAAGACCTCCAGGAATTCAGGCAGCTCGCGACCTCCGCGGGCGCAATCCCCGTTGCAACGGTAACGGGCCGCCGCGACCGTCCCGACCCCCGCTACTTCATGGGTAGCGGCAAGGCGGAGGAGTTGCGCGTGGCCGCTGAAGCCAACGAGGCTGAAGTTGTTCTCGTCGATCACGCGCTCTCTCCCAGCCAGGAGCGCAACCTCGAGAAGTTGATCGGGCGGCGCGTGCTGGATCGCAGCGGGCTGATTCTCGACATCTTCGCGCAACGCGCGCGCAGCTTCGAAGGCAAGTTGCAAGTGGAGCTCGCGCAGCTGAAGCACATCAGCACGCGGCTGGTGCGCGGCTGGACCCACCTGGAGCGCCAGAGTGGCGGCATCGGCATGCGCGGACCGGGTGAGACGCAGCTCGAGACCGACCGTCGCCTCATCGGCGAACGCGTGAAGATACTGACCAAACGCCTGGAGAAGATCACGCAACAGCGTGAGACCGGACGCCAGGCGCGGGCCGAGATTCCCGTACCCTCGCTCGCGCTGGTGGGCTACACCAACGCCGGCAAATCAACCCTGTTTCGCTCCTGGACCGGCAGCGATGCGTATGTCGCGGACCAGTTGTTTGCCACGCTCGATCCAACCGTGCGGCGCGTAACATTACCGGGCGGAACGCTCGTCGTTGCAGCGGACACTGTTGGATTCATTCGCGAGCTGCCGCACGAGCTGGTGGCCGCATTCCAATCAACTCTCACCGAAGCGCGTGAAGCCACATTGCTGCTGCATGTTGTCGACGCGAGCGATGCACGGCGCGCTGAGCACATCTCCCAGGTGGATGCCGTGCTCGCGGAAATCGGTGCCGAGCAGATTCCCCAGATTCTCGTGTACAACAAGATCGACCGGCTGGAGATGCAACCGCGAATCGATCGCAATGCGAACGGCCAGGCGACGGCGGTGTGGATCTCTGCCGAGAAGCATCTCGGCCTGGACCTGCTCGCTGCAGCAGTTGCCGAGCGTCTCACGCGCTTTGCCCGCAAGGCCCGCATCCGGATCCAGCCGGGCGCGGGCGCGGTCCGCTCGCGGCTCTACGCCGTAAAGGCCGTTCGTGGGGAGCATTCGGCTCAGGACGGCTCCATCGAGCTGGCTGTGGAGCTGCCGGACGTGGAGCTTTTGGCCCTGGCGCGCACGCCGGGGGTGCAGATCCTGGAGGTGGTGGGGGACGAGGCGCCTGAAAGTCCCGCCTTTCAGGCGCCGGCTGTCAAAACCGCCGTAGGCGATTTTTGATCCGGGGCGCGCAGCCATCGGAGAACGGGCTTGTGCCCCCGGGACGTCGTACCTACAATCGACGGCCGTTTCGGGGCCGAAGCACGCCTCATAATCAATTCTTCTTATGGCGTGGAATCAACCAGGTCAGAACAATCCTTGGGGCCGTCGGCCCGGCGGTCAGGGCAATGGTCCGGACCTCGATGAGCGCGTAAAAAGCTGGCAGCGCCGGCTGGAATCGCTGTTCCGGCCCGGTGGCGGCCGGGGTGCCGAGGGCCGCTCAGTGCTGATTCTCGTGGCCGTCGTGGCGCTGGCGCTCTGGCTGGCCAGCGGCATATTTCAGATCAAGGCGGCCGAGCAGGGCGTGATCTTGCGCTTCGGCAAGCTCGTGGATATCCGCAACCAGGGGGCGGGGTGGCGGTGGCCTTGGCCGATTGAGACGCTGATCAAGGTCAATGTCGCGAGCGTCCAGTCGAGCGAGTACAAATCGCGCGTCCTGACCTCCGACGTCAATCTCGTCGACCTGCGTTTCGCCGTGCAGTACCAGCTGAGCGATCCGCGAAAAGTGCTGTTCCAGGTGAAGGACCCCGAGGCCACGCTGAGTGAAGTCAGCGAGATGGCCATCCGTGAGGTCGTGGGCCGCAGCGAGCTGGACAATGTGCTCGTCGGTAAAACCCGTCCCGAGATCACGCGGCGGGCGAAAGAGCTCATCCAGCACACACTCGACACCTACAACACCGGCATCACCATTACGACGGTGAACCTGACCGACGTGCAGGTGCCCGAAGCAGTTATCCCGTCGCAGCGCGATGCCAACAAGGCGCTGGCAGATCAGGAGCGCGCCATCAAAGAGTCGCAGGCGTATGCCAACAGCATCATTCCGGTTGCGCAGGGCGCCGGGGCCCGGATGCAGCAGGATGCGGAAGCGTACAAGTCACAAGTCACTGCGATTGCTGAAGGCCAGGCCGCGCGCTTTCTGGCGCTCGAGCAGGCTTACGCGCAGTCGCCTGAAGTTACGCGCAAGCGGCTGTACATGGACACCGTTGAGAACGTGTTGACACGCGCTCACAAGGTGTTGATCGATACGAAGGCCGGCAACGGCTCGGGTGGCAACATGCTGTATCTGCCGCTCGACAAGCTGTTGGACAAGGCGGCGCGCGAAGATGGCTCCACGACCACTGTTGTAGGCGGAAGGGATGACGGCAGCGGCGTCTCCGCGCAGAAGCAGGAACCTGACTCTGTCACGGTCGAAGCACGCGGACGGGGAGATCGCTGATGCCAGCCCGCGTTGCTCCTGTCATCATATTGATCCTGGCGCTGCTCATTGCCATGACCGCGCCGTTCACAATCAACGAGGCGCAGGTGGCCATCCGCACCGAGTTCGGTGCGATCGTTGGTCTCGACTACTCACCGGGATTGCACTGGAAGTGGCCGTGGGACCAGGTCGTGAAGTTCGATCGGCGCATCCTGTCCCAGTCGTACACCGGCGAGACCTTTCTCACCAATGACAATCGTGGCCTGATCGTCGACTTCTACGTGAAGTGGAAGGTCAAGGACGCGTCACGCTATTTCCAGGCGACCGGTGGCCGCGAGGATCTTGCAGGCGAGCGCATCGCCGAGATCGTGAAGGATGGCATCAAGAGCGTGGTCGCTCAGCGCACCCTCGAGCAGATCGTTTCCGCCGAGCGCGCGGCTGTCACCGGGGAGATGATCGGTCAGGCGGGCATCAACGTGGCCAACCTCGGCATGGACCTGGTGGATGTTCGCGTGCAGCGAATTGATTTGCCTGATGATGTCAGCACTCGTGTGTACGACAGCATGAAGCAGAACTTCGTGAAGATCGCGATGAAGCTGCGGGCGGAAGGGACGAGCGCGAGTGTCCGGATCCGGGCGGCGGCCGAACGATCCCGTACCGAGATACTGGCAGACGCCGAGCGCGACGCCCTCAGAGTTCGGGGCGACGGCGACGCGCTCGCGACGCAGACTTATTCAAAAGCCTATTCAAAAGACCCTGAGTTTTACGCCTTCTACCGAAGTCTGCAGGCGTATGAGCGCTCGCTCGGCAAGGACGGTGACCTGCTCGTCATTTCGCCCGACGGTGAGTTCTTCAAGTACCTGAAGGATCCCAGCCCGGGCAAGCGCTGAAGGGCGCTCACGGAAAACTCTCGTGTCCTTGAATTTCACCGACCTGCTTGCGGCCCTGGCGCTATTCTTCGTTTTCGAGGGAATCGCCCCGTTTCTGCACCCCCGGGGCGTGAAGCGGGCTTTTGCCAAGCTTCTGGACGTCACGGATCGTGAGTTGCGCATTGCGGGGCTGGGCAGCATGCTCGTCGGCGTCATTATTCTCTTTCTGGTCCGCTAAGGAGCAGGTCAACAGTGGGCAAGTTCGTCGTCGTCATCGGCACGCAATGGGGCGATGAAGGCAAAGGCAAGGTTGTTGACCTCCTGACCGAGCGCGCCGCCGCGGTGGCCCGCTTTCAAGGCGGTCACAACGCCGGCCATACGTTGGTGATTGGTGGCCGCAAGACCATCCTGTCGCTCATTCCTTCAGGAATCCTGCGCGAGCACGTGCGCTGCTACATCGGCAACGGTGTCGTGCTTTCGCTCGATGCGTTGCTGACCGAAAGCAAGATGCTGATGGACCAGGGCGTCCCGGTTTTCGAGCGCCTGCGGATCTCGCCGAATTGCCCGCTCATCCTCCCGTCGCATGTGGAGCTCGACAAGGCCCGCGAGCGGGCGCGGGGTCCCAATGCGATCGGCACGACCGGCCGCGGAATAGGGCCTGCCTACGAAGACAAGGTGGCGCGTCGCGCCGTGCGCGTGGCCGATCTGTTCCAGCGGGATCGCTTTGCCGCCCGTCTCGGTGAAGTCCTGGATTTCCACAATTTCGTACTGCAGCACTATTTCCGACTTCCGGCGGTGGATTTCCAGAAGACCCTGGATCAACAATTGGCCCTGTCGGAGAAAATTGCGCCGCTGGTCACCGACGTCACGCTCGCATTGCATTCGCTGCGTCGTGAAGGCGCAAACGTCATGTTTGAGGGTGCACAGGGCGCAATGTTGGACATCGATCTCGGGACGTATCCGTACGTGACGTCTTCAAACACAACCGCGGGCTACGCGGGGACGGGAACCGGTCTCGGACCGCGCGCGTTCGATGAAGTAATCGGTATCGTGAAGGCCTACACAACACGGGTTGGCGCGGGTCCGTTTCCCACCGAGCTGTTTGACGAATATGGCGAGCATCTGTCGCGGGTGGGTCACGAATTCGGCTCCGTGACGGGCCGCCGCCGCCGTTGCGGTTGGTTTGACTCAGTGGCCCTGCGTCGCGCGATCGTTCATTCCAGCGTCTCGAACCTGTGCATCACCAAGCTCGACGTCCTCGATGGGCTCGATACCATCCGCGTAGCTGTTGGTTATCGGATCGACGGCGAAGTCGTCGCCGAGCCGCCACTGAGCATCGACGGATATGCCGGCGTGGAGCCGGTCTACGAGGAAGTGGCGGGCTGGAAGGAGTCCACTGTGGGGATCACGGACTACGATGCGCTGCCGTTGAACGCGCGCAAGTACCTCGAGCGGCTGCAGCAGCTCGTGGATGTGCCCATCGGCATGATCTCCACCGGCCCGGACCGTGATCAAACCATCGTATTGCGTCATCCCTTCGGCGCTTGATTCGTTCCGGACTCATTCTCCTCATTGTCGTCGCCTCCCTGCTTGCTGCCAGCACGTGGCGCGTGTTCGGACATACCTGGGACGAGCCCGAGCATCTGGCAGCCGGAATGGAGCTGGTGGACCGGGGCAAGTACGAATTTGACACGGAGCATCCGCCGCTAGCGCGCGCGCTCATCGCTCTCGGTCCCCACCTCGCTGGATCTCACTCGTTCGGCACTCCACCTCCTGACGGTACCCAGGAGGGAGTCGACATCCTGTACGACGGGGGACATTACGACCGCACGCTGGCGCTGGCCAGGCTCGGGGCCTTGCCGTTTCTCGCGGTCCTGCTGTTCTCGATGTGGCTCTGGGCGAGACGGGTTGCGGCCTCGGAAGGGGAGGCGCTGCTGGCCGTGCTGTTGCTCGCCTGCGTGCCGCCAATCATCGGACATGCGGCGCTCGCGGCGCTCGACATTCCTGGGACCGCGACGACGTTGCTGGCCCTTTACCTGTTACAGCAGTGGCTGGTCAGCGGGTTACGCCGGGATTCCATTCTGTTTGGACTGGCCGCAGGCGTCGCCTTCGGGACCAAGCTTTCGGCCATTCCCTTCATCGGCCTCGGCATGTTGGTTCTGCTGTTGCTGCGGGCATTTCTGTCGGTCGCACCGGCCGCTGTGAGCGCGCCGCGGCGGGTGGCGGGACTCGCTCTCATGGCACTTGCCACGTTGGTCCCCATAACGCTGGCGTATGGATTGAGCGGCCTGCAGGTGATTTCACTGCCGCCCCGTTTCAACTGGGTGATGGTGTATCTGTTCCAGAACGCCGGCGCTGCGGACCAGCCGTTTTACAGATTTGTTGAGAACCTGCACCTGCCGGCGGCCTGGTGGAATTTCGCCGAAGGCGTCATGGCCCTGAAGGCGCACAACGACACCGGACACGTGTCCTTTCTGCTGGGCAACGTGAAAGCAGGCGGCTGGTGGTACTTCTACCTCGTCGCGTTGGCTGTGAAAACACCCCTTCCGCTGCTGCTGTCGGGTTCTGTTGGCCTGTACCTGCTGGCGCGTGACGGCTTGCGGCAGGCAAACACGTGGCGAATGGCACCTGTCGTGTTGTTTGTAACCCTCCTCGTATTCGCGAGCGTGTTCAGCCGGATCAACATAGGCATCCGCCACGTTTTGATCCTCTATCCCTTTCTCGCTATGGCTGGAGCCTACGCGTTGGCGAGTGCGTGGCGTGCGTTGCCGCGAGTGGGGACAGCTGTGGCGGCTCTGCTAGCTGCGTGGCAGGTCAGTACCCTCGGCACGGCATATCCCGATTACTTTCCATATTTCAACGAGTTGGTCAGCAATCCTGCACATGTGCTGGTCGACTCGGACCTCGATTGGGGCCAGGACCTGAGACGGCTGGAGCGCCGTCTGGTGGAGCTCAAAGTGCCCAGCGTCAGTCTCGCGTACCAAGGCACGGCGGATCTGACGCGGGAGGTGCTGCCACCGTTCGTCCGACTACCGCCGCGCCAACCGGCAACAGGGTGGGTCGCGATCAACGCGCTCACCCGAGAGCACGAGCCGATCGGCTATGCGTGGCTAAACCCGTACCGGCCCGTCGAGAGGGTCGGAAAGACGATTGATCTCTACTTCATTGCGCCTTAGGTGCGCGATGCGCTCGGTTGCCGGCGGGTGTGAGTAGTAGAACGCCGAATACAGTGGGTCGGGTGTCAGGGTTGTTGCGTTGTCGCGGTAGAGTTTCACGAGTGCGGTCGCGAGGTCAGCGGAGCTTGCATGTCGGGCCGCGAACGCATCGGCTTCGAATTCGTGGCGCCGGGACCAGAGTGAGCCCAGCGGTGTCGCAAAGAAACCGAACGCCGGCATCACAAACATGAACAGCAACAACGCCGCGTGGGACGAGGGGTGTTGAACGCCGAAAGCCGTGTAGAAAGGTGCTTGGGCGGTCAGCCAGCCGAGCAGCGCCAACGCGCCCAATGAGCCGGCCATGGTCACCAGCAGTCGTTTGCGTACGTGCTTGAGCTTGAAATGCCCCAGCTCGTGGGCCAATACCGCTTCCACCTCAGAGTGCGTGAGCCGTGCCAGCAACGTGTCAAAAAACACAATGCGCTTGTTGCGTCCCATCCCGGTGAAATAAGCGTTTCCATGCGCCGAGCGACGCGAGCCGTCGACGACAAACACGCCTTCCGACTGGAAGCCGCAACGTTGCAACAGCGATTCGATCCGGGTTTTCAGCTCGGCATCCGCGAGCGGCGTGAATTTGTTGAACCAGGGCGCAATGAAGGCCGGCCACGCCCAGGTCATGAGCAACATGAGACCCAGCCAGCCGGCCCAGGCCCACAGCCACCACAGCGGTCCGGCACGGTCCATCAGTGTCATGGCTGCCAGCATCACCGGACCGCCAATCAACAATCCGAGCAGGCAGCTCTTGGCCAGGTCGGCCGCAAACACGGCCGCAGTGGTGCGGTTGAAGCCGAAGCGAGCCTCGATTTTGAAGGTTCGCCACAGCGAGAAGGGCAGATCGATGACCCCTGTGAGGACAACAACGGTGAGAATGACCAAGGCACCGCTCCACAGGCCCGAGCCGATGCTGCGCTGCCAAAGCAGATCAATCGTGCCGATCACGCCGCCGAGGGTGAGAGCGAGTGTAACGAGGGCATCGACGATGACCGATTGGCGCCCAAAGCTCACCGTCGCGACCGTGTAATCGGCCGCCTTCTGATGGTCAGCAAGGGAAACCCGGTCAAAGAACGCAGCCGGGACGTGATCCCGGTGCGCTCTGACGGCAGCAAGTTGGCGGGAAGTCAGCCAAAGCCGCAGCGCCGTGCCCACCAGGAGGGCAGCGACGAAGGCGGCGGCAAATAAATCACTCAATGGGGGCGTGCTCATGCCCCGGATTATCGTTCATCGTGGGCCCATGCGGGCCGATTGTGACTCTACGCGACTTTCAGGGGCGGCAGCGGCGAAGGCTGCCGCCCCCCGCAAGTGTCGCTAAGCGCGCCGCAGGAAGGTCAGAACAGCCAGGATCAGGAATACAAAGAACAGGACCTTCGCAATGCCGGCCGCACCCGCGGCAAGACCGCCGAAGCCCAGAATCGCGGCGACGATGGCAATAATGAAAAACACGACTGCATAGTGAAGCATTTGGGTCTCCCGCCGCCCGCGATCTGTGCGTTGGCGTTGTGCGTCGCATATTCTCCTGTACCCCGTTAGGTCGTTATCGGAGACGGCCCCGCTTGCTTGTAAGACGGATCTGACGCACCTGACGCACATATACAGGCCGACGGAAGGCTATCGGGCGCGTCCATACAGTCGATATGTCGCCGCTGTTCATTTCGCGACAGCCCCGCGTGTGTTGCGATGGCCCAACGGATGAGGCGGTGCTGGACACCTAGAGGCGGCCATGATTTTATTCGATGGGCCGATCCAATTAATCCGCTTGAAAGGGAACGACTGACGTGAAAGTTTGGGGTGGGGGTGCCGCCCGCCGAGAGCCTTGTTGCATGCGCGCGACGACGCGCAGCTGAAAAGGTAAGGGGGGCTCCGGCGGTTCTTCCGAATGAATATTTTAATATCGGGGAGAGCAGCTTGAAAGCAAACCGTAAAGTGTACTGCGCCGTCGCAGCCATCCTGGGCGCGCACGCAGCCGCCGCGAATGCAGCCGCACCTGCAGCCGAGGCAACGCCGACGGAAGCAGATCAGAGTCTGGCGATCGGCGAAGTCATCGTAACTGCCCAGCGCCGCGAAGAGTCCATTCAGAACGTCCCTATCCAGGTCACCGCGTTGACTTCGGAGACCCTGACGCAGCTGAATATTTCAACTTTCGAGGATTACCTCAAAGTCCTCCCCAATGTGAGTGCGAGCACCCACGGTCCCGGTCAGGGCCAGATCTACATGCGCGGGCTTGCGACCACCGAGGACGGCAACCAGTCCACGGGCGCTACCGGCAGCTTTCCGAACGTGGCGGTGTATCTGGATGACCAGTCGGCGCAATTGCCCGGCCGCAACCTCGACATCTACGCCGCCGACCTGGAGCGGGTCGAGGTGTTGGAAGGCCCCCAGGGCACGCTGTTCGGCGCAGGCGCGCAGGCAGGCGTGATCCGCTACATCACCAACAAGCCCAAACTCAACACCACCGAGGCGGTTCTGAACGGTGGCTATGGCATCACGGCGCACGGTGATCCAAACACGAGTGTCGATGCGACACTCAACCTGCCGCTGATCAACGACAAACTCGCCTTCCGCGCGGTGATCTACAGCGACAGCCGCGGTGGCTACATCGACAACGTCCAGAGCACGTTTACGCGCAAGGACAACGACCGTGGCATCATTGGATACTTCGGTGGCGTCACGCCGCCGAGCACACCGGTAAACAACGACAAGATCGCCGGCAGCAACATCAACCCGGTGACCTACAAGGGCGGCCGCGCCTCGTTGCTGTATCAGATCAACGATGACTGGAATGCGCTGGTCACCCAGTCGTATCAGAACATGGAAGCTGACGGCGTGTTCGCCGAGATGCCCTTCGGCTCGGACGGGCAGAAGCTGGATCCCCTGCAGGTCACGCTGTACACCCCGAATGTGGATCGTGACAAGTTCACGAACACGTCCTGGACCCTGAACGGCCGCATCGGCGCGCTAAAAGCGGTCTACACCGGCGGTTACCTGATTCGCACGGTTGACCAGGTCGCTGACTACACCAACTACGCTCGTGGCGTGTACGCGGACTACTACCAGTGCGTCCTGGCCGGATCACCGTTCGCATATGATCCGGTGACCAAGAAGAACGTGAAGACGGGCACCGGGACTGGCAACTGCTACTCGCCGGTGTCGACGTTCAAAGTCCACGAACGTAACATCCACCAGAGCCATGAATTTCGCGTGAGCACGCCCGGCGACTGGCGGATCCGCGGGATCGGCGGCCTGTACTGGGAACAGTTCATCATCCACAACGAGTCGGACTGGTACTACCGCGATCCGCAGGCCGGGTTCTCACCCCTGAAGCCCGTCGACGGCGCAACGCTCAACAATCCCAACATCCGCGATCCCGACGATTCGTTCTACGACGACGTGACCCGCGGCTATAACCAGAAGGCGGTTTTCGGGTCGTTCGATTTCGACATCATTCCGAAGACGCTGACCATCACTGGTGGTACCCGCTACTACCGGATGGATACGTATCAGACGGGCGCCATCCAGGGCAGCTTCGGTTGCCGCCCGGGCGGCATCTACCTGAACCAGAAGTTCACGCCCGCCACGACAGACGAACCGTGCCAGAGTGGTACCAATCTGAACACACTGGTCGTGCCACCCGGCAACTCGGCGTTTTCGGACCAGTCCGTGGGTCTGGCCAAGCGCTACAGCGGTTTCAAGAGTCGCGGCAACCTGACGTGGCACGTCACCGACGACGCATTGGTCTACTACACGTGGTCGCAAGGTTTCCGGCCGGGCGGTTTCAACCGTGCTTCCGGATTTGTCAGTGCGGCAGCTTCGCCGTTGGCGAACATCTTCGTAACGCCCATCGGATTCAAGCCCGACACGTTGACCAACAACGAGATCGGCTGGAAAACCGAATGGCTGGATCATCGCATCCAGTTCAACGGCGCCGTGTACTACGAGGACTGGAAGGATGTGCAGATCGGGTTGTTCAACCCGGGCCTGCTGGGCAACCTGACGTTCTCCAGTAACGGTCCGGAGTACCACGTAAAGGGTATCGAGACGGAGATCACCGGTCGTGTAACACGTGAGCTGACCCTCACGGGCTCGGCTTCGTGGAACCGCAGCGAGCTGTTCAAGGAAGTGACCTTCAACGACAAGAACGGCAACCCCATCGACTTCGAGGCGCTGGGTCTGCATAACCCGTACGGCACCAAGGGCAGCCCGCTGGCCCAGTCACCGCCGTTCCAGTTCAACATCCGGGCCCGGTACGACGTGCCGGCGATCAACGACTACATGCCATTCGTGCAAGTGTCTGCGAATCACCGCGGCGGCTCTTACTCGACGACCGATGCCCTGCAGACGGAAATCGATCAGGTCACGCCGACGCGGTACTACCAGCCTGGTTATACGCAGTACGACGCGTCGATCGGAGTCGCCAAGGATGCGTGGATGGTGCAGCTGTACGGCACCAACCTCACCGACAATCGGGGTGTGCTGTACTCCAGCTACAGCCAGTTCGTGAAAATGAACAACATCACCCGGCCGCGGACTCTGACGTTGCAGATGAGCTACAAGTTCAAGGAAAAATAGGCCTGCAGTGTATGCTCGCGCCACCGGGGTTCCTCCCGGTGGCGCAGCCGGCCGCCCGTCCGGCATCGAGAGGCCTTTAGTGGTTACAGCGGCCCCGAGCCCGCCTGTCTCACGTGTCGAGTCCGAAGTGCAGCGCGCCCGCGGACTGCTCCAGAAGCGCCGGTTTGCGCAAAGTCTGGCGGCTGCCGAGGCCCTTCTGGCCGAAGTCCCTGAGAACCGGGACGTCCTCTACCTGATTGCAGTCAACCAGCGATACCTCGGCCGGATGGCCGATGCATTACGGACGCTGACCCATTTCGAGCAGTTACATCCCACCTACGGCCGCCTGTTTCAGGAGCGCGGTCACTGTCTCAAGGCTGTTGGCCAGACTGAGGCGGCAATCGACGCGTACGAGCGCGCCGTACACCTGAATGCCGCGTTACCGGCGAGCTGGCGGGCTCTCTCGGAGTTGCAACGCTCCGTCGGTCGAACTGCCGAGGCCGACGAGGCCGGCCGCTTCGCGAAGCACATGGCCACGTTGCCGGCGGAAATCGTAACCGCCACGAGCCTGTTTGCCGAGGATGAGACCTACGCCGCGGAAGCGCTCGTGCGCCAGTTCCTGCAGAAACACGGTGATCACATCGAGGGCATGCGTCTGTTGGCGCAGATCGGCATGAAGCTGGATGTGCTGGATGATGCCGAGTTCCTGTTGGAAAGCCTGTTGGTTTTCTCCGCGGACTATCACGCGGCGCGCTACGAATACGCCCTCGTTCTGTCGCGGCGGCACAAGTTCCAGAGTGCCCTCGGGGAGATACACGAGCTGCTGCGGCTCGACCCCGGCAACCGCGCGTTTCGCACAGTCGAAGCCAATGCCTACGTCGGTCTCGGCGAGCATGAGCGAGCGCTGCAAATATTTCGTGATCTTCTGAGCGACGCTCCGCAGCAGGAAGACCTGCATCTATCCATTGCCCACGCGCTGAAGACAATGGGCAAGCAGACCGAGGCGGTCGAGTCGTATCGCGCAGCCGCGACGGCCCGCCCGAATTTCGGCGATGCGTACTGGAGTCTCGCGAACCTCAAGACGTACAAATTTGGTGATGCGGAAATAGAGCAAATGCGGGTCCATGTGGCGGACCCGTCGACACCGCTCGTCGATCGTTATCACCTGAGCTTTGCGTTAGGAAAAGCGCTCGAGGACCGCGCCGACTATGCAGAGTCGTTCCGCTACTACGAGCAGGGGAATCAATTGAAACACGGCGAGATCCGTTACAAGCCGGAGCTCACCGAGCGCAACACACGGATGCAGAAAGCGGTCTGCGCGCGGGAGTTCTTCGCGTCGCGACCCGTTGTCGGCTGTCCCGATCCGGATCCGATTTTCATTGTGGGTTTGCCGCGGGCCGGCTCGACCCTGTTGGAACAGATCCTGGCGTCGCATTCCCAGGTGGAAGGCACCATGGAGCTGTCCGACATTCCGCGACTCGTGGCCCAGCTGCAGGGCCGGGAGATAGCCGGCGGCGAGTCACGCTATCCGCAGGTGCTCACCGAGCTGACGGCGGAGCAACTGCGGGGCTACGGCGAGAAGTATCTGGCTGACACGCGCGTGTTCCGCAGCGGCAAGGCTGGGGCGCCCGCGCGCTACTTCATTGACAAGATGCCGAACAACTTCCGGCACATCGGCCTGATCCACCTGATCCTGCCCAACGCCCGAATCATCGACGCGCGCCGGGAGCCCATGGCCTGCTGTTTCAGCAACTACAAGCAGCTGTTTGCCAATGGGCAGGAATTTACCTACAGCCTGCAGGACATCGGCCGGTACTACCGCACCTATGTGGAGCTGATGCAGCATTGGGACGAAGCACTGCCCGGCAAGGTGCTGCGCATGCAGCATGAGGACGTGGTCGAGGACCTGGAGGGCAGCGTCCGCCGGCTGTTGGAATTCTGTGGATTGCCCTTCGAGCCGGCCTGCCTGGAATTCTGGAAGACCGAGCGCAATGTCCGCACCGCGAGCTCGGAGCAGGTGCGCCGGCCCATCTTCAAGGAGGGATTGGATCAATGGCGGCATTTCGAGCCGTGGCTCGGACCGCTGAAAGAGGCCCTATCTTGAAATCACTCGTCCTCGCCGTTCTCGTCAACCTGCTGTATGCCACTGCGTTCGCCGCCGGCCCGCACCTTCTGAAGATCAACCTGGATGAGTTTGATGCGCAAAAGAAACTCGTGCTGTTGCCCAACAGCCAGCACCTCGCTTACATCGACATGGGCGATCCGAAGGGTCCGCCGGTCGTTCTGATCCACGGCTATACAGACAACGCGCGCGACTGGGTGCCGTTGATTCCGTATCTGTCGAAGCACTATCGGCTGATCGTAGTCGACATCCGCGGGCATGGCCGCTCCGACAAGCCCGAGTGTTGCTACGCGCGGATCGACTTCGCGTACGACATCAAGCTCTTGTTGGATGCCTTGCACATTCCAAAAGCCGACATCGTCGGGCATTCTCTGGGCAGCATGATCACCCAGGTGTTGGCGGAGCAGTGGCCTGAGCGGGTGCGCAAGGTGATCCTCATTTCCTCCACTGGCGGGCCGCGGCCCGGAACCCTGCCCAAAAAGCCGGCATACGATTTCGCTTCTGAAATCCGCAAGCTGCAGGAGCCGATCGATCCTGACTCGCCGTTCATGATTCAGTGGTGGGACTCGCCCAAGCCCGTCAATCCCGACTTCATCCGCCGCCAGCGACGCGACGCGGCCAACATTCCGCTGGCTGTCTGGCTCGCGGTCCTGGAGCAGGGCGCCAACCCCGCCGACTTGCGCAGCACGCTGCCCAAACTGAAAGCGCCCACGCTGCTCATCTGGGGAAGCGATGATCCCATCATGGAAGAGGACGTGCGCCAATCGCTGCGCGAGGGGCTGCCGGCCGCGAAGGTGAAGGTGTTTGATGGCCTGGGCCACAATCCGTTCTGGGAAGAGCCCCAGGCCGTGGCCACCGTTATCAACGGGTTTCTGGATACCCCGTGATCACGAATGCCCGCGTTTGCGTTGCTAACCGATTCGTGTCTTCGCCAGCCGGTCTTCGTCGACGGCGTAGCCCATTCCGGGAGTGTTGCTCAAATTCAACCATCCCTCGCCGTCGGCCACGAGCGGCTCGGCCATGATGTAGTCGCGGCGATCGAGACTCCACTCCGGCGGATCGTAGGGGAACTCGATGAACGGCGCGTGCCCGAGTCCTGCGACGAGCTGGGTGTTGGCCATGACTCCCATGCCATTGGTCCAGGTATGCGGAGTGAACACAATGTTGTGCTCCTGCGCCATGATGGCGGCGCGCCTCAGGCCTGTGATGCCGCCGACGAGGGCTGCGTCCGGTTGCAGAACGTCCAGGCATCCCCTGGAGATCAACTCACGAAGCTCATGCGCCTGCCGGGTCATTTCACCGCCTGCGATGCGTACGTCGACGGACTCCCGCAGGGCACGCATACCGTCGTAGTCGCCGCGGTGCAGCGGTTCCTCCATCCAGTACACGTCCAGCCGCTCCAACTCGCGGGCAACGCTGACCGCGTCCTTCAGGGCCCACGGCGGTTCCGTGTCCCAGGGCAAACGCCAGCCCTGGTTGCAATCAACCATCAACTCGAGCCGGTTTCCGACACGCGCCCTGACGGCTTCCAGCGCTTTGACGTCGTCGCGCCAATCGCCGCGATGAAAGCGCAGCTTCAGCGCAGGAAAGCCGCTCGCGAGATAACGCTCCGCGGCAGCGGCCATTGCGCCGGGGTCGCGGAGTGTGCCGGAAGAGGCATAAGCACGCACACGGTTGGACAAACCGCCGAGCAGCTTCCAGCAGGGCTGGCCCGTGATCTTGCCGGCGAGATCCCACAAAGCCAGGTCCAGGGGCCAGCAGCGGCCATAATGGAAATCGATGTTCGACAGGACGCGGTAGTGGCGCTCGAGCGCCAGCGGATCCTGGCCGATGAACAGGTTCTCGTGACCCTTGAAACCCAGCATGAGATCGCCGGAGCCGAAGCCCACCAGGCCCGTGTCGGTGGTGACGCGGACCAGCGTAGTGTCGAAATAGACGCGCGGCTTGGTGTCCCAGCTGGCGTGGAACGGGGGGTTGAGGTCCAGCCGGTGCTGGGTGACCTCGATAGCGGCAATTTTGTGGTCGGGCATGCCGCAGACTTCCACATCGGACGGGGCGGACAAAGCCGAGAAATTGGCTATGGGCATCGAAAAAAGGCATCGGATTCCGGCCGTCTCGTGCGGCCGGGAAACGTTAGAATCGAACGGGTGAACTGCGGGTGAGCCATGAGCAAAAAGAGCATCGATCGGCGCTGGTTGCCTTTGAATGCCTTGCGCGCCTTTGAGGGTGTGGCCAAGCACGGCAGTTTTACAGCTGCGGCCAATGCGCTGCTGATTTCCCAAAGCGCGCTGTCGCGCCACGTCATCGCGCTCGAGCGGTTGGTGGGGGTGCAACTCTTCGATCGCAAACCCCATGCCTTGTCGCTGACCAAGGCCGGTCAGCATCTGCTGCCGGCGGTGGTGAAGTCGTTCGATCGCCTGGAATATGCACTGGATGACATCCGCAACGACGGCGCTCCCGCGCAACGCACACTGCGTGTGCAGATGCCGCCCAGCTTCGCGGTGCAACTTGCAGTTCCGATTCTGCGTGACTTCCGCGGTGCGAGTACCGAAGTCGACATCGATCTGATCAGTCCTTACGGTGTTGGACCGCCGTTGGGCGATGTCGACGTGGCGGTCGTTTATTCGAAACCGACGGTCACCGACCTGGTGACTGACCTGTTGTGGGCGGCCCGGCCGACCCTGCTGTGTCATCCCACCATTGCAGCGAAGCATGCAGGGAAGGATCTTGCCGCTTTCATTGAAGCGAATGAGATTGTGCACGTGCGGATTGCCGACCTGCCGCGGCATCACCTGTGGTCACAGTTTGTGCGGCAGAACGGCCTGCCCACCGCGAACTACGAGCGTGGCCTGGTGTTTGATACGGCCGTGCTCGCCGTGCAGTACGCGCTGAGCGGCCAGGGTGTCGCGTTGTGTGACCCCCATCTGTTCTCCGAAGAGATCCGCCAGGGCCGCCTCGTCAAACCGTTCGAAGCCGCGCTCGATGACGGCTACGGTTACTACCTGATCACCCATCCGGAAGCCCTGGGGGACACGGCGATTGCGTTGTTCCGGTCCTGGCTGATTGAGCGCTTCGGCACCCATTCAAAGGTGGCTGAGTCTGCAGTCCACCTCGCTGTCGCAAACGAGTAAATACATGAAGAGTGCTGCCAAAGTCGTGGTAGTGGGCGGCGGCGTCGTGGGCGCCAGTGTCCTGTTCCACCTGACCAGGGCTGGTTGGAGCGACGTTCTGTTGATTGAGCGCGATGAGTTGACATCGGGCTCAACCTGGCACGCCGCGGGCGGCATGCATACGGTCAACGGCGATCCGAACGTCGCGAAACTACAGCAGTACACCATCAACCTGTACAAGGAGCTCGAGAAGATATCGGGCGTGTCCTGTGGTTTGCACGTTACCGGCGGCGTCATGCTGGCCGGGACGCCCGAGCGGATGGATTGGTTGAAAATGGCACAGGCGCGTGGCCGGTATCTCGGCATGGACCTGGAGCTCATTTCAGCCAGCGAGGCGAAGAAGCTGTTTCCCCTCATGGAGGAGAAACACTTCATCGGTGCGATCTACGATCCGATCGAGGGTCACGTTGATCCGTACGGTGTCACGCATGCCTATGCGAAGTCCGCGCAACTGGGTGGCGCGGAGATTGTCCGGCACACGCGCGTTGTTGATCTGAAACAGCGGCTGGATGGCACGTGGGATGTCATCACCGATCATGGCAACGTGCACGCCGAGCATGTTGTGAACGCCGGTGGCCTGTGGGCGCGCGAAGTCGGGCGGATGGTTGGCCTGGAGCTGCCCATCCTGGCGATGGAGCACCAGTACCTCATCACCGAGAAGATTCCGTCGCTGGCGCCGCGGCCTGGATACAAGGAGCAGCTGCACTGTATTGACTTCGAGGGCGAAATTTATCTGCGTGAAGAGCGCGGCGGAATGTTGATCGGTACTTACGAGCGTGCGGGTGTGCCGTGGTCGCCCACCGAGACGCCCTGGGATTTCGGTCAGAACCTGTTGCCCAACGACCTGGATCGGATCGCGCCCAGCCTGGACGTCGCGTTCCAGCATTTCCCCATCCTCGGTGAGGCGGGGATTGCGAAGGTCGTCAACGGTCCGTTCACATTTGCACCCGACGGCAACCCGCTGGTGGGCCCTGTGAAGGGGCTGAAGAACTTCTGGGTGGCCTGCGGGGTGATGGCGGGCTTCAGCCAGGGCGGCGGTGTTGGACTGGCGTTGTCTCATTGGATGGTCGATGGCGATCCGGGCGCGGACGTCTGGGCGATGGATGTCGCGCGCTACGGCGATTGGGCAACGCTGCCCTATACCAACGCCAAGGTTCGCGAGAACTATTCCCGTCGGTTCCGGATTAGATTCCCGAATGAAGAGCTGACGGCGGCCCGGCCTTTGCGTACGACACCGATTTACGATCGGTTGCAGGCGGAGCATGCGGTATTCGGAGATTACTGCGGATTGGAGCATCCGCTGTGGTTCGCACCGAGCGCTGCAGAGGCCACCGAGCAGGTTACCTTCCGTCGTTCCAGCGCGCATGAGCATGTCGCGGCTGAATGTAAGGCCGTGCGTGAGAGCGTGGGGATGCTGGAGATCTCCAACTACGGCAAGTTCGAGGTAACCGGCCGGGGCGCAGACCGGTGGCTGTCGCATGTGATGGCCAACCACGTACCGAGTGTGGGCCGGATTGCTTTGACTCCGATGCTCAATGAGCGCGGCAAGCTGATCGGCGATTTCACCATCTGCCGTCCCTCGGAGCAGCGTTTCTTTCTCATCGGCACTTACGCTGCTGAGAGTTACTACCTGCGTTGGTTCGAGCGGCATGCGCCGCCGGCGGGCGTTTCGCTGCGAGCGGTTGCCAGTGAGTATGTTGGGTTGTCAATTGCCGGTCCGAGCTCGCGCGCCTTGTTGCAAGGCCTCGTCCGGGGCGACCTGTCGACGGCGAAGTTTCCGTTCATGTCCTTCCGACGGATGGATGTGGGAATGATCCCGGCCTTCGTAGGCCGCGTGTCCTTCACCGGCGATCTGGGTTATGAGATCTGGGTGACGACGGACTACCAGCGCGCTCTGTTTGATGTGCTCAAACAGGCAGGTCAACAGTACGGACTGAAGTCATTCGGCGGCCGGGCGCTGCACTCGATGCGCGTGGAGAAGGGCTTCGGAACCTGGGCACGCGAGTTCCGCCCCATCTATGGTCCTTACGAGGCCGGCCTCGGTCGCTTCGTGGATCTGAAGAAAGGTGAATTCATCGGTCGCGATGCGGCGCTTGCGGAAAAGGAGCAGGGCGGCGCCCTGAGGTTGGTTTCCTTCGCGGTGGATGCATCCGATGCGGACTGCCTCGGCGATGAGCCTATCTCGCATAATGGCAAGGTGGTAGGCTGGGTTACCTCGGGCGCGTACGGTCATGGCGTCCAACGCTCCCTTGCGTTGGGTTATGTTCCAACGGATATAGCGACGGCCAACAGCGGCTTCGAAATCGAGTTGATGGGCGAGCGCCGCAAGGCTGAGCGCCTCGCAGCTCCTGCCTTTGATCCCGGCGGTGCCCGCATGCGGGCCTGAAACGAGGGTCAGGTGTCCGTTTTGTCATTCGGACCCGCAGTAACGTCCAAGTAATTTCCTCCCGGTTGGGATAGCGTTACTCAATGATTACTCTGCGCATCAATGGCGAAGATCGAAGCGTGGACGCCCCGGAGGACATGCCCCTCCTGTGGGTGCTGCGCGATATCATTGGCCTGACGGGCACCAAGTTCGGCTGTGGCATCGGGCAATGTGGCGCCTGCACAGTCCACCTGGATGGCGAACCAACTCGCTCGTGCCTTTTACCCATCAGTGCGGTGGGCAACCGACCCGTGACGACCATCGAGGGCATCGGTGCGACGCCCGCGGGCGCCAAGGTGCAAAAGGCGTGGCTCGACCTCGAGGTCATCCAATGCGGCTACTGCCAGTCCGGACAGATCATGTCCGCGACGGCGTTGCTGACGACGACGCCGAAGCCTAACGACGCGGATATCAACGCGGCTATGTCCGGCAATATTTGTAGGTGCGGTACGTATGTGCGCATACGCGATGCCATCAAGCTCGCGGCGACATCGGCGGCACCCGGGGCGACGCCAACCAGCTCGACAACTTCGGGGTCCACGTCATGAGCGGCCCGGCGGCGGGTGAGCCGGTGAACCCGGGACGGCGTGCATTCCTCGGCGCCGGCGCGGCTGCGGGCAGTGCGCTTCTGCTGGGTTTTTATTTGCCACTGGGGCAGGGCGCGCCTCGTTCTGCCGCGCAGGCCGTCGGGCAACGCTTCGAGCCCAACGCGTTCATCCGGATCGACCGGCAGGGCGTCATCACGTTGGTGATGCCCCAGGTTGAAATGGGTCAGGGCATCTATACGGGCATTGCGATGGTTCTGGCCGAGGAGCTGGATGTGGGGGCCGAACAGGTGGTGCTCGAGACTGCCCCGCCCAGTGACAAGCTGTATGGCAATCCGGCTTTCGGCTTGCAGGCGACCGGCGGTTCAACTTCCATGCGTGCGTTCTGGATGCCGATGCGCAAAGCCGGCGCGAGCGCACGTGCGGTGTTGGTGCAAGCCGCGGCCAAGATGTGGAGCGCAGATGCGGCCGGGTGCCGGACCGAGCGGGGTGAGGTCATTCACGAGGCGAGCGGCAAAAAGATCGGTTATGGCGCGCTGATTGATCATACGGCCGGCGTGACGCCGCCCAAGGATCCTCCCCTGAAGGCAGTCGGTGCCTTCAAGTTGGTCGGACAGCCCCTGAAGCGTTACGACACGCCCGACAAGGTCAACGGCAAGCTCCAGTACGGCATCGATGTCATGCCGTCCGGAGTGAAATTCGCCACGCTGGCTCTGTGCCCGGAGTTTGGCGGCAAGGTTGACCGCGTGGACGACGCGAAGGCCAAAAGCCTGCCCGGCGTACGCCAGGTTGTCGTGTTGGACGATGTCGTTGCCGTTGTTGGCGATCACATGTGGGCCGCCAAGCAAGGGCTCGCGGCGCTGAATATCGTTTGGAAGTCCGGCCCTCACGCCACCGTCGATACCCAAGAGGTGTGGAAGCAGCTGCGCACGGCGGGTGACGGAGAGGGCGTCACTGCCAAAGCGGTGGGCGATGCCAACAAGGCACTCTCGCAGGGCGAGCGAGTCGAAGCGCAGTTCGAGTTGCCCTTCCTGGCACATGCAACCATGGAGCCTCTGAATTGTACGGTGCATGTACAGCCCGACAGTTGCGAGGTCTGGGTGGGCTCACAAGTGCTGTCCCGCGCACAGGCCGTCGCCGCGAAGGTGACTGGACTGCCCCTCGAGAAAGTGACCGTACACAACTACCTCATCGGCGGCGGTTTCGGACGCCGGCTGGAGGTGGACTACGTCGAGATCGCGGTACGGATCGCCCAGAAGGTCGACGGACCTGTGAAAGTGGTCTGGACTCGTGAAGAGGACATCCAACACGACGTCTATCGGCCGGTGTACCAGGACCGAATGGCGGCCTCTTTGTCCGGCGGAAAGATCGTGGGCTGGCGGCATCGAATCGTGGGCTCGGCAATTATTGCGCGCTGGCTGACGCCCGCCTTCCAAAAGGGGGTCGACATTGATGCGGTGGACGCAGCCATCGACCTGCCTTACGAATTTTCGGACATGCGCATCGAATACGTTCGCAATGAGCCTCCCGGTGTGCCGACGGGCTTCTGGCGCGGTGTGGGCCCGAACAACAACGTGTTCGCCATCGAAGGCTTCATGGACGAGCTGGCGAAGAAAGTGGGCCAGGACCCGATCGCCTTCCGTCGCGGCATGCTGGAAAAAAATCCACGCATGAAGGCTGCACTCGATCTGGTTGCCGGCAAGGCAGGGTGGGGTCAGCCGTTACCGGCCCGTAACGGCGGCAGGACCGGGCGCGGCATCTGTGCCCAGGCGGCCTTCGGCAGCTACATCGCCACGGTCGCCGAGGTGGAGGTCGACAAGTCGGGTGAGGTCCGCGTTCATCGCCTCGTGTCCGCGGTCGATACCGGTATCGTCGTCAATCCGGATACGGTGATTGCTCAGCTGCAGGGCGGCCTGATTTTCGGGCTCACGGCTGCACTGTATGGCGAGATCACGGTCGAGAAAGGACGCGTTCAGCAGAGTAACTTCCACAACTACCGGATGCTGCGCATCGACCAGACTCCCCAGATCGAGGTGCACCTGATCCCGAGCGGCGAGTCTCCGGGCGGCATCGGGGAGACGGGCACGACCGCGGGTCCGCCGGCGGTTCGCAATGCGATTTTTGCGGCGACCGGCATTGCGCTGCGCAGGCTGCCGATCGATCGGGATGTGCTGGCAGGCAAGAAAGATGCTATGACGGGCAGGAAGACGGGCTGATCAAGGGTTCGAGGAGAAGACATGACGCGATTGACCGAACGGGGCGCAGCAACGCGCTCGCTCATCATCGGGGTTGCGGTAATAGCGCTCATTGCGGCGGCGTTCGGTTTGTGGCTCGTCATGGGCCCCGGACCCATGGACTTCGCCGGCGGCAAGCGCGGGGCTCCCGGATCGAGCTCGGCCGGCGTTCCTGCGGATCTGGCGAACGCGAGTCTCGTTGAGCAGGGTCAGTATCTGACCCGGGCAGCCGACTGCCAGGCCTGTCATTCCACTGAAGGTGGGCAGCCGTTCGCCGGCGGGCGCCCCTTTGTACTGCCGTTCGGCACGATGTATTCCACCAACATCACGCCGGACAAGAAGACCGGCATCGGGGACTACACCGATGCCCAATTCATTCGCGCCATGCATAACGGAATTGCGCGCGATGGCACGCGGCTCTATCCGGCCATGCCGTATGCCTCGTACACGTACATGACCGATGCGGATGCACTTGCAATCAAGGCGTATCTGTTCAGCTTGCAGCCGGTCGATGCCCCCCCGCCGACCAACACACTGGCGTTCCCGTTCAACCAGCGCTGGCTGATGGGCTTCTGGTCCTTCTTCTTCAACCCGGACAAGCGCTTTGAGCCCAACACCGAGCGCAGTGCCGAGTGGAACCGCGGCGCTTACCTGGCCGAGGCGATGGCCCACTGTGGTGAGTGTCATACGCCGCGCAGTCTCGCGTTCTCGCTCGACAATCGTAAGAAGTTCGCCGGTGCCAAGCAGGCCGGCTGGCTAGCCTACAACATCTCGACGGACAAGCAGACGGGAATCGGCGAATGGACGCCGGCGGAAATCGGCAAGTACATCTCAACAGGTCATGCGGCCGGCCGTGGTACGGCTGATGGACCGATGGGTGAGGCGGTCGAATACAGTCTGAGATATCTGACCCCAACTGACGTCGCCGCCGTTGCAACCTATGTGGCCAGCGTGCCGCCGGTTACGTCGAAGGACCAGCCGGTGGTGAAGAATTCGCCCGCACCGCATGACCACAACATGGGCGTTGCGGCTTCCATCGATCCTCGTGGCAAGGAAATCTATGAGGGGGCTTGTGTCAGCTGCCATGGATGGAGTGGCAACAGTCCGATTCTCGACTACGCCAATCTGACAGGGGCCCGTGCTGTCAACGATCCAACGGCCACCAATGTCGTGCAGATCGTTTTGTCAGGCTCCTCGAACAATAGTGTGCACGGCGGCTTGTATATGCCCGACTTCGGAAGCGCGTATTCGGATACGGAGATTGCGGCTGTGGCCAACTATGTCACGGCGCGCTTCGGATCGGAGCCTTCCAACCTGACGGCCGCTAATGTGGCCGATCTTCGCAAGGAAGTTTCGAAGTAACTAGCCACGTCGCAGCATGGGGAAACCGTGCGCGCAATCTTCCGCCGGAGGTGGCTGTGGCATACTGCATTGGGTGGAAAACGCTGATTTCATAGTCATTGGGGCGGGTGTCGCCGGGGCCTCGGTGGCTTACTGGCTGGCCCGGCATGCCCATGTAACCGTGTTGGAACGCGAGCCGCAGCCGGGGTACCACTCCACGGGGCGGTCTGCCGCCCTGTTCATGGAGACTTACGGCCCGGAGCAGGTTCGGGCCCTCACCCGCGCCAGCCGCCGGTTCTTTGAGAATCCCCCCGCGGGATTTGTCGAGCATCCGCTGCTCGCACCGCGGGGTACCCTGGTCATCGCCACAAAGGCGCAGGAACGGCAACTCGAAGAGTACTGGGACGAGATCAGCTCGTCGGCCACCCTCACGCGACGACTGAGTCCGCAACAGACCTGTACGTTGGTACCTGTGGTCCGTGCCGGCGAAGTGCTCGGCTCAGTCTATGAGCCGCATGCGTGCGATATCGACGTGCACGCGCTTCACCAGGGGTATCTACGAGAGCTGCGTCGACGTGGCGGCGTGCTCCATTGTGACTCTGAAGTGACGCGAATTGAGCGAGAGGGCGGCGATTGGCGCGTGCATGCCGGGGACAAAGTGTTCGCAGCCCCGGTCATTCTCAACGCGGCGGGCGCTTGGGCTGATGTAGTAGCCCGGCTCGCCGGAGTCACGCCGATCGGACTCGAGCCCCGGCGGCGGTCCGCATTTACCTTTGCCCCACCGCAAGGCGTTGCGACAGCCGGTTGGCCGGCGGTGATGGGTGCCGAGGAAGACTGGTACTTCAAGCCTGAAGCCGGCCTGTTGCTCGGGTCGCCTGCCAATGCGGATCCTGTGGAGCCACACGATGTTCAGGCGGAGGAGTTGGATGTTGCGTTGGCAATCGACCGGATCGAGTCGATCACGACGCTGACGATCAATCGACCTGCGCGCGTCTGGGCCGGGCTGCGATCGTTCGTGTCTGATGGCAGCCTCGTTGGTGGATTCGACGCGCAGGCGGCCGGTTTCTTCTGGGTTGCTGCCCAGGGCGGCTATGGCATCCAGACTTCAGCAGCCATGGGCGAGGCATGCGCGGCGCTGGCGCGCGGACTGCCCTTCCCGCAACACCTGGCGGATTTCGGCCTCAGTGCGGCAATGTTGTCTGCCTCGCGCAGATTGTAATTAAAGGACCTTTTGCATCATGGGACTCACGCCATTTCACATTGCCGTACAGGTGCGCGACATCGGGGAAGCGCGCCGGTTCTACAAGGGTTTGCTCGGTTGCACCGAGGGGCGCAGCGCCCCCGAGTGGGTGGATTTCAACCTGTTCGGCCATCAGTTCGTCTGCCACTTGAACCCGGGCCTGGGCCCCAACGGACGCATTGCCTCTCACTACAACCCGGTCGATGGGCACGGCGTTCCCGTGCCTCACTTTGGAGTTGTGTTGGAAATGGGCGAGTGGCAGTCACTCGCCGATCGTCTGAAACAGCATGACGTGCAGTTCGTCGTCGAGCCCTACATCCGCTTCAAGGGGCAGCCGGGCGAGCAGGCCACGCTGTTCTTTCTGGATCCGTCCGGGAATGCCCTGGAGTTCAAGGCATTCAAGGACATTGACGCGCAGCTTTTCGCTACCTGATCACCGGGCAGGGCGGTGACTTCCTACTGAGAGGTGAGCTGTGGCGGCCACACTTGGAATCAACGGCGAGCGGCTCTGGTCGAGCCTGATGACGCTGGCCGCTATCGGTGGCACGCAGCGAGGCGGCTGCAATCGGCAGGCCCTGACCGATGAGGACAAGGCGGGCCGGGATCAGTTCGTATCCTGGACACGGGCCCTCGGTTGTACTGTGACCGTCGATGAAGTCGGCAACATCTTTGCGGCGCGAGCGGGCGCGGACGCTGCGCTGCCACCGGTTCTCATGGGAAGTCATCTCGATACCCAGCCGACCGGTGGTCGGTTTGATGGCGTGTACGGCGTCATGGCGGGACTCGAGGTTTTGCGAACCCTCGAGGATCAGCATATCCCGACTCGCAGGTCCATCGAGGTTGCGAGTTGGACGAATGAGGAAGGGTGCCGCTTCGCTCCGGCGATGCTCGGCTCGGGTGTGGTTGCTGGCACTCATCCGTTGGAATATGCGTACGAGCGACAGGACGAGTCGGGTCGGACTTTTCTGGGGGAGCTCGAGCGGATTGGTTATCGCGGCAATACGCTTGCGCGGCGGCGTGCATTTCATGCCATGTTTGAGGCCCACATCGAGCAGGGACCCATTCTCGAGAAGTCCGCCACGACCATTGGCGTGGTGACTGGAATTCAAGGTGCATACTGGTTGGATGTGACGTTGGAAGGTGTTGCCTGTCATGCAGGCCCGACGCCCATGGAGATGCGTCGCGATCCATGGCGCGCCGCTTGTCCCATAATCGAAGGTGCGTTTGCTATAGCGGCCGAACATGCGCCTTGGGGCCGTGCCACCATAGGGAATGTCAAGGTGTTTCCCGGCTCACGCAACACTGTTCCTGAGCGGCTCGTTATATCGGTCGATCTACGTCATCCCGATGGCAAGGTGTTGGACGGGATGATCGCGTCGTTTCGTTCCCTCGTTGAGTCGGTTTCTGCGCGCCAGGGCATCGGGCCGGGCATCGAGCAGGTTTGGCACATGCCGCCCACAGCGTTTGACCCGCGGTTGGTTGATCTGGTCGAGTCCACCGCGCGGTACCTCGGCCTGTCGCACTTTCGGATGGTCAGCGGTGCCGGACACGACTCATTGCATACGGCGCAATTTGCTCCTACGGCCATGATTTTCGTGCCGTGCGCGGGGGGCTTGAGTCACAACGAGGCCGAGGAGGCGAGCCTTGCTGATTTGGTTGCGGGCGCCAACGTTCTACTGCACGCTGTTCTTGCGGCAGCCAATGACTGACCCGAGAGCACCTCATGCAGCTTCGCACTCGCCTCGAACAGGGTGGAACGCCACGAGCCCAAAAATGGGGCATCGATAGCGAGTACGGTCGTCTGCTGCACGTTCTCGTGGGTCCGATCGACCACTTTTCCTGGCAGGCCGGCAATGCCGTGGCGCAGAGATCCGAGCGTGTGGGTCTGCGGTTCGACTTCGCGACCGCACGCACTCAGTACTCCGAAATGCTCGATGCCTACCGCCAGGCGGGCGTGGAAGTGCATACGCTGCCCGCGTACCCTGAGCTGCCATACCAGATATTCGCGCGCGACAGCAGCGCCATGACCCCGTGGGGCGCGGTGATCCTGCAGCCACAGAAACCCTACCGTCGCGGTGAATACGCGGCCTGTCTGCGCTTTTACCTGGAGTCAGATATTCCCATTTACGATCTCGTCACGGCAGGCAACGTTGAGGGTGGCGACCTGATGGTGTTGAAACCGGGCGTGGCCATTTGCGGTTATTCCGGTGAGCGCTCCAGTGAGCCGGCGGTTCGTCAGCTGCAGTCGTGGTTCGAAGCTGAGGGCTGGGAGTTTCACACCTACGCCTTCGATCCTCATTTCCTGCACCTGGATGTACAGATGGGCATGTTGGCGCCGAACCTGGCCGTGGTCTGTGTTGAGGCCGTAGAGCCCGAGCTGTTGACCTGGCTGCAGGCGCAGGGCATCCGCGTGATTCCCGTGCCGTATGCCGATGCGATGCAGTTGGGTTGCAACGTCGTTGCGTTGGGTGACGAGCGGGTGCTGGTGCCGGCTTCCAGCAGGAATTTGATCGCTGCCTGTCGCAGCGAGGGGCTCACTGTTTATGCGCCGGATGTGTCGATGATCGGGAATGGGGGTGGGGCGGTTCACTGCATGTGTCAGGCGCTGCGTCGCGACTCGGTTGCGCGCTGAATGACGCGTAATGTTGCCGGGTCGGGCGCGGCTCGTGCTGCGTGGTCATCCAACTTGTCTGTTTATTTGTGCACGGCCGGTGCGTCGGTTGGGCTGGGCAGCATTTGGCGGTTCCCATATCTCGCGGGTACTGGCGGCGGCAGTGCCTTCATTCTCATCTTCATCCTGGCGTGCGTGTTGGTGGCAACGCCGCTTCTCGCTGCGGAGTTCGCCCTCGGTAGAACCTCGCGGCTGAGCCCACCGGACGCTGCGGGCGCGGTGGCGGTAGCTGCGGGCGGTAGTCCGCGTTGGAATGCTATTGGCATTCTGGGAACTCTCGCGGCCTACCTGATTTTTTCGTATTACACCGTTATTGCTGCGTGGGTGCTGGCTTATGCGTGGAAGTGCGCGACCGGCCTGCTGGCTGCAGCCGGGCCGCAGCATGTTGCCGCGCTCTGGACCGAATTCCAGTCCCATCCGGTCGAAGTCGCGGCCTGGCATGCCGGCTTCGTAGCCATGGTCATTGTGATCTCGGCCCGCGGCCTGCAGGGTGGCATCGAGCCGGCCAACCGGATCCGCGCTCCCGCGCTGTTGGTATTGCTGCTGATCCTGGTGGTCTATTCACTGACAACGGGTGACGTACGCCGCGGACTGAGCTTCGCGTTCAAACCCGACTTCTCAGCAGTCAATGCCCAAGTGGTGTTGTCCGCCATCGGCCAGGCCTTCTACGCAACGGGCGTTGGCCAGGCCATGATGATCGCCTTCGGTGCCTACATGGAGCGCGGCACTTCCCTGGTCCGCACTTCGCTCGTGATTACGGGGTCGATTCTTCTGGTGTCACTGCTCGCCACCATGATGATCTTCCCCCTGGTGTTCGGTTATGGGATGAATCCTGCGCAGGGTCCGGCATTGGTCTTCGATGTGTTGCCGCGGGTATTCACCGAAATTCCGGGCGGGCGATTTATTGGCACTCTGTTCTTTCTGCTGTTGGTACTGGCGGCGACAACGCCGTCCATTGCGTTGCTCGAGCCGGTAGCAGCGTGGGTCATGTCGCGTTTCCGGGTGGGAAGAGTCGCGGCCGTCTGGATCATCGGCGGCAGCTCGTGGGTGCTCGGAATCGGCTCGGTGCTGTCCTTCAACCGGTGGTCCGACTGGTATCCCCTGAGCTTCATTCCCGTGTTTGCACACAAGACCGTTTTTGATGTGTTGGATTATGTATCCTCCAATATCATGATGCCGGTGGGCGCTGCGCTGACGAGCCTGCTCGTGGGTTGGCGGGTCAGCAAAGCCTTCGCGCGCGACGAGCTCGCCGAGTCGACGCCGCTGGCCCGGGTCGCCTGCGTGTGGCTGCTGCGCTATGTTTGCCCGATTGCCATCCTGGCTGTGTTCATCGCCACCCTGGTTTGAGGGGGCGCGGAAGCGCAAGAATCGGAATGCGTCGGCCCGCCCCGGTCCCGAGAATGGTCCCCATCATCCACGGTTGGGGAACAGCCATGAAATCCACAGTCAAGCACAACGTCGAAATCCAGTACGCGGTGAGCCGTTGCTCGCTCGGATCGATCCTGGTTGCATCGAGCGCCAAGGGTGTCTGCGCAATCCTGTTAGGCGCATCACCGGCGGTGCTGCTGCAAGACCTGCAGGAGAGATTTCCGGAGGCACACCTGGTGGAAACCGCAGTCACGGAGTTGCACAAGAAGGTGGTTGAGTTTGTTGAGGCGCCGGGTGCCGGGTTCGATGTGCGGTTGGACGCCCATGGCACGGACTTCCAGCGGCGGGTATGGCGCGCATTGCGGGAGATTCCCGCCGGTGCGACGGCGAGCTACCTGGACATCGCCAATCGGATTGGTTCGCCCAGGTCGGTGCGTGCGGTCGCGCAGGCCTGTGCTGCCAACCCCATTGCGGTTGTCATCCCTTGTCACCGGGTTGTACGTACTGATGGAGGGTTGTCTGGATATCGATGGGGTGTGGAGCGAAAGAGGGCGCTCCTGGCCCGTGAAGGCGCGCGATGAGCATCGACTGGGGTGCCGTTGTCGCTGATCTCAACAGTCAGGGTAACGCCGTTGTGGAGCGCCTGCTGGAGCCGGCTCAGTGCCGGTCTCTGGTGGCGCTGTATTCCCAGGACAACCGGTTCCGAAGCCGTGTCGTAATGAGTCGGCACGGTTACGGACGCGGTGAATACCGGTATTTCTGTTATCCGCTGCCTGATCTGGTCGCGCAGCTGCGGACTGCCCTGTATCCGCATCTGGCGCCGATCGCGAATCAGTGGAACGAGTTGCTCAATATTGCCACCCGTTATCCAACTCAACACGCTGAGTTCCTCGAGCGGTGCGCCCAGGCGGGGCAGACGCGACCGACGCCGTTACTGCTGCAATACGCGGCGGGTGACTACAATTGCCTGCATCAGGATTTGTACGGCGAGCATGTGTTTCCGCTGCAGGTGGCGGTGTTGTTATCGCAGCCGGGTGAGGATTTTACGGGCGGCGAGTTCATTCTCACCGAGCAAAGGCCGCGGATGCAGTCACGGGCGGAGGTGGTGCCGCTTCGGCAGGGTGACGCGGTGATTTTCGCCGTGCATCACCGGCCGATGAAGGGTGTGCGGGGGATGTACCGGGTCAATCTGCGGCACGGGGTCAGCCGGATTCGCAGTGGGCATCGGCATACGCTTGGCGTGATTTTCCACGACGCCAAGTAGGGGCCGGGCGCTGCGCTGGCGAGGCCGGCCGTGCTGCGGGCTGGCGGGGACGCGCCGCACGGGCGACCATGGGCCATGACCTCTGAGGTCATTGCTCCCGTGACCCAGGGTTTCTACTCTGCGGCCATGTCTGAGCTGTCTGTCCAAACTCTCCTCGAGACGAAGCTCGTCACGCTTCGCGACGTTGCATGTCGCGGCTCGTGCCGCCATAGAAGCCCTGAGGAATGTACGTCCGCCACGCACATGGTTTTTCCATATCGCGGCGTGTATGTGCGTCATCTGGGGCGCAGCGAGGCGGTGGCTGAAGCGAACCAGGTGTTGTTTTTCAACCGGGGAGAGAGCTATCAAATCAGCCACCCGGTCGCGGGAGGTGACGCCTGCTTGTCATTGGAGCTTGCGGAGCCGCTGAAAGCGGAGTGGGCGCCGCGGGAGCCCAAAGAACAGCGGCGACGAATTGCCCCCACCGCACAGTCGCTCCTGGCGCAACTGCGACATCGCCTGGTCCAAAAAGCCATCGGGATCCTGGAAGCGGAAACGCAGGTTCTGGCCTTGGCACGCAGTGTGTTGGGCGAAGGCACGCCCCGCGGCACTCCCGGAAAACAGAAGTTGGTGGAGCGCGCCAAACTGGTGCTGTCTTGCGACCTGACGCGGCGCTGGACGCTCGCCGATATCGCGGCGGAAGTTGGCGTCTCGCCGGTGTATCTCACGCAGCTGTTCAAACAGGTCGAAGGGATACCTCTGTATCAATACCAAATGCGCTCGCGCATGGCGCGCGCGTTGGACCTGTTGGGACGGGGACGCGCTGTCGACGACATCAGCGCCCTGAGCATGGATCTTGGGTTCTCCAGTCATAGTCATTTCACGGCAACTTTCCGGCGGGCGTATGGGCGCACGCCGGTGGAATACCTGCGCTCGATACGTCGACGCTAAAACCAAACTGAGGGTTTCGATCATGCACCGTAGAGAATTTCTGGCGGGGTCGGTGAGTGGGTTGGTTGCAGGCACGCTGGCGGGGACGCTAGTGGCGGGGGCTTTGGCACCGAGGGCTGCGTTGGGTGCGGCCGGCGCTGCTAAAAGCGCGGCACGCACCGACGAGGAAAGCGCGCGGCTGTACGACAAGGAGCGGCGGTTCGCGCAGACTTCCTTTGGGCGCATCGCTCATATTGACCGGGGCACCGGTCCGGCGGCGCTGTTCCTGCACGGCTTTCCCCTGAACAGCTTCCAGTGGCGTGGGGCGATCGACCGGCTGTCGACCTACAGGCGATGCCTTGCACCGGATTTTATGGGCTTGGGCCATACCGAAGTCGCTAGCGGACAAAGTGTTGCGCCCGCGGCGCAGGCGGACATGCTGGCGGCCTTCCTCGATAAACTGTCAGTGCAGGAGGTGGATTTGATTGGCAATGACAGTGGCGGGGCGGTTGCGCAGTTGTTTGTTACTCGGTATCCGAAACGAGTGCGCTCCCTGTTACTCACTAACTGTGATGTCGAGATCGATAGCCCGCCGCCCGCTTTGCTGCCTGTTCTCGACATGGCGCGCGCCGGTGTTTATCCGGACTTGTGGCTGGAGCCCTGGTTGAATCACAAGGACGTGGCGCGGTCGGCGAAGGGGCTCGGTGGCATGTGTTACAGCAATCCCGCCCATCCGACGGATGCCGCACTCGAACAATACCTGGCGCCGCTCGTCGCCTCGCCTGAGCGCAAGGCTTTAGTCAATCGTTACACGCTTGGCCTCACGCCAAATCCGCTGGCGGGGATTGCGCCTCTGTTGAAGCAATGCACCGTGCTCACGCGAATCGTCTGGGGGATGAGCGACACCATTTTCTCAGCGGGGAATCCCGACTATCTGGCCGGCCTACTGCCGAAGTTCGCAGGCGTCCGGCAGATCAAGGAGGGCAAGTTGTTCTTCCCCGAGGAATATCCGGATATCATCGCCGCTGAAGCGCGCCGACTGTGGGAGCGTGCGTGAAGTGAGGTTCGAGGGTGAAGAGTCTGGTCATTGCGAAGCGGTTCTGTGGGCCGCCCACTTCCGCAAATGGTGGTTATTTCGCGGGCCTGGTCGCGGCACTCGTGCCACGGCCATCGCTCGCATCGCAATCGCCGGCGATTCAAGCGGTGTCGGTGCGTCTAAAGGCCCCGCCGCCTCTGGAAACTGAGCTGGCGGTTGTCGAGACGCCTGATGGCGGAATCGAAGTCCGCGCCGGGGAGCGGTTGGTAGGTAGCGGTGCACCGGCGACACTCAAATTGTCTCCACCGCCTCCGGTCGAATATGGCGAGGCAGTGGCGGCTTCACGTAAGTACGTTGGTTTTGCCAACCATCGATTTCCAACGTGTTTTGTCTGCGGCACCGGTCGAAAGCACGCAGATGGCATGTGCATATTTGCAGGTGCCGTTGCGGGGCGCGATGTTGTGGCCGCGCCTTGGACACCTGATGCGTCCCTGGGTCGCGGCGATGGCACCGTGAGGCCCGAGTTCGTGTCGGCCGCTCTGGACTGTCCTGGATACTACGCCGTCACACCCGATGACCGAATGATGCTGCTGGCCCAATTCACCGCACAGTTGGATCGGCCCGTTCGGGTTGGTGAGGCGTGTGTTGTGGTTGGTTGGGGCATTGGCTCAAACGGACCCAAGCACGAGGCCGGAACGGTCCTGTATGGCAGTGATGGCGAGATCCGCGGCCGAGCGTGGGCGCTCTGGGTTGAGCCACGAGCCGCAACCCGGGTCGCGGGTTGAACCGGGTAAGGAGCGGTCAATGGCTGTCAGCAAGCAATACCTGGATTACCTCCTCGGTCAGCTCAAAGGCCTCGGCGGGCTCAGCTCGCGCCGCATGTTCGGCGGGTTGGGGCTATACAGCCGCGGGATTTTCTTTGGGTTGTTGTACAAGGAACGGTTGTACTTCAAGACAGATGACTCGACCCGTCCTGAGTACGAAGCGCGGGGGA
>JAXDQF010000472.1:0-3385 GCA_034668025.1 Gammaproteobacteria bacterium | reverse complement strand
CGAAGGAGGATGGCAGCCTCACTGAACACCAGGGCGGGATCTTCTACAAAGATGGAGTCCGGGTAGCTCTCCAGGGGCGGCAGAACTTCGACCGCAAGCCCGCAAGCTTCGAGTGCCGCGACGTATTCGGCGTGCTCGCTGGCGATTGTCTCAAAAGATGGGCGTGGACCGGATTGGGAGCTGAGACCGTGGACTACGCTGCGCGAAGGCGTGCGTACCAGTGCGTTGGAGAATTTGAAGACCATGGGAGCATGATACTACGAGACACCGGGCCCGCTGGGTATGCAGCGCTGTATTACCGGCGACCCGGAATGGGATCGGGTTTCTGCGGGTTGGGGAACCTATGAAGACGGAGGGGCGCGCGAGCTGGCGTTCTGGGTGGGGAAACCATACAACCAACAGCCCGCAACGACGGGAAACGGCAGCATGGTGGCCTTCCGTGCTCGGTCATGGAGCGAAGTTGATGACTTTCACGCCGCTGGGCTTGCGGGTGGTGGGGTTTGCGATGGACCGCCGGGACTGAGACTGCACTACGCACCCGACTTTTATGCGGCGTATGTACGCGACCTGGATGGCAACAAGGTGGCCGCGGTGTGCAGGGGCTTACGCTGATTCGCGATATAACTTCCGTTCCAGCAGCGAGACGAACACCTCGGTTGCTTCGGCCGTCAAGTCACGGGTTTGTTCGGGTCCAGGAAAGGTACTCGCGCTGACATCATCCACGTACTGGCGGGCGGCAGCGGATATCTGGTCGGCGACATTCAGATAGCGGCGCGTATGGCGCGGCTGAAAGTCGGTGTACAACCCGAACAGGTCGTGGAAAACCTGGATTTCGCCATCGCAGTGGGGACCTGAGCCAATACCGATCGTCGGTATGGAAACCCGCCGGGTCGTCGCCTCCGCAACCACCGCCGGAACCAGCTCCAACACAACCGCAAACGCCCCCGCCGACTCCAGCGCCTTCGCGTCCGCAATCAGAGCCATCGCAGCGGCTGGCTCGCGGGCCTGAATTCTTGGGCCGCCGAGTGTGTGTGCTGATTGTGGCGTGAACCCCAGGTGACCGCACACCGGAATACCGGCCTTGACCATTCTCTCCACGGTCGGTGCCACGTCGGCACCGCCCTCAATCTTTACGGCGCCCACCTTGCCTTCGATCATCAATCGAGCGGCATTGCGCAGGGCTTCCTCGGGAGAGATCTGATAGGTCATGAAGGGCATATCGCCGATCAGCATCGCTCGTTGGGAGCCTCGCGACACCATCCGAGCGTGATAGATGACTTGATCGAGAGTCACGGGCAGTGTCGTGTCTTCGCCCTGCACCACCATTCCCAGCGTATCGCCGATGAGAATCAGCGGAACGCCGGCCGCATCGACCATGCGAGCCGAGGTGTAGTCGTACGCGGTAAGAGCCGCGATACGCTTTCCATCGCGCTTCATGGCCACAATGTCCCGGGCTGTGAGCCGAGCCGTCTTCATATCCGCCAGTTCCCCCTTAGCTCCCGGACACAGAATTCCACTGCAGCACACCATTAGTCAACGCTAAGGCTTCTTGCAATAGCAGTAGAGAATGCTTATATGGGCACATGACGCTGGAAGATCTGCGAATACTGGTGGCCGCTTGCGAGGCGGGGAATTTGAGCTCGTTGGCGCGGGAGTTGCGGCGGACGCAGTCGTCTATTAGTCAGCACATTGCCCGGCTGGAGTCGGAATTGGGTGTGAAGCTCCTCGAACGTCATGCGCGGGGAGTGACTCCCACTGCCGCCGGCAAAGCACTCAAGGACTCTGCCCTCGAAGGCCTCGACGCAATCGAGTTTGGCTTGCGCCGCGTGCGGACGATGACGCACGGCGATACGCAGACACTGACGATTACCACCGGAGGCACGACTGTCCGGCACTTCATGCAGGGCGCGGTGGTTCGCTTCAAACGCGCGCATCCAACCGTCAACCTGCGCTTCCTGCCTGCCAACTCAACCCGGCGGTGTTTCGAGATTCTGCGGCTCAGCCAGGCGGACCTCGGGTTCGTGACCACCGGCGATCCCGTCCGCGGCATCAACGAGCGCACGGTTGCAAGCCAACGGTTGTTCCTGCTGGTCGCGAAATCAGATCCACTCGCCAAACACAAACGGCTGCTGTTGAAGGACATTGAAGGTATCCGCTACCTGGGGCTGTCCGGCAGCACGACGCATCACGGTGCAATCGAGCAGGCCGCCCTCGAGCGTGGCGTACAACTCAAACCCGAAGTTGTATTCGACGACTTCGATACGGCGAGGATTTTCGTGGAGCTCGATCTCGGGCAAGCCATCGTACCGGCCGTGCATGCCTACAACTTCGCAAAGAGCGGGGCCGTCAAAGCCATTCTCATCGCCGATCTGCCGCCCATCTCCATTGGCTGGGCGTTCCGCCGTTGGCAGCACTTACCGGCGGTGGCACACGAGTTCGTGGAGCTGATGGGTCAGGACTGCCGGAAAATGCAAGGAATTCCGGGCTTCGAACTGGTCTAAGGGCGTACGCCCGGGCAGACTGTCTTCCCGTTGCGACGGGCGCGCGCGCCACTCCAACAAACAAACACCTTGATTCGCGTGGCGACCTCACTGGTCGCCAACTACGAGCCTCACTGGGCGACCAGCCGGGAAAACCAGCCCGGATCAACGAGCTAGGGGAATTCAACACAGGGCTGTACAACACGAGGACCGGGACTGTGTCGTCGCAACCTTGACACCGTGGAGATACCGATGTTCTATGGCGGCCCGTCGCTCTGCGCCAAACCTCAAACCAACCTCAAGGAGGATGTCCCATGCGCTTAGGGAAGCCTAAGGTCCATTTACTTCCGTTGCCCGGCGTACTGTGCGCAGTGCTGTGTCTGTCCGCGGCGACGCAGGCCCAGGCATGGACGCATCCGGGAATTGTGGTCAGCCAGGACCAGCTGGACGCCACCCGGGCCGCCTACCAGGCAGGCAATCCGGTCATCGTCGACCAGGTCAACAAGGCGAAGAACAGCAATTACGGCTCGACGAGCTACGCCGTGAAGGGGCCGTGGCCGGGCGGAATCAACCAGTGCGGATCCAACTCCAATCCGAATCACGGTTGTCAGAACGCGGATGACGATTCCAACGCCGCGTATGTGCAGGCGTTGCTGTGGTACATGACCGGCAACCAGACCTACGCCAACAACGCGATCGCGATCATGAACACCTACGCGTCGGGCTTCAGAGGCTACGCCGGTACCAATGGACTCAGCTGCCCAAGCGGCACCGACTGCTCCAACGGACCCCTGCAGTCCGGCTGGGATGCAGAGAAGTGGCCCCGCGCAGCGGAGATCATTCGCTACGGCAAGACCAGCAGTGGCGCCGGATCGGGCTGGAGCTCCACGAGCATTACCGCCTTT
>JAXDQF010000471.1:0-15426 GCA_034668025.1 Gammaproteobacteria bacterium | reverse complement strand
CACCCGTTCGCCGCTCGTCAGCATGTATTGCTACACCTGTTACCGCTCGACTTGCATGTGTTAGGCACGCCGCCAGCGTTCAATCTGAGCCAGGATCAAACTCTTCACTTGAAGAACTTGAAACATCAAACATCAAATTGAATGAATCAAAAAAGAATCATTGCTGGACTTTTTTGGTCACTCGGTTTTTGCACTAAAGGCATCGACGCGAGTCCCCACACAAATTACCTGCCAAACTTTTAAATAGCTTCCTGGTCGCTGGGGCCAGGATTTGTGCACGGTTTGCGCTGCCGCTTACGTGCGCCCTTTCACAAGGGGGGCGAAGTATATCCCTCGCCAATTTTCCGTCAACTTCTATCTAAACTTTTTCTCGCTGCCGCCTGCGCTTGAGGCGCCGTGGCTTCGAGAGGGCGCGCAGTATAGCCGCCAATCCGGGTCTGTCAACACATTGTCATGAACGAAGCGCAGGCCTGCGGAAGGGGGTCGATCGCAGGCGCAGCAACCTACCCCGATATGGGGCGGATTCCCATGGATTTCAAGCCTTTAGTTCCAGCTTGAGGCGCGCGAAACGCTTTGATCCCAGCTGGAAAACGTGGTCTGCGCCGGGCATCAGCATGAGACTCCGGTCGGTGGCCTTATGGCCATCGATCCGCACCGCACCTTCGTCGATTTTTCGATTGGCTTCGGAGCTGCTGGCGGCCAGCCCCGCTTCCTTCAGCAAGACACCTAAGCGGATCCCCGCGGCCTCCACGGGAATGACCTTGGGCGGGAGGTCGGCAGGAACTCCCTTCTCGCTGACCCGGGCAATGAAATCCCGCTGCGCGTCATCGGCCGCGGCGGCATCGTGAAAGCGCGCCACGATCTCCCGCGCCAGCTCGAATTTCACGTCCCGTGGATTGCGGCCCTCATCCGTGGCCTTCCGCAGTGCAGCAATATCCCCCAGGGGCCGGAAGCTGAGCAGCTCGAAATAGCGCCACATGATCTGGTCGGAGATGGACATGATCTTGCCGAACATCGAGCCGGGCGCTTCCGTGATGCCGATGTAGTTGCCGAGGGACTTCGACATCTTGTTGACGCCGTCGGTACCCTCCAGCAGCGGCATCGTCATCACGACTTGCGGCTCCTGGCCGTACGTCTCCTGGAGGTGGCGCCCCACGAGCAGGTTGAATTTCTGATCGGTACCGCCCAGCTCCACGTCCGCCTGCATTGCAACGGAGTCATATCCCTGGACCAACGGGTACAGGAATTCGTGGACGGCGATCGGCCGCTGCTCCGCGTAACGCCGGGCAAAATCGTCGCGTTCCAGCATGCGCGCCACCGTATGTCGTGAGGCGATCTCGATGAGCTTTGACGCCGGCATCGGGCCAAACCAGCGCGAGTTGAAATCGACGCGGGTCTTGTCCGCGTCGAGGATCTTGAACACCTGCTCTTTGTAGGTGTTTGCGTTGGCCTGGATCGCCTCGGGTGTCAGCGGCGGGCGCGTCACGTTGCGACCGGAAGGGTCGCCGATCATGCCGGTGAAGTCACCGATGAGGAACGTGACATCGTGGCCGAACTGCTGGAATTGCCGCATCTTGTTGAGCAGCACGGTGTGGCCGAGATGCAGATCGGGGGCCGTCGGGTCGAAGCCTGCCTTGATGTGCAGCGGCTTACCCCGACGCAGCTTGCGGACCAGCTCAGCCGTGACGAGGACTTCCTGGGTGCCTCTCAGCAGCTCTGCGAGTTGGGCGTCGAAATCAGTCATGGAGCTCGAGACCTCTTGATGTGTGTACGCCGCGGCCGCGCCGATTGACCGGACGTTTGCCGCTCGGGTAGGTTTCCAACCCCCGGGCTGGCAAGTGTAGACGATGACCCTCAGCTTCAAACCAGCTCTGCTGAAATTGCCCGCCCGCATCGCCGCTGCACGGGGCGCCACGTTGGCCACCGCGCTGGGCGCCCCGGGAAAAGCCGCTGTCCTGATGGCCGCGACCGCCTGGATGGTGGCGGCCTGCAGTCACGCCGGAGACCCGGGAGCGCGGCCGGCCGTGACCAACTCACCGGCGACCGCTTCGGGCGCAGCCTCCACGGCCGCGTCGGGGACGGCGGCGGGTCAGGCGTTGGGCTCAACGGCGGGCGCGGCACCGAATTCGGCAGCGCCGCCCGGTCCGCCGCCAGGGGCCGGTGCGGTCACGACAGACATTGTCGTAGGCCGGAATGACACGCTGGACCGGATCTTCAGAAAGCTGAACCTCAATCTCACCGACCTGGCCAACCTGCGCGCGTTGCCGGGCATCAAGACCCACATGGACAACCTGCGGTTGGGCGAGTCTCTGCACTTTGTCTATCGTGACGACGAGCTCGACGGGTTTGAGCGCAGGTTGAATGAGAACGAGACGTTGAAAGTGGAGCGCCGGGACGACGGGCTGCATGCCGACGTGTTGCAGAATCCACTCGAGGGGCGCACGCGGACCGTGCGCGGGGTCATTAACAGCTCCTTGTTCGAGGCTGTTACCGGAGCCGGCGCGCACGATCAGACAGCGGTCAACCTCGCTGACATCTTCCAGTGGGACATTGATTTCGTGCTGGATATTCAGCCTCGGGACTCGTTCACCGTGACTTACCGCGAGTTGTATCAAAACGGGGTGTATGTGAAGGACGGGCCGGTGTTGGCGGCCTCCTTCATCAATCAGGGGCGCTCCTACTACGCAGTCCGTTATGTTGATTCAGAGGGCGCCGCCCGCTACTTCACACCCGACGGGCGCAGTCTGCACAAGGCCTTTTTGCGTGCGCCGGTGGAGTTCACCCGGATCAGCTCCAAATTCAACAGCGCGCGCTATCACCCGATTCTCAACCTGATCCGGGCACATAAAGGAATCGACTACGCGGCGCCCATGGGGACTCCAGTGCGTGCCGCAGGCGACGGACGGGTTGCTTACGCCGGACCGAAGGGCGGTTATGGAAACGTCGTCGAGCTCGACCATTCCCGCAGTATCACCACGGTTTATGGCCATTTGTCGCGCTTCGCGAAAGGCACGCGCCCGGGCGCCCATGTAACCCAAGGCGAGGTCATTGCCTACGTCGGCATGACCGGACTGGCAACCGGTCCGCACCTGCACTACGAGTATCGGGTCAACGGTGTCTTTAAGAATCCTCAGACGGTACCATTGCCGGACGCCTCCCCTATCGAAGCCCGTTTTCGCGAGGATTTCGTCGCAAAATCGGCACCCCTGTTGGCAACGCTGGAAGCACCGATCGGTCCAGCACTGGTATCGCGTTAATGGACTCACCCGATCTCAAATCAACCCAGCATTACATCAACCGGGAGCTGTCGTTCCTCGAATTCAACCAACGCGTGCTCGCACAGGCATTCGATGAATCGGTGCCACTGCTCGAGCGGCTGCGCTTCCTGTGTATTTCTTCCAGCAACCTGGACGAGTTCTTCGAGATCCGGGTCGCCGGCCTCAAACAACTGCTGGAGCTGGGTTCAGGCCAGTTCGCAACCGACACGCTCTCCTTGCAGGAGCAATTAGCCGCCATTCACCAGCGCGCTATCCGGCTGTGCAGCGAGCAGTACCGCTGTCTGAATGACGTCCTGATGCCGGCCCTGCAGAAGCAAGGGATTTCCCTGCAGGGGCGCGCCGCCTGGAGCCCGGCGGCGGAGAAGTGGCTGGAGCGCTTCTTCGAAAACGAGATCGAGCCGGTGTTGAGTCCCCTGGGACTGGATCCGGCGCGGCCGTTCCCGCGCATTCAGAACAAGAGTCTCAACTTTATCGTTCGCCTCCGCGGTAAAGACGCATTCGGTCGCGACAGCGAGCACGCCATCGTACAGGCACCGCGTTCACTGCCGCGCGTCGTGCCCGTGCCCAACGAGGGCTCCGAGCGGACTCTCATGTTGTTGTCGGTCATCGTGCACACTTTCGTGTCGAAGCTGTTTGCAGGGATCGAGGTGCTCGGCTGTTACCAATTCCGGGTCACCCGCAACAGCGATCTGTTTGTCGACGAGGAGGAAATCGACGATCTGCGCCGCGCGCTGGAAGGCGAGCTGGCGCATCGGCGGTACGGCGCGGCCGTGCGCCTGGAAACTTCCAGCGACTGTCCGGAAGACATGGTGCAATTCCTGTTGCACCAGTTCGCCCTGACCGACGTTGACATGTACCGGATGCCGGGGCCCGTCAACTTGAACCGACTGTCGGCCATTTATGACCTGGTGCAGCGACCGGACCTGAAATATCCGATTTTCACGCCGGGACTGCCCAAACGGCTGGTCGCCAACAGTGACATGTTCTCGGTCATCCGGCAGAACGACGTGCTCTTACACCACCCTTATCAGAGCTTTGCGCCGGTGATGGATTTTGTGCGCCTGGCGGCCGCGGATCCCCAGGTGTTGGCGATCAAGCAGACTCTGTATCGGGCCGGAAACGAATCCCCGGTCGTGGACGCGCTGGTTGCCGCGGCAAATGCTGGTAAGGACGTGACGGTCATCGTCGAGCTGCGCGCACGTTTCGACGAAGAAGCCAACATCGAGCTTTCCAACCGGCTACAGGAAGCCGGGGCACACGTCATGTATGGCGTCGTCGGCTATAAAACTCACGCGAAAGTTACGCTCGTCGTCAGACGCGAGCCCGGCGGCATCCGCCGCTACTGCCACCTGGGAACCGGTAACTATCATCCCAAGACGGCGCGGGCGTACACGGACTACGGGCTGCTGACCTGCAATGAACAGATCGGCCAGGATGTGCACGAGTTATTCCTGCAGCTGACCAGCCTCACGCAGACACCTAAGTTGAACAAGCTCATCCAGTCCCCGTTTGGAATGCACGACGCGGTCATTTCCAAGTTGGCACGTGAGGCGGAACATGCGCGCGCGGGACGGCCAGCGCGCGTGATCGCGAAGATGAACGCGCTCGTCGAGCCGCTGGCAATTGAAGCGCTCTACCGCGCTTCATGCGCGGGTGTGAAAGTCGACCTGATCATCCGGGGTGTGTGCGCCCTGCGACCGGGAGTACCGGGTGTTTCGGAAAACATCCAGGTGCGGTCCGTCGTCGGGCGATTCCTGGAGCACTCGCGGGTGTTTTATTTCGAGAACGGCGGCGAGCCTGAGATGTTCTGTGCGAGCGCGGACTGGATGGAGCGCAATTTCTTCCGGCGGGTGGAGATCGCTTTTCCGATTCAACGCGACACCCATCGCGAGCGGATCCTGCGCGACCTCGATCTGTGTCTGCGGGACAATGTGCAGGCGTGGGGGCTGCAGTCGGACGGGAGTTATAAGAGAGTGCAGCGGCGGGAGGATGAGAAGCCGCTCATTGCACAGAATGAGCTGTTGGCCATTTACGCGGCGGGGTCGAACCCGATCTTCTCGCCTTAGGAACTGGTTGGCTCGTAGGCCGCGGCGCGGGGGCAACCCGCAGCCGGCGCGAAACTAGCGACCGCGGCTGAATACCCGCAGACGGAAGCCGACGTCACGCAGGTATTCAAACTCCTGCTGTAGATCCGCAGACGTGAGCGGATGGTCCTTCAACCAGCGGGCGGGAAACTGAACTTCCAGCGACTTGGGTGTGGCGCTCAGCTCGATGGGCGGCAGGGCCGCCGCGTTGTGACCGCGATGGAGCAACACGGCCAGGCGAAGCAACACGATCAGGTAGAGGACTCGGCTGTCCCAGGGCGGTAGCAGCTCCTCGACTCCTTCGAGGTCGAGCTTGCGACGATGGCCGCCGACCAGGCGCGCCAGTAGTCGCTGCTCTTCGCGCGGAAACCCAGGCATGTCCGCATTCTCGAGCAGGTAGGCGCCATGCCGGTGATAACCGCTATGCGCGACATCGAGGCCGATCTCGTGCAGGTGAGCGGCCCACTGGAGAGCGAAATCCGCGAGCGGTGCCTCCAGTTTCCAGGTCTCCCGCGTCTGGGCGAGGAAATCCAACACGGTAGCGCCGACTCGGTCGGCCTGCGCAACGTCGACGTGGTAGCGCTTCTGCATGGCGCGCACGGTACGGTCGCGCGCGTCCTCGTTCTTAAAGCGGCCGAGCATGTCGTACAACAAGCCCTCGCGCATCGCGCCGTCGGCGATACGCATTTCCTGGACGCCCAGTACATCGAAGATCTCGGTGAGGATCACAGTGCCGCCCGGAAATACGGGTCGGCGATCTTCTGTAATCGCGGCTAGTCGCAGCTCACGTGTGTGGCCCGCGTCCGAAATATATTTGAGCGCGCGCTCCAGCCCGGCAGCAGTGATCGTCAGATTCTGCGGCTCGAGTTCACGAATGGCCTCGCCGATGGCCCGCACGGTTCCAGAGCTTCCAGCGCAGTGCTCCCACCCGCGCCGGCGAAATGCGGCTTTCACAGGCTCGAGCTCCAGGCGCGCAGCCATCCTCGCCCGCTCGATGCGTTTCGCTGAAATCTTGCCGTCGCGAAAAAAGCGTTCACTGAGCGATACGCAGCCCATCTGCAGGCTTTCGAGCTCGAGGGGAGTCAGACCATCGCCGATGATGAGCTCGCTGCTACCGCCGCCGATATCGGCGACGAGTCTTCGACCGGGCTCGCTGGGCATCGTATGAGCGACGCCGGAGTAAATGAGGCGCGCCTCTTCCATGCCCGAGATGATCTCAATGGGGTGCCCCAAAGCCTCGCGAGCGCGTTCGAGAAATGCCTGCTTGCGATGGGCCACACGCAACGCGTTGGTGCCGACGACGCGGACGCTATCCGCGTGCATGTCACGCAGGCGTTGGCCGAAACGTTGGAGGCAAGCGATGGCGCGTGCGGCCACCTCTTTGTCGATGCGTCCGTTTTCCTCGACGCCCGCGCCGAGGCGAACCATCTCGCGCAGTCGATCGATGATGATGAGTTGGCCATGCGAGTAACGCGCAACGACCATGTGAAAGCTGTTCGAGCCGAGATCGACGGCGGCGAGAACATCAGGCAGAGGAGCAGCCGGCAAAAGTCACGCCTTTTCGCCCGGCCCGCGCAGGGGGCGGGCGAGCGGCGCTGTCTGCCGAAAGCGCTGGACCATTATGGTCCGCAGGCGACTTTCGGCCGGTGGAGGATGCTGGGCCGGACGGGCGGCCGACACAGCTGGACTCACTGGGCGTTACGTAAGCGAAGGGATCGCGGAAGCGTGCCGATGCGGGAAAGCAGCGGCGAGCGAACGTTCAGCACCCGAGTTCCTCAAGCAGTGAAGGAGGATCCGCAGCCGCAGGTCGTGGTGGCGTTCGGATTGCGGATCACGAATTGCGCACCTTCGAGTCCTTCGCGGTAGTCGATTTCGGCGCCCGTGAGGTACTGGACACTCATGGGATCGACGAGGAGCTTCACGCCGAGATTTTCGACGCAGGTATCGCCGTCCTGGACCTGTTCGTCGAACTCGAAGCCATACTGCAGCCCCGAGCAGCCGCCGCCCTGCACGAATACGCGCAGCATGAGGTTCGGGTTGCCTTCCCCGCGGATGAGGTCGCCCACTTTGCGAGCCGCTGCATCCGTGAACTGGAGCGACGGGGTTTCAAGGAAGGCTTCGGTAGTGCTCATCGGCTTCGCCTCTAAATCAGTAAACTCAGTCTATCACGTCGATCCGGCCGTACCGTCCGCGACGGTCTCAGCGGCCTTCTCGGACACGCGCGTTAACTTACCCATAATTTGCGCGCCGAGTGTCATTTCAATGACCCCGTAGTAAACGTTTCCCTGGACCTGGGCCGTCGCCCCTAGAACCACGCGGTCGCGGGCCACGATGTCACCCCGGACGCTGCCGTTCAACATAACGTTCCCGGCTTCCACATTGCCCTCAATCGATCCGGTCTCGCTTACGGACAAGCTCGAGCCTTCGACGGGAACCGCCCGGACGTTGCCGGCAATGCTGCCGTCGAGGTGCAGCCCTCCGGCGAACTCCAGGTCACCATTGACCCGGGATTCCTTGCCGATGAGGGTGTCTATCCGGGCTTGCTTGGTATTAAACATCGTTTCTCTACTGGCCCAGTCTAGGACGCATCCACCGTCCACGGGAACGATTGGCTCGCAGGCGCGACATCCTTTTTATTGGATCGTACTTCCACAGCCATTTTCTCTGGCTTGAAGCCGGCGGGAAGGACGACATCCTGATCGAGGTTCTCGAAATACCGGAAATTGAAGGGTAACTCCTTCTGCTTGGCCGGGGTGAGAGCGGGCAAATCGAGGGTCAGGGGCTTGCCGTCGGCGGTCGCGCCATCGAGGCTCAAGGCAATGCTTCCTATCGCGACGCTGTCCGGCCGCACGGAGCGCACGAGAGCCACGTGCATCATGAAATGCTGCGCTTTGGTCCCCGCCGTGATGTGCACTTGCTGAACCTTCACGCCGACCGCAGCAGCTCCCTGCGCGACGATCCCGCGGTAGAAAGCCAGCTCCTGAGTCTGCCGAGCGACCTGAGCCTGCAGATCGCCAATGGTGCGCGTAACTTCGGCTTGCTCCCGCGCACGACCGATGCGAATGGTATCGAGCTCGGCCAGTTGCGTCCGTAACTCTCGATTGGATTTGCCCAGCCGCTCGATTTCGACCTCGAGCTCGGTGCGCTGCTGTGCGACTTCGAGTCGATCGTAACCGGCGTTGAAGCGGCCGAGCTCATAGACGATGTACAACGCAAACGCGGCAATCAGTCCGATCACGCCAATCAGGATCAGGCGGCGCGACGGCGAATGCGTGCGGATGACGAGGTTGGGTCTGCCGTCGGAGCTGCGCATGGCTGCGAAAGTGGGACCCGCTGTGCCGTCAGTCGATCGGCGCGGTCGCCGATCGCCGTGGATTCAGCGCACTGGCCGCTGTTTCCGCCCACCATGACGGATGCGGCGGCGGCCCATCCGGAAAGGCGATCGGGGCCAGCTCGGTCAACGCCCGCACGTACACCGCTCGCTTGAAATAAATGACCTCACGCACCGGCTCCCAGAAATTCACCCAGCGGTACTGATCGAATTCGGGCTCGGACGTGCGCCCGAAGTCGAATTGCGCTTCTTCGCGTTTCAGCCGCAACAAGAACCATCGTTGTTTCTGCCCGATGCACATCGGGTGCCGGTTTCGCCGCACATACTTGGCCGGTAGACGATACCGCAGCCAGCGCGCGGTCTGGCCAATCAGTTCGACGTCAGATGGCGACAGTCCAATCTCCTCGTACAGCTCTCTGTAAGCAGCCTGCTCCAGCCGCTCACCGGCGAGTACCCCGCCCTGGGGGAACTGCCAGCCCCGACCTCCGACCTGCCGTCCGAGAAAAGCGTCCCCTGCGCCGCGCATCAAGACGATGCCGACGTTAGCGCGAAAGCCGTCTGAGTCGATGACGTCGCTCATGAGTTGCGTTGTACCGTGAGGCATCTGAGTCTGCCACAAGGTGTACGCATGCGGGATGATACGGGTCGTGAAACACGTAGCACTCGACACTGGTCGGTTGAAGGGCCTGACGCTTTTGCTATTCCTAGCGGCGGCGGTTTGTCTGGCGTCGCTGCTCAGCGGGGGTTCAGGTATCAGCGCGAAGCAGGCTGTCGCAGCACTGCTGGGCGCGGGGGACGAGGCTGCCCGCAACGTCATGATGGAGGTCCGACTGCCCCGGCTGCTTGCGGCATTTGGAGTGGGTGGGTTGCTGGCGCTGGCGGGTGTTTTGCTGCAGGCCCTCTTCCGAAACCCGTTGGCTGACCCCTATGTGCTCGGAGTCTCCGGTGGTGCCGCCGTTGGCGCACTGCTTGCCATGATTACCGGCGCGGCAGCCGTGGGCGTGCAGTCGGCAGCGGTGCTCGGCGCATTCGGCGCCGTCGCAATCGTGTATTTGCTTGCTCGCGGGGGTGGAACATCACGCCTCTTGCTCACAGGAGTCGTGATCGCGAGCGCCTGCGGAGCTCTCGTTAGCGTGTTGCTCTCTGTCGCCGACTCCGGACGGCTTCGCGGCATGGTGTTCTGGCTGGCCGGCGATCTTGGTTGGGCGTTGAACCCCTGGAGCAGTGTGCTGGCGGCTGTGTTGGCGGGCTGCTTATCACTTCTTGTGGCACGGCCGCTCAACGTACTCGCGGCTGGGGAGTTGCGCGCGCGGAGCGTGGGTTTGCAGATAGAAGTGTGGCGAACGATCCTGTTTGTGGCCTGCGCGACGTTGACTGCCATCGCGGTCATCAATGCCGGGACGGTTGGATTTGTTGGGTTGATTACGCCGCATGCGATTCGCCTGGCGTTTCGTACGAGCGACCATCGGGTTGTGGCGCCCGCCTCGGTGGTGTTGGGTGGCACGATACTGGCCACCGCGGACCTGCTCGCGAGAACTGTGGCGAGTCCGCGGCAGTTGCCGGTGGGGGCCATCATGGCGTTGGTGGGGGCACCGATCTTTATCGCGCTGTTGCGGGGGCGCGGGGCCGGTGGGCGAGTCATCTGAGCGCGCGGTTGCGCGTGTGGACGCTTTGACCTAACTGATCACGGTCGGTGAGATCTCGATCCGATTGCGGCCTGCGCTTTTGGCCCGGTATAGGGCTGCATCCGCTTCGGAGATCAGCTTTTCCGCCAGCTCGCTGAAGTCCCGGGTGCCCTGCGAGTCGGGACACGCCGAGGCTACGCCGATTGAAAGGGTGACCATCTCAGTGCGCTGATTGGTGACGACGATTGCCTCGGTGCGCACGGCTTCCAACACTCGGAAGGCCACTTTCTCGCCGTCCGTGAGCGTGCCATGAGGCAACACGATTGCGAATTCGTCGCCACCGAATCGGGCTCCGGTGTCGCTGAGGCGCATTTCGTCGTCGATCCGTTGTGCCACTTCGCGCAGCACGGCGTCGCCGGCCAAGTGGCCGTATTCGTCGTTTATGCGTTTGAAGTGGTCGACATCGATCATCAGGCACGCGATCGGTTGATGATTGCGCTGTGCCCTGGCCAACTCCTCACACAGCCGCGCATGCAGATAGCGGCGGTTGTGGAAGCCTGTCAGGAAATCCGTCAGTCCGCTGCGCACCAGGCGCGCGCGGTTCACCGCGTTTTCCAGGCAAATTGCCGACACGGCACCCAGGTGAGCGAGGAAGTCGGTGGCGAGCTCACGAGTGAAACGAAAGCGATCGGCACTCGAGAACACCAGTACGCCGTCGAGTTGGCCGCTACGGCGCAGGGGAATCAAGGCCAGACTGCCGTTTTGCCGCGACTTGGGAACCAGCAGCTCGTGATCCACCATCCGAAAAGGCCCGAGCCACGGCTGCTCGAGATTGCCCAGGCGCGGGGCAATTGTGGCCAACATGTCCACAAACTGAACCTCGGCCAGTTCTTCGAGCAGAAAGCCGTCGCCGGCCAGCAAGTGCCGGATCTCATGGTTGGGATCGTTGAGGATCAGCGTGACCGAGTCGAGCTGGTAAGAAGTGCGCAATCCATGGATCAATCGCTCCAACAACTGCGCCAGCGAGCCCGCTCGCAGCAGATCCAGCTGGCGGTCGTGCGTCTTCTTCAATAGGGCGTCGTTTCGATTGGCCTCGTCCGTGAACTCGGTCAAGCGGGACTGTAGCGAGCGCACTTCGGCGTTTAGCTCAGCTATACGATCCGCAGTCGTTGTATTTCGTTCGGAAGGGCGACGCATGAATCAGGCGCGCCGCTCCGCCACGCTTCGGCGGTCTTCCAGGTAGTCGCGTCCCTGGCGCATCAATGCGACGAAGGCGTCATGATCCTGCGCAATGACGGCGGTTCGAATTCGTTCCACGGCGCGCGACAGAGCCTCCAGGGATTCGGCACCGTAGTCGTTCAAACTTTGGATCTCGTAATACAGGTCCGGGCTCTCCTGTGCGACCCGTGCAGCCACGTCGAGTTGTGAGTCGAACGTCGTACTCGACATGCGCGCAAGCTTTGGCGCCGCCTCACCGCTCTCGGCCAACGCCGTGAAGAACGCAATGTTCAATGCATGTGACAGTCCGAGAACATACGCGATCAGGCGGTCGTGATCATCGAGGCTCATCACAACTTGCTCCGCCATCGTCGGCGAAAACAACTCACGCGCGGCCGCGAGAGCCTCAGGTGAGCCCAAGTCCACAAACACCACGTGCCGCCCGGACAGCAGCTCAGTATCCGGCCCGAACATCGGATGCACGGATGTGACTTTACAACCCAATGATTTGAGGGCCATCAATCCCGCACGCAGCGGTGACTTCAGCGAGCCGACGTCGAAGATCACCCCACTCGGACGGCGAAGCGCAAGCTCGCGAAGGATCGCGTCCGTCACACCCAACGGTGTCGCCAACACGATGAAATCATGCTTCAAATCCGTCTTGCGCCAGTCGTCCACTCGCGTGACGCCCGACGCGACGGCGCCGGGATCCGCGATCTCGACACTGAAACCCTGCGACGTGAGGAACTCGACGAACCAGCGCCCCATCTTGCCGCCGCCACCGATGACGAGCGCGCGGCGACCGGATCCGGTGCCTCGTGCAACGACGCTTGCTTGCTCCTGGGTGGTCAGCGACGAGCGAATCAGCAATCTGAGCAGGTCCTCGGCCAGCGCGGGCGAGACGCCTAGTTCCGTAGCCATCGTGCGCACGCCGAGAATGACATCCCGCTCGCGCTCGAAGTCCCGTGTGGGATAGCCCGTGGCCCGCTTTACACGAGCGACCTCGCCGCTGACGCGCTTTCGCTCCGCAACAAGGGTGATGAGCTGACGATCAATGTCCGTCACGCGCTGGCGTAGAGCATCCAGCGTCACATCATCGGTCGCCATGGCAAGCAGGGCCTCTCACAGGTCTTTCGGAAGTGAACACCCTTTTATCGGGTGGTTTACGATTACGCAATGAGCCACCATACAGAGCTTTTACCCGATCCGCTGCCTGCGGAGCCCCTCGTCGTCGTGAGCCGCTGGCTGGAAGAGAGCTGGAAGCTTCGACAGCAGCCCAACCCGAATTCGATGGTCGTAGCCACGGTCGATCCGGACGGACAGCCCTCGGCGCGCGTTGTCCTGTGTAAAGACATCGTCCCCAAGCCGGGGTACCTCGTGTTCTACACGAACTACCTGTCACGCAAGGGGAAGCAGCTCACGCAAAACCCACGGGCGGCCGCCGTAATGCATTGGGATACGTTACACCGGCAGGTCAGAGTGGAAGGACCCGTCGTTGTGGCGCCGGAGGCAGACAGCGACGCGTATTTCGCGTCCAGGGCCTGGGAAAGCCGACTTGGCGCATGGGCTAGCGCGCAGAGCGAGCCGATTGGGTCGCGTGCGGAGTTACAGGCAGCCGTCGTCGCGGCAGCCAAGCGGTTTGGGACACCTCTGCCGGATGGCGTACCGTCGCCGGACGGCACAGCCGACGGGGGTCCCAAGGACGAACGGGCCGAAGCAGAAAAGAAGATTGTGGTTCCTCGCCCTCCCAACTGGGGCGGGTTTCGGATCTGGGCGGAAAGTGTGGAGCTGTGGGTCGAGGGGGCTGCGCGAATTCATGATCGCGCGCGGTGGACACGGGCGCTGCAGAAGCGGGCCGATGGCTCTTTTGATCCTGGCTCTTGGACAGCCACCCGCCTGCAGCCCTGAGCCATCGTGTGGCGACACATCCGGATTTTGATTCTGTTGCTGATCCTGCTGTGGGCGGCCGTTCATACGTGGTTTGAGCAAATCGGCAGCACCGGGTGGAAGCAACCGCTGTGGGTGGGCATCTTTCCGGTCAATGCGGATGGGACCGCGGCGGCCCAGAGTTATATCGAGGGGCTCGAGACCCCGCAATTCGCTGACATCGAGGATTTCATGGGGCGCGAGGCGCACCGCTACGGCAAGCCCCTGGCGGAGCCTGTACACATGGTGTTGTATCCGCAGGTGCGGACACTGCCGCCGGAACTCGAACGGGGCGCCGGGATTCTGGGCACCGTTTGGTGGAGTCTCAAACTTCGCTGGTATGGGTGGCGGAATGCAGATACTCACGGGAAAGCGCCGCCGCGCGTCCGGATGTTTGTGCTCTATCACGATCCTTCGACGCTGCAGACCGTGCCGGATTCGCATGGCATGCAGAAGGGTTTGATCGGGATCGTGCATGCGTTTGCGCAACGGCCCATGGGCGGTAGTAACAACGTCGTGATCACGCACGAGTTGCTTCACACTTTGGGCGCGACTGACAAGTACGATCCGAATACGGGGGCGCCGTTGTTTCCGATTGGGTTCGGGGACCCGGAGCGCAAGCCACTCTATCCCCAGGACGATGCGGAGATTATGGCGGGGCGTCGGGCGGTGTCGCCTACGGATGCGCAGATGCCGGCTGGTTTGCGGGATGTTGTGGTTGGGCCGGCTACTGCGTTGGAAATTAGATGGACGGCGCGATGAGTGGTGGCGCGCCGGTGGGCACAATTGGGGCGCCGCTGGCGACTGACGATGTTGCGGTTGGGGTTGGGGCGCTTGAGTTAGTTAGCGGGCTGACTGTGAGTTTTGCGGCGGGGGAATTTGTCGCGGTGCTGGGACGTAACGGCTGCGGCAAGACGCTCACGCTGCATACGCTTGCCGGGTTGCGTAAACCGACCCGCGGCACTGTCCTACTCGATGGGATATCTGCGGACCAACATGACAAGCGGAGTGTTGCTCGCCGGCTTGGATTGTTGGCGCAGGATCTCGATGACGGGTTTGTCACAACAGCACTGGAGACTGTGCTGATCGGGCGGCACCCGCACTTGTCGTTTTGGCAGTGGGAAACGGCCGAGGACGGGCAACTGGCGCGGAAGGCGTTGGAGGCCGTTGATCTGGGGGATTTCAGCAGCCGGCGCACGGACACGATGTCGGGGGGAGAGCAACGGCGGGTGGGCATTGCGGCGTTGCTGGCGCAGGCGCCCGGTGTGTATTTGCTGGATGAACCGACCAATCATTTGGATCCGCATCATCAGCTTGCGGTGCTGGAGTTATTTCGCTCGCTGGCACGGGCTGGCAGCACGGTGATTGCGACGTTGCACGATCCGACGCTGGCTGCACGGTTTGCGGATCGTGCGTTGCTGTTATTTGGGGATGGGCGGTGGAGTATCGGGCCGTCCAGCGAGACGATCGCCGCGGAGAGTCTCAGCAGCCTTTACCTGACGCCCATGGTGGAGGTGCGTCAGGACGGGCGGCGGATTTTTGTGCCGGCGTGAAGTGGCGGCGCAGCTTCTGATTGACCGTCAGTCTTTGAGCAGGAGGCCGGCCAGCATGCCGATGCCGGCGGCGATGGCGACCGCTGTCCAGGGCTTCTCCACGACGAATTCATTGACCGAGGTCACCGTGTCGCGGGCTTGCGCGATTTTCTCGCGCGCGCTCGCCACGAAAGAGCTGCCTAGCTCCTTTTTGACGTCCGATATGGTGTTCGTCAGCCGACTGCGCAATTCGTCGATGGCTTCGCCGCCTTGATCGCCGAGGGCCGCCAGCAACGCTTCGGTGCTGGCCAGCACTTCACGCAGCTCTTTCTGTGCCACGTCCCTGGGCTGCGGATTTTCGTTTCTCATGGATCGGCCCTGCCTCGAAATTGGATAGGCGTTAAACGCGGGCCTGCCCGCCGTGTTCCATCG
>JAXDQF010000470.1:0-23959 GCA_034668025.1 Gammaproteobacteria bacterium | reverse complement strand
CGGTTTCGGGACCGCAAAATTGCTGAGGTCGTCGAATACGGCGACACGGACCTCGAAGAGCGTGTTCTTGGTCCGTATGAGGATGCGCTGTCGCCTCTTGAATGATTTCCGGGCCGCGCGACAGGTCAGTCGCCCGCGGCGGCTGAAGCTTGCGCGCTGCACCGCGTGGGGAGCTGTCAGTCAGCGCTTGCGAGCGAGATTGACTGTAGTTGTTATCGCCAGAATCAGCATCCCGATCGAAACCACGGTGAATACGTTTCTCAGACCGATCTGCCTCGCGAGCGCAAGGAGCACGGGGGGATTGAGAAATCCACCGAAAAATCCGAACGCCGTCAGCAGTCCGATGGCGCGACTGCGTGCCGGGCTGTCGGTTTTCTCCGTGACCGAATGATACAGATAAGGGAGGACCAGGCCGGCGTAGATTCCCATCAGGACTGCGCAGCCCACGGCGAATGCCAGGTTCGCTGTCAGTCCTGAGCCAGTAGCGGCCAGCGCCAGGATCATGCAGACGAGCCCAAAGAGAAAGGTGCCCTGGGCACTCAACAGTTTCTGCAAGAGGCCGTAGATGAAGGCCATCAACGCTCCAGTCACGGTGACTGTTGCGAGGATGAGCGAACGGGTCGCGGGGTCGGCAATGCCGTCCTGCTGCAGTAGAAATGCGTATTGGGTGGAGGCCATGAACAGGACTGCGAACAGCCAGGCGGCCAGCAGGTAAAACGGCAACAGTCGTTTGAAAAAGGGCTGGCTCGCGCGCGTGATGGGATCGGGGTCGGGTTTGACCTGTCCGATACCGATAAATGCGAGCGCGAAGGCGGCCACGCCGAACACCAGGTATTGGGCGAAGGGGAGGTGCCAGCCGCCGACCCTCGCAAGATAACCACCCAGTATCGTACCGGTCAGGGCAGAGACGTTTGCGAGCGAGGAGGACAGTCCCAACGCCTTCGCTCTGCGGTCGCCATCGAAGGCCGCAGCAATCCCCCACACGCAGGTCGTCACCATACACGCGACAGCGAAGCCTGCGGCGAACCTGGTCGCCAGCAGCAGCGGCGGGCTGCTCACAACCAACCCACCCGCACCAATCAGACCGAATATCAACAGGGATGTCAGAAGGGTCACGCGGGTACCGAGTTTCTCCAGTACCCAGCCGCTCGCCAATGCGCCGCACATCAGGCCGAGGGCCGCCAGCGACATGGTCATTTGTGCGATAAATACGCCGCGGCTGCCAAGCGCCTGCGCCATCTGGGGCAACGCCGATACGAACGCGGTGAATGCGAGTCCCTGGGCCATCATGCCCAGCATCAAGGTGGCAAACAGCAGGCGCGGGCTGCCTTTGGTGATGGCTGATGGTGTTCCGAGTGTGATCGCGTTCAAGTTGCCCCCTCGTGCGGATCCGTCAGATTGACGCAGATCAGTTGTGTTTTAGATCGACGGTGTCGTGTGTTGGATAGTCGGTGTAACCTCGAGCCCCTGGCGTATACCAGTGGGCGCGCGAATCCGCTGACAGTGGCAGCTCGCGTTCGAGTCGGTGTGGCAGATCGGGATTGGAGATGAAGGCGCGACCGAAGCTGATGGCATCCGCCTCGCCGATGGCGAGGCTGTGTTGTGCCTGGGCCAGGTCGTAGTCTTCATTCAGGACCAGGCTTCCGTCGAATCGTTGCCGCACCGCAGGTGACACGGGCTGACTGTCGGTAATGCCGAATATGCCGGCCGGTCCCGGCTCTCGCAACTCGAGGAAAGCCAGTCCAACTCCGCGCAAGGCGCCTGCGGCTGCCGAAAACAGCTCCAGGGGATCCGTATCGGCACATCCTTGAGTGGCGGCGTTGGGCGAGAACCTGACTGACAACTCCTCTGGGGACAACGCACTGCTGATGGCCTCGATGATCTCGAGTAGAAAGCGAAGTCGGTTCGGTATCGAGCCGCCATAACGGTCTGTGCGTCGGTTGGTGCCGTCGCGCAGAAACTGGTCGATGAGGTAACCGCTGCCCGCATGCAGTTGGACGCCGTCGAAACCGGCCGCTCGGCAATTGAGCGCCGCCTGTGCGAAGTCCTGCACGATGGCCGCGATCTCCTGTACTGACAGCGGTCGAGCCTCAACGTAGGTCTGACGTCCGGTGTAGGTGCGTGCGTCGCCGGGTGGGGTCGTTGCCGAGCAGGAGACAGGCGGAGTGCCATCCAGAAAGCTCGGGTGCACGACGCGGCCCATGTGCCACAACTGGCAAACAATCTTGCCGCCGGCGTCGTGGACGGATCGGGTGATGGGCTCCCAGGCTGACACCTGCTCAGCGGACCAGATTCCGGGCGCGTACGGCCATCCCAACCCCTGCCGGCTGATACCCGTGGCTTCTGAGATGATCAGGCCGGCACTGGCCCGCTGAGTGTAGTGATCCCGCATCAGAGCGGTTGGAACGTGGTCGCGCGTGGCGCGGCCGCGTGTCATCGGTGCCATCAGGATTCGATTACGTGCGCGGACGGCGCCCAGTTGAATGGGATCAAACAGTGACGGCTGGCCCTGCTGCACCTTCAGGTCCCGGTCGGTCGTTTGCCCAGGTACGCGGCGATGCCCTCCCGGCCTACCGCTGCTGTCAAAGTTCGATTCAACAGGAGCAACTCCATCGCGCGCCGGGGGCCGCGACGCTCGAATTTGACAATGTCCGTTGGCATGGAGGCCCCTCCCGCGTACGGCCGCCATCCTAATTGGTGGGAGAGAGCCGGGACAAGAAAAACTTCGGCGCCGAAGCCTGACGCGCGTAGACTGAAGATAATAACCGACATTTACGCTACTATTTCCTCCCGGGAGGATGAGAACGAGCTTCCGTCGGACGGACGAATCTGTCCCATAATGTGGAATTGGGGGGCGAGCCAATGACGGTCGCGACCGTGAACTGCGAGCTGCAGGGGGGAATCCTCACCGTTACGCTCGATCGAGCGGACAAGTTGAACGCATTCAATGCCCAGATGCGCGACGAGCTGCTGGCCGCATTTGATCGAGCTGATGCGGACGACGAGGTGCGGGCGGTCATCGTGACAGGAGCTGGCCGCGCGTTCTGTGCCGGCGGAGAAGTTGCACCACGGCCGCCGAGCACAGCGAGTCAGTTGCAGGAAGACGATGGCGGCATCGTGACCTTGCGGGTATTCCGCAGTCTCAAGCCGGTCATCGGCGCAATCAACGGCGCCGCGGTCGGATTTGGCGCGACGCTGCCGCTGGCGATGGATTTCAGGCTGGCCAGTGAGAAGGCCCGATTCGGATTTGTGTTCACCGGACTGGGCGTTGTACCCGAAGCCTGCTCCACTTGGTTCTTGCCGCGGCTCGTCGGTGTGTCGCGTGCGTTGGAGTGGTGTTTGAGCGCTGAGCTGATTCCGGCGGCCGAAGCGTTGCAGGCCGGATTGGTGCGCAGCGTTCACCCGGTCGAGCAGTTGCTCGATGCCGCGCGCAGCCTGGCATTGCGCATCACCAAAAAATCGGCGCCGGTGTCGGCAGCGTTGACTCGCCAGATGATCTGGCGCCTGAGCGTAGCGGAGCATCCCATGGCCGCGCATCGTGTCGAATCGCTGATGGTCGAGGCGCGCAAAGGCGCGCAGGATATGCAGGAAGGCATCGCGAGCTTTCTGGGCAAGCGCGCGGCGCTGTTTCCGGATCGGGTGAGCCGCGACCTGCCTGCCGGCTTTCCCTGGTGGACGGAGCCGAGATTCGGGTGTGAGTGACGTAACGTTGAGGACTGGTAGCGGGGCATCGGCAATGACGACTGAGCAGACGAAAGCGCTGATTGACGATTTATATGCGACGCTCGGGCGCGGTGATCGCAACCATCTCATGGAGATCCTGTCCGAAGATGTGGTCTGGCAGATGCCCGCCAGTGTGCCTGACGGCGTGTTGCACGGCCGTGAGCGCGTGGTTCGCGAGCTGGGGACCGAGACCGTCCGCCGGCTGTTTCAAAAGGGAACCTTCCGATTGAAGATTCACAACATTTACGCGGACGGCGACACCGCAATCGTGCAGACGAACGCTCATGCCATCACCAAGGAGGACAAGGTGTATGACATGGAATACGCGTGGATCTATTCGTGCCGGGACGGAAAGATCACCTACATTCGCGAATACCTGGATACGAAGCGCTCCTCCGACATCCTCGGTTGGGGCGAAACGCGTTGAAGGAATCGATTCCCATGTCAGGAGCTGCAAGCTCGTTTTCGCTGGCCGGTAAGAATGCCGTGTTGACTGGCGCAAGCGCCGGGATCGGCAGGCGCATGGCGCGGGTTTTAGCGGAGGCGGGCGCACGTACTGTGGTCATCGCGAGGCGCCGCGATGCGCTCGATGAGCTGGCCGCGGAGGTTCCCGGCATCATCCCGTTGTCCGCCGATCTGGGCGATTCTGCGTCGGTTGCTATTGTTGCGGCGCGTGCGCTCGAGCAACTGGGCCACGTCGACATCCTGGTCAACAATGCAGCTTGGATCGCCGGTGGCGTCAAAGCCGAGGACGAAACGCTGGAGCAGATTCAGAAGACGCTGGCCGTCAACCTGGTGGCTCCCATCCTGCTGGCGCAGGCGTTCGTGCGGGGCATGATCCAGCGTGGAGGCGGAACCATCGTCAACGTCACTTCAATTGTCGCAAGTGTCGGCATCGGGCGCTTTCCTCAGGCGGTCTATTCGGCGAGTAAAGGTGGACTCGAATCGCTGACACGCGAGTGGGCCGCGCAGTGGAGCCGCAGTGGAGTGCGGGTCAACAACCTCGCGCCGGGCTTCATCGAGACGGAAATGACGGAGTCGGTCATCAACGACGCCAAGGTGCAAAGTTGGATCCAGCGCCAGTCACTCATCCCGCGGCACGGGACACCGGCTGACTTCGATGGGGCGCTGTTGTTCCTGGCCAGCGAGGCGAGCGCCTATGTCACCGGGCAGACCCTTCGCGTGGACGGTGGTTGGACAGCTCATTGAATTCGATTGTTGATGATACTGACGAGGAGTCGGGTGCTACCCGCGAGTTTCTGCGGATGATCGAAGCCCTGAGGTCCGTGCAGGCGCGGGTTGCGGAAGCGCGGCCCACTGCGCAGATTGCCGCCCAGGTCACAGGGGAGCTCGAGCAGATTGCCGCGACGCTGCGGCCGTTTTCCGTTCCTGATGAGCAGCGCCTTGCCGGGCGCATCGTCGATGTTCCCGGTCGGGGCCAGGCGCTGGTCCCGCCGATCGTGCTGGAGCTCAGGGATGAGACCCGGATGGTGGGGACCGTTCGGCTGACGACCGTGTATCTCGGTTCCGGCGGCGCCGCTCACGGCGGTGTCATCCCGCTGATTTTCGACGAGTTCATGGGGAAGTTTTCCAACATGGGCTGGATCGCGCGCACCCGCACCGCTTACCTGCATGTCAACTACCGGGTCCTCGTCCCCGCGGACGTCGATCTGAGGATTGAGGTGAAACTCGAGCGGGAGGAGGGGCGCAAGTTGTTCCTTTCCGGGACGCTCCAGAAGGACGACACACTCCTCGCGGACGCCAACGCATTGTTCGTGATCCCGAGGACGGCATCAGCATGAGGAATTTGCCATGACACAAGACACTGTGAGCCACATTCTGTATGAGCAGCCCGCGCCGGGAGTCGCACGGTTGGTTCTGAACCGGCCACAACAGGCGAACGCTCAGGACACCAAGCTGCTGTATGACCTCAACGATGCCTTCGACCGGGCGGCGCATGCCGATGACATCAAGGTCATCATCCTCGCTGCCAACGGTAAGCACTTTTCCGCGGGCCACGACCTCAGTGAGACCGAATTCCTGACCAATGTCACCCACTACCGGACCGTCGGTACCGGCTGTGGGTTTACCTGCGCCGGCGCGGAAGGCCAGATGGCTCGCGAAGAGGAGTTGTATCTGGGATTCAGCGAACGCTGGCGCAACATCCCGAAGCCCACCATTGCTGCCGTGCACGGCAAGTGCATCGCGGCCGGACTGATGTTGATCTGGCCATGCGACATCATCGTGGCCAGTGAGGATGCCGTGTTTGCGGATCCAACCGTCAGCTTTGGCATATCGGGTCACGAATACTTCACGCATGCCTGGGAGCTGGGGGCACGCAAGGCCAAGGAGCTGTTGTTCACCAGCGACTCGTTTACAGCCCAGGAAGCGTACCGGCTGGGCATGGTAAACCGGGTCGTGCCGCGGGATCAGCTGCAGGCCAGTGTGCTCGAGCTCGCGTGCAGGATTGCGACCAAGCCGCGCTTCGCTCTGAAGCTCGCCAAGGAGGCGGTGAACGGCTCGCTGGATGCACAAGGACGCTCGGTGGCCATGAAAAACGCATTTCACCTGCATCAGCTCACCCATGCCCACAATCTCAAGATGTTCGATATGCTGATGGACCCCACCGGCTTGCCGGAGGCCACACGCCAGGCGATGAAGGCGAAGTGAAGGCGGTCCGCTCATGACGTACGTGATTACCGATGCCTGCATCGATGTAAAAGATCAGAAGTGCACGCAACAGTGTCCTGTCGACTGCATCTATCTGGCCGAGCGTTCGGCTTACATCCAGCCGGACGAATGTATCGACTGCGGCGCCTGTGTGTCGGTGTGTCCGGTTAATGCGATCCTGTACCAGGAAGATCTCAAACCTGGGCAGCAGCATTTCCTCATGCGGCAGATCGAGGTCTTCCGGGACGTGGGCTCACCTGGCGGCGCCAAGCCATTCGGCACGCTGCCCGCGGATCATCCGGACGTGGCCGCCGCGCCGCGAAAATAACTCGGGAGCGCCGCGGGCGCTCCGGGTGGCGCGAGCGCCTGCCCGGGCGGCTGTCAGCCAGCCGATGAGCGGCTTGCTTCGAGCAGTTCTGCGTATGTGCACAACTTGACGCGGGTCCGTGCCGATCGCGCTCCGAGAGCCCGCTCCGCCGCGCAAATGGCGGCCCAGCCCCTGGCGGTGACCGCTTCCACATTCTTCGAACGCAACATCGAAGCGAGATCCGCGGGATGTTTGTATTCGCCGCGCAACGCAGCTTCGGCCAGTAGTGCCGCGGCGACTTCGGCCGCATCGCTTTTGTTGGTCCCGAGTACTCCCCGTGGGCCGCGTCGCGCCCAACCGGTCACATACTCTCGTTGGGTTACCCTGCCGTTGTCGTTGGGTATCGTGCCCGTGACAGCGTCAAACGGTACGTCACAGAGCGCTGCGCCGAAGTAGCCGACGCAACGGAAAACCGCATCGACTGCGAGATCGAACGTGGGATCGGCTCCTCGGGAGTGTTTGATTCGAACAGCCTCCACACGCTCTGCGCCGACGATTGCGATCGGGCTCGAGTTGAATCGGAAATGAATGCGCCGCGGTCCATTCCCGGGACTTCGCGCGGCCCACTCCCGCATCACTTCCAGGTTGCGCGCCACATTGGCGTCGGCGGCGGCCAGCGACTGCTGTTGTTCGTCCAGGATGAGATCCCGGGGATTGATCCGAACCTCGACTCCGTCGATGTTGCCCAGCTCGCGCAGCTCCTTGGTCGTGAAACGCGCCTGAGCCGCGCTACCGCGGCCGAGAATGTGGATGTCGCGCACTTGGCTCGATCGCAGGAAGTCCAACACCCGGTCGGACACGTCGGTGGCGATGAAAAATTCGGCGGGTTTGGCCAGTACGCGGGCAACATCCAGCGCCACGTTACCGGCACCGATCACGGCTACTCGTTGTATCCGTTGAGCGTCCATCTCAAAGCGCCCGTGTGGGTGGCCGTTGTACCAAGCCACGAAATCCCGTGACGCGACGCTGCCTGGCAGGTTCTCACCTTCGATATTGAGCGGACGATCGTGCGCCGCGCCATGCGCGTAGACGACGAAGTCATACAGCGACAGTAGCTCGCGGCGGCTGATGTCCCGGCCAAAACGTACATTGCCGAAGAATCGCACGCCGGGCCGGTCGACGATCCGCTGCAGGACGGTCTCGAGCGATTTCATCTTGAGGTGGTCCGGCGCCACGCCATAACGCAACAGGCCGAAAGGGGCCGGCAGCTCATCAATGAGGTCGACGCCTGCGATCCGGTTGCTTTGGATCAAGGCCTCGGCTGCATACAGTCCGGCGGGGCCCGCCCCGATGATGGCGACGCTGGGTTTCAACTTCGTATCGCTGGCACTGGATGCCTACAGTGTCCTTCCAATGATTTCCTTCATGATCTCCGACGTGCCGCCGTAAATCCGCGTGACCCGCGAATCACGCCACAACCGCGCGATCGGATACTCGTTCATGTAGCCCGCGCCGCCGTGTAGCTGCAGGGCGGCATCGACTGTGGCCCACTGCAGCTCGGTGTGCCACAACTTGGCGGCCGCACTCTGCTCAGCAGTGAGCTTGCCGCGCACGTGGCGCAGCAGGGCCCAGTCGATATGGGCCCAGCCTACCTGCAGCCGCGAAGCGAGGTCGGCCAGCACAAAGCGCGTGTTCTGAAAATCGAGGATGCTCTGGCCGAAGGCTTTGCGCTCCCGGGTGAATTTCACGGCTTCGTCGAAAGAGCGTTGCGCGACCGCTTGAGCTGCGATCGCGATCATCAGCCGTTCCTGCGCGAGCTGGCTCATCAGACAGCGAAAGCCCCGGTTTTCCTCCCCGAGCAGGTTGGTTACGGGGACGCGTACGTCATCGAAGAACAACTCGGACGTGTCGGCGGAGTGATGGCCGATTTTGTCGAGCTTGATGCCGCGGCGGAAGCCGGCGCGCTCTGCCTCGACCAGGATCAGCGAGATGCCTTTGGCGCCGGCCTGCGGATCGGTCTTTGCCGCGACGATGACCAGATCGGCCATCTGCCCGTTGGTGATGTAGGTTTTGGCTCCGCTGACAATGTAGTCGGAGCCCTCGCGGCGCGCACTGGTGCGCAGACTTTTGACATCGGAGCCCATGCCAGGCTCCGAGATCGCGATGGCGGTTATGCATTCACCGCTGACCATGCGCGGCAGCCAGAGTTTCTTTTGCGCTTCGGAGCCGTACCGGACGATGTATTCGACGACGATGTCGGATTGCAGCGTGATGCCCGCCGTCGAGCCGGTGTAGCAGATCTCCTCGTTGACTACCGTGTTGTAGCGGAAATCGAGGCCCAGACCCCCGTATTCGGCAGGGACTGTGGGGCACAACAGGCCCGCCTCGCCGCACGCCAGCCACAGCTCGCGATCCACGTATCCCTGGGTTTCCCAGCGATCCAGGTTGGGTATGACCTGGCGATCCAGGAAGCGTCTGACCTGGTCGCGGAACAGATCGAGCTCGTCGTCGAAGGCGCTGCGCTGTTCAGTGTTCAACATCACGAGCCCCGGATGAAGGCTGCGGCCCGCTCGCCGACCATGATGGCGGTGGCGTTCGTGTTGATACTCACGAGCGACGGGATGACCGACGCATCGGCCACCCTCAACCCACCGATACCGCGAACGCGAAGTTGCGTATCGACGATGCTCTCATCGTCTGAACCCATTCGGCACGTGCCGACCGGATGGTAGGCAATAGTCGCGTGCGATCGTACGTAGGTCCCCCAGTCAGAGGTCTTCGCGGGTGGCGCCGGCGGAGAGCGGGGAGCTGTGACAAACTTTTTCCAGGTACGGGTCGCGAAGATCGACTCGATCAGGTTGCAGGCTTCGCTCAAGGTCTCGACGTCGCGCGCGTCGCTCAGAAGGCGGTGCGCGATGTGCGGGGGATCCTCGGCTCGCGGACCCCGCAGTCTCACGGCTCCCCGGGAGAATGGATGGCAGACACTCGCGCTGATCATCACCGTGGGACGTTTGTCCATCTGTCCGGAAGATGCGGAAGTTGTTTGTGGCTCGATGTCGTAGCTGAGAGGCAGGAAGTGGAGTTGTACGTTGGGATGCGGCAGGTCAGGGCGGGTGCGCGCAGTGGCCATGGCCTGCACTGCCGGTGTGACCATGGGACCCTTCTTGAGTAAGAAGTACTGCAGCGCATGTTGCGCCATGTGCAGCCGTCCGGTCTGGCTGTTGTAGGTCGGGACGTTCACAAATTTGTTGATGGGAACCGCGGAATGCTCCTGCAGGTTCTGTCCCACTTGTTGCCGGTCCAGGACCACCGGTATGCCCAACTCGGTCAGCTGTTGGGCGGGTCCGATGCCCGAGCGCATCAAAAGCGCCGGCGAGCCGATCGCACTGGCGCACACGATGATCTCCCGTGTCGCGCGCAAGGTTTCCTCGCGCCCGTTGCGGACCACGGTGACGCCGACTGCACGTCGGCCTTCGAACACCAGCTTATGGGCCAGCGCGCCGGTCAGGATTTGCAGATTGCTTCGGGCACGGGCGGGATCGAGAAAGGCGGCGGCCGTGCTGCACCGGGTACCGTTGGGGAATTGACTGCAGAGCGAAAGAAAGGCGCCATCGAGGTTGCCACCGCAGTACTCGCCTATGGACGCGATGCCTTTCTCGGCGCACGCCTCGATGAAAGTCCGGCTCAATGGGTGCGGGTCCCTTTGCGCAATGACGCTCAGCGGGCCACTCGTTCCATGAAACGGGCCGGGACCCGGCCCGAACTTTTCGGACGACTTGAAATGAGGCAGACAGTCGGCAAAGCTCCACCCTGTGCATCCTTGCTCGACCCAGCGTTGGTGATCTTCCTCTGAGCCGCGGATGTATACCTGGCCGTTGATGGAGCTGCTGCCGCCCAGAAGCTTGCCCGCCGACCACACAAACTTCCGGTTGTCGATGGTGTCGTCCGGATCCTGTTCGTAGCACCAGTCGAACTGGGGGTTGTTCAACATGCGGGTAAAGCCGGCGGGCATCCGCACGAGGAAACTGTCGGCCAGGCCTCCGGCTTCCAACAGGACGACGCGCGTTCCTGGATCCTCGGACAACCTGCTCGCCACCACGGCGCCTGCGCTTCCGGCTCCAATCACCACATAGTCAGCATCAGTCATTCGAGATTTCCAGGCGGCAGCAGGCTAGGTGCCTGTGAATCGGGGCGGGCGCCGCTCGCGAAAGGCTGCTTTGGCCTCGGAATGATCGTCGCTGAGCGCGGAGCGGACCAGGTACACGGCTTCATCGCGCATGGCGTCGGCCAACTCGCGGCCGGTATTGCGAAAGTTCATTTTCAGGTAGCGCTGCGCAACTCGCGGGCCGGCGGCCAGGCGCGCAGCGAGGGCGAGTGTGTCGGCCTCGAGGGATTCATCGGGCAGACACCGGTTGATCAAACCCAGTGCCAGCGCCTGCGCTGCCGACAGCATCTCGGGCAGCAGGAACAACTCCTTGGCCCGTGACTCCCCAACGAGATGGGTCAACAGGTGGACCGCGCCGCAATCCCCGGACAGGCCGATGTTGAGATAACCGGTCGTCAAGCGCGCCGACTGCCCGGCGAACCGGAAATCGCAAGCCAGTGCCAGTGCCAACCCGGCACCCACCGCGGCCCCGTTGACCATCGCTATCGTGACCTTAGAGGAGTCGCGAATGATGCGTATGGCAGCGGCGCGACGCTCCAAGTTGCTCACACGAGTCTCAAACGTCAGTTCCTGACTGTTGCCCGGCATCTGTGCGACGTCGCCTCCGGCGCAAAAGGCTGGCCCGCGACCGGTCAGGACGATGACTCCGATGTCCTGGCGGCGGTCCAGCCGTGTGAAGGCCTCGGCGAGGGCCTCGAAGAGCTCATCCGACAGCGCGTTGGATACTTGCGGCCGGTTCAGAGTCAGGATCGCGATGCCGCGCTCGTCCACGACCTCCTCGAGGACGGCGCTCATGTACGGGTCTTCGCAGGAGGGCCGGCGGTGGCAATCTCCTGTTTGATGATGCGGGCCAGCTCAATCAGGGCGGTGTCGTCCACGGCAGAAGCCGGCATTGCGAGGCTGATTGCAAGTTGGCCGACGTCAGGCGCAGGCAATGCGACTCCGAGGCCGACGACCTCGTTGAATACCCGCCCGCGGCTGATGGCGTAGCCGCGGGCGCGCGCGGCAAGCGCGTCCTGCAGAAGAACCGCGGGATTCAGGTTTGGAAACTGCGCCAGGGACGGTGTGACTGCCTGAATGATCCGTTCGATTTCCGGAGGCTCGAAGCTGGAAAGCAGGGCCAGTGCCCCGGCACCTACACCCAGCGCGCGGCGCTGGCCTACGTCGACGGGAACCACACGAAGCGATGCCCGGCCTTCCGCTTTCTGAATGATCACCGCGTCCACGCCGGTGCGAGCTAACAGGTACGTGGTGTGATTCGTGCGGCGGGCGACACTTTCGACGACCCGGTTCCAACCCGAGGCGCCGTGAAAGTCGCGTGTCGAGGCCAGGCTGAGCTCGAACGCCAGGCGTCCGATGGTGTAGTTGTTGTGGACCGAATCCTGCTCGACGAGACCTTCGTTGACGAGGCAACGCAGGATGCGATGGGCCGTGGATCTGGAGAGGCTCATCGTTTCTGAAACTTCGCTGAGCGTCACCCCGGGATAGGTTCCCGAGGCGATGATTTTCAGCATGGCCACCGCGCGCCGGATGGCCTGGGTGCCATCCAGGCCGGCGGGTGTGCCGGCCGTAGGGGTGGGTGGAGTTTTGCCAGCCGAGGTTACTTTGGCCATGATGAGTCTTCCTTGTCGGTCAACTGAACTGCGGCTTGCGCTTGTCCAGGAATGCCTTCACGGCTTCGTCGTGTTCGGAGTTGAAGAGGGAGCGCATCTCCATGCCGAGGTGGGCCTCGATCGCCGTGCCGACATAACTTTGCAGGAACTGGTTGATGGCTCGCTTGGTGAGCGCCGTGGCCTGCCGCGGGCCCTGCTCGAAACAGTCCACGAATTCAGCGACCTTGGCGTCCAGTTGTTCGCGCGGCACGGCGTAGTTGATCAGTCCGATAGCCGCCGCCTCCTGGGAGGTAAGGGATTTGCCGGTCAGCAGGAACTCACGCGCCCGCATGAAGCCGACCAGTTGCGGCCAGATGATGGCGCCGCCGTCGCCCGCGACGAGCGCCATCTTCACGTGGGGATCCGCAATCTTGATGCCTTCCACAGCGACCGCGATATCGCAAAAGAGGGCGAGCGTTGCGCCCAGCCCGATCGCATGGCCGTTGATCCGCGCAATGAGGGGCTTGGTGAGGGCCAACATGTCGGTGATGATCTTCGCGCCTTCCAACGACATCCGCGCGTGATGCCGGGTATCGAGACGCTTTTCGTACATATCGTTGATGTCGCCGCCGGCGGAGAACGTCGTTCCGGCTCCCGTCAGCACGATCACCTTGATGTCATCATCCGCGTCGGCTTGCGCGAATACCCTCGCAAGTTCCGTATGCATCAATGCGGTGACCGGGTTTTGCGGTGGCCTGTTCAGCGTGATCCACAAACAGCGTCCGCGATGCTGTACTTGCAGATCCGAATAGGAATCGTAGGTCATTTTGGCTCGGGCTCCGGCCGCGGGAACTGTGACTGACCGTACTGCCTGCGAAGCTGTACTTTGTCAATCTTTGCGCTCGGCAACAGTGGCAGCCGCAGGGCGAATTCGACCGATTTGGGCAGCTTGTAACGCGCTATCTGTGTACCTGCGAATGCGATGAGATCCGCGGCGCTCAGGTCCGATCCCTCCCGACGCACGACGATCGCCTTCACGACCTCGCCCCAGTAGTCGTCCTCGACGCCGATGACGGCCACTTGGGCGACCTCCGGATGCAGGCCCAGTGCATTTTCCACTTCACGGGAATAAATGTTCTCGCCACCCGAAATGATCATGTCGGCTTTGCGATCGACCAGGTACACGAAGCCGCGTTCGTCCATTCGGCCCAGATCACCGGTTCGGAGCCAACCGTCATGGAAGGCAGCCTCCGTGTCCACAGGGCGATTCCAATACCCGCTCATCATTGCGTCAGAACGCAGAGCGATTTCTCCGTCCCGACCCGGCGGGCACTCGTTTCCGTCCGGATCGATGATGCGTACACGGGAATCGGGATGTTCCTGCCCGAGCGAGGCCAGTCTTGCAGTTTCCTCCGCCGTTCCGTTGACGAAGTGAAAGCGTTTTTGCAGCACTATGGCCGCACCCACTTCGGTCGAGCCGTAACAGTTCGCGAATACGGGGCCGAGTCTCGCCAAACCTTTTCGTAACAGGGGAACGGGCATGGGCGCCGCGGCGTAGAGGATGGTCTTCAAGCTGGACAGGTTGCGGCGCTCGATATCGGGATGTTCGAGCAGCGCCTGAACGATCGTGGGTGTCACGTGCACGACGTCGATCTTTTCAGACTCGATTGCCTGGAGGATGTCGGCCGGGCTGAAATCCCGCTGCAGGACGACCGTGCCGCCGGCCCAGTGTGCACCGGAGGCCATGGACTGGCCGCCAATGTGAAACATCGGCATCATGATCAACTCGCGACAGCCGTCGGGCATCTCTGTCGTGTTGGCACAGATGCGCGCGAGTGCCAGATCGGCGGCCTGGCCGCGGGCCACCCCTTTGGGTTTGCCGGTCGTGCCACTGGTATAAATGAGCCGTACGGTGTCCGAGCTCAACGCGGCGAAGGAGGCTCCCGACGGATTGCCTCGCTCGAGCAATGACTCGTAGGAAATTGCCCACGCGGGTGTTTCCCCGAGGCACACGTAGTGGCGCACAACCGGAACACGCTCGCGGATCTTCTCCACGACCCCGGTGTACTCGTCTTCGAAAATGAGGACGCTGGCGCCGGAATCATTCAACACGTAGACCAGCTCTTCGGCGACCAGCCTGAAGTTCAGGGTGGCAGCAATAAACCCGTGTACTTCGCAAGCGGCGAAATAGTCGAACCATTCTGCGCGATTGCGGGCCAGCAGGGAGATGCGGTGCTGGTGAGCCGCGCCTAACTGTTGTAGCCCCGAGGCCAGGCGGTGGCCACGATCGAGAATCTGCGAGTAGGTGCGCCGCGTGGGGCCGTAGACGACCGCTTCGGTGTTTGGAAACAACCGCGCGTTGCGTTGCCACAGATCCCCCAATGTGGTCAATTGCATGGCTACGCTCGCAGGGCCAGCAGCTCGTCAGATCCAGACCAGGTCCCGGTCACGGCCGTTGCGATCTGCGTATGCGCTCCGCCGAGCTCTGACTGCAACATCCGCGCCCTGTAGGTAAACAGGTGCAAGGGATATTCCAGTGTCAGCCCCATCGCTCCGGAAAACTGATGAACGTCGTACGCGAGGGTACCGACTGCCTGTTGCGCGTATCCCGCCGCCAATGCCGCGTCCGCTGCGGATGCGGATGAGGCGGCCTTCAGCGCGAGCCAGCGTATTGATTGCAACGTGGTTGCATCCATTGCGAGCCGGTGTTGAATGGCCTGCAGGGAGCCGAGTGGCTGCCCGAACTGATGTCGTTGAGTTACGTGCTCGAGGGTGAGCCGGTTCGCTCCGGCGAGCGCTCCAAAGATTTCGAGCGCAATGCCGAGCCGCCACCAGGTCAGCAGGTCGCCCGCTGCCGATACCGGCAGTTTCCCGAGACGACGAAGTGCCTGATCTGTCAGCTTTCCAACCGGGTATGCGAAGAGGGAAGTGACCTCCTGAACATCTCCGTCGGACAGCGGCAAAGTTTTGACGCCCTGTTCGTCAACCAGCACAGCAGTGCGCGCCTGGGGCAGAAATCTCGCTGGCCGGGTCGGATCGCCCCACAACAACGCCAGCGGAGCCGGGGCTGCCGAGCAGACATCCGGCCGTACGAGAATCGAAGCTGTTGCTTCGACACAGACTGGAAGCGTGGCCAACTCGGCTACGACCAGTGCACCGGTCATGCGCTCCTCCGGGTCGCTGCCGATGTCCAGAAATCCCGCGTCGGTCAGCTCCCGGTGCAGCCGACTCGAATACACGTTAGGCCGGACAATGTCGGTGGGTCCGAGCGTGCGGAACGGCTGCAGGATCCGATCGAGCGCCGCCAGCGCGTTGGCCTGGTCTTCGCTGGGTTCGAAGTTCATGCGCGCGCGAGCCTCGGCAGGTTGAGATAGTGATACGCCACGATATTGAGTTGGATCTCCGCGGCGCCGGAGGCAATTCCGGCGGCAATGGCACGCTCGTGGTGTGCGAGGACGGTTGGATCCGATTCGTCGCAGAAAGCATCGGGGAGAAATTCCAACGCAAAGTTGGCTACGGCGTGGTCGGCGCTCACGACCGCCCACCGCGCGAGACTCGATTCGGGTGTCGGCGGCACTCCACGGGCCCGCTGATCGATTATGCGGTACACCAGCAAGCGCGCAGCTTCACACGCCGCGAGCGCCTGGCCTGCCGCATTGCGCACCATGGGATGATCGAAGTCGCCGCGCAGTTTCAGCCTGGCGACCATGTTGTCCAGCGATCGCCGGGAGAACTCGTACCGCGCGATCCCCACGCGCTCATTCGCCAGCGCATAGGTAATGATGGGCCATGCCTCACCCGGAGCGCCGAGGATGCAGTCGACCGGCGCAATCACGTTGTCAAAAAACACTTCGTGGATATCGCCTTCGCCGATCAGACTCGGAATGGGCCGTACGGTGATTCCCGGGGAGTCCATTGGAATCAGAAAGATGCTGATGCCGCGCTTTCCCTCGCCACCGGTGCGTGCCAGCAGGAAACAGTGTTTGGCCAGGCTGGCATACGAAGTCCAGATCTTCTGTCCGTTGATGACGTAATGGTCGCCTTCGAGTACTGCACGGGTCCTGAGCGAGGCCAGGTCGGAACCCGAAGAAGGCTCGGAGAATCCCTGGCACCATAGGACTGAGCCCGCGGCCATCTGCGGAAGATAACGCTGCTGCTGATCGGGGCGCCCGTATTTCATGAGCGTTGGACCGATCCAGTTGACGTTCATGTACTGGCCGCCGCGGGGCTCGCCGCAGGCCCACAACTCCTCACCGAGGATGAAATGGAGCCAAGGCTGAGCACCTTCCCCCCCATGCTCGCGGGGCCAGTGCGGCACCAGGAGTCCCGCGGCCGCGAGCTTCGGGCAAAACTCCATGGAGAATTCCGTGACGGCGCGCGAGCCCGGGCCATGGCGGGCGATCTGGGGCCAGTCCGCTGGCAGGTGGTCGGCGAGGAAGCTCACGATCCGCGCGCGCAGTGCTTCCTGTTCCTCGGACCACAACAAATTCATCCGCTTACCTCCCCTCTCATGAGCTGCCCACTATATGGAACAACTTGCCCTAAATCTCTACCGCCACCCTAGCACCGAAAGTCAGCCGGATCGTGCTTATACGCTTATAAATAAGGGCGATGATCGTTTTACGGAGTCGATCTGGCTTGACACCACCCGTCCACAATATAGGATAAATGCCGTCGGGTTGCCAATCACAAAGCGCAGTGAGGGGCTACGCCGGCGGTGCATTTGCGGCAGGGGGCCGGGCGTTCATGACAATTCGAGCCGATGACAGTGACCTCGGGGCTTTGCGCGCCGAAGTGCGCGAGTTTCTGCGCCGGCATCTGCCGCCCGATATCGCTGCGCGCGCCCGCACGGGTTTCCATCCTGGACGCGAGGATCAGCAGGCGTGGGGCCGCCTGTTGTTTGAAAAAGGCTGGGGCGCGCCTGCGTGGCCGATTGAATTCGGCGGCGCGGGCTGGACGGCACGGCAACTGCAGGTGTTCGACGAAGAATGTTATCTGGCCGGCGCGCCGGAGTTGTCCTGGAACGGCACACGCCTCCTCGGCCCGGTCCTTTGCAGGTTTGGCTCGCCGCAGCAACAGCAGCGCTTTCTACCGCCCACCCTGCGTTGGGAGATTTTCTGGGGACAGGGCTTCTCCGAGCCGCAGTCCGGTTCCGACCTCGCCTCGCTGAAGACCCAGGCCGTGTCGCAAGGTAATGAATATGTTGTGAACGGCAGCAAGATCTGGATGACCGACGGCCATTTCGCCGACTGGCTGTTCTGCCTGGTGAGAACCGACGCCACGGGCCGCAAGCAGCAGGGCATTTCCTTTCTGCTGATCGATGCTCGCAGTCCCGGCGTGCAGCTGCGGCCGATCGCCTCCATCGATCATCAACACACATTGAACCAGGTCTTTTTCACTGATGTGCGGGTGCCGAAGGAAAACCGGGTCGGCGAGGAGGGGGCCGGTTGGGGGTATGCCAAGTTCCTCCTGACGAATGAGCGCACCTCGAGCGCCGAAGTGCCCCGCTGCAAGTTCTATCTGCAGCGCCTGAAACAACTCGCCGCGCTACCAGGTCACGATGGTCGGCCCTTGGGCACGAGCCCATGGTTCGCGGCGCGGCTGGCCAACCTGGAAGTCGATCTCATTGCGCTGGAGGCTTCTGTCAACGACGCTCTGGACAGCGCCGCGCCTGCGGGCGAAGTCATTGCCAACGCTTCTGTTTTGAAGTTGAAGGGCGCGCGGATGTTGCAGGAAATGGGTGAGCTGATGGTCGATGCCATCGGGCCGCACGCCATCTATCAGTGCGACGCCGGCGGGAGCCGCCATCATGAATGGCAATCTCCTGCTCACGTTCCGGGCATCACGAGCGATTTCCTTTATCGACGTGCTTCCACCATCTACGGGGGGAGCGCCGAGATTCAGCGCAACATCATTGCAGCTCATCTGCTGCCTCCCGGCCCGTAACGCAACGCCGTGCTTTCACCCGATCAACGAGACTTGCAGTCATCCGCCCGGCGCTTTCTGGGCGAGCGTGCGCCGAGCCTCGGGGGCTTCGGCCGCTGGCAGCAGTTTGCCGAGCTCGGGTGGCTGGGAGTCGCCCTCGATGAGGCCCATGGCGGTTTCGGCGGGCCGGCTGAGATGACTGTCCTGGCACAGGAAATCGCGTCGGCATTGGCCCCTGAGCCGTTTCTGCAAGCCGCGGTGGTGCCGGCCGTATTCCTCGCCAATGCAGCGCCGTGCGCGGGCTTCGAGGACCTGCTCGAGCGCCTCATCGCCGGTGGCACGGCGGTCGTGGCGGCCTTTGCAGAGCCTGACATCGTTCCTCGAGGGAGTGTCAGTTTCAGCCGCCGCGCAGACGGCGTGCGGCTGGTGGGCGAGCTGCCGCACGTGTTGGGTGGAGCGGGTGCACAATTCGTGTTGTTGACTGCCCAACTGGATGTGGATCCCAATGTCCGCGGCATCTTTCTGGCCGACGCTGATTCCGCGGGAGTGCAGCACAGCAGCGCGCCCACGATTGACGGTCGGCAGGCTGCGTTTTTCGAGCTCGACGGCGCGCGACCCGCGGCCGTTTGGCCTGACAGCGCTGCCGCGCTCGCGGCTTTCGGGCTGGCACAGGATGCCGGATTGCTCGGTCAGTGCGCGGAATTGCTCGGCCTGATGCAGCGCCTGTTCGGTCTCACGCGCGATTATCTGCGCGAGCGGCGGCAGTTCGGGCAGGTGCTGGCCGAGTTCCAGGCGCTGCGCCATCGGCTCGCCGACATGTATGCGGAGCTGGAGCAGGCCCGGGCCATGCTGGGCGTTGGAATCGACGCAATGGGTCTTGCAACAGCGAGCGCTCGTGCCCGTCTCCTGTCCGCTTGCAAGCTGCGCATGGCGCGTGCCGCCCGCTTCATTGGCGCGCAGTCGATTCAACTTCATGGCGCCATTGCGCTGACCCAGGAATATGAGGTCGGGCGCCTGTACCAGCGGCTGCTGGTGCTCGAGAAGACCTGGGGCGATGCCGAGTTTCACGCTCGCCGCTTCGTTGCGGCATCCGGAGATGGCAATGAGTGACACACCGCGATCAACGACCGACTTCGACCACCATTCCGAGCAGTATGCCGCCGATCCGTGGGAAACGGCCGCGAAGCTGGCGAGCAAGTGCCCGGTGGCCTGGTCCGAAAAACATGGTGGCTACTGGATCATTTCCGGCTACGAGGAAGTACGCGCGGCGGCTCGCGATGCCAAGACATTCTCCAGTCGTCATGACTTGCCGAATGGTTGCAGCTCGTTCCAGGGCGTGAACATCCCGTCGGTGGACGGACGCTATCTGCCCATCGAGCTCGATCCCCCGGAGCAGTTGGACTGGCGGCGGCTGCTCGCCCCGCGCTTCTCGCCGGCGATGGCGGACAAGTTGCGGCCGATGATGGAGCAATTTTGCACGTGGAACCTGGATCGGCACATTGAGGGCGGGGAGATCGACCTCGTCGAGGGCTATACATCCGCGGTGCCGGCGATGGTGACTCTGCATCTGCTGGGACTTCCACTGGCTCACTGGCACACGTATGTCGAGATGACACACAAGATCAACTACACGGCCGGCGACGACCGGATGCGGGTGTTTGGTCAGTTCGATGCAATGTTGCGCGAGGTCGTCAAACAGGCGCAGTCGCGCAGGAGCGAGCCGAAGGATGACCTGCTGACGACCCTCGTGCAGATGAAGATCAAAGGCGAACCGCTGTCCGACGCCGATATCGCCTCCGCCTGCGGCACGATCATCGCGGGCGGCATCGATACGACCTCCGCCGTGGTGGCCGGAACTCTGAAGCACCTGGCCGAGAATCCCAGGCTGCGGCAACGTCTGATCGACGAGCCGGAGGACCTGCCGCAAGCCATCGAGGAATTTCTGCGCTACATCTCTCCCGTAACCGGTCTCGGCCGCACGGCGAGCCGCGACGTCGAGTTGGGCGGGCAGTCGATCAAGGCGGGGGATCGTGTCCACATCATGTGGCATGGGGCCAACATGGATGGGCGGACGTTCGCGGATCCGACGCGGGTCGACATCGATCGGGATACGAGCAGTCACGTTACGTTTGGCTATGGCGCACACCGCTGCCTGGGATCCTCGATCGCCCGCGCGGACATGCCGATCATGTTGCGACACGTACTGAAGCGGATCCCGGATTTCGAGTTGATTCCCGGTCGGACTGTCCGCTACCCCTCGATTGGGGTGAGCAACAACTACGTTTCCATGCCCGCCCGGTTCGCTCCGGGTAAGCGAGTTGGAGTGGATCCCGCCCTCGAGGCCGCCCTGGAGATCCACTCTTGAGCCCGGCAGACAGCACTGATCGCGCGGCGATGCTTCCGCAGGGCATGTTCGTCGATAACGCGCTCGTCGCCTGCAGTGGCAAGGCGCAGTTTGCGCACGTCAATCCGGCCACGGGGCGTGCACAACGGACGATCACCTTTGCGAGCCCGGGGGATGTCGAATCGGCTCTCGCTTCATCGGCGCGGGCATTCGAGACATGGAAGCGGACCACTCCGTTGCAGAGGCGCGAGTTGCTACAGGCCATCGCCAAGGCGCTGCGTGAGGATGCCGAAGAGCTGGCGGCGATCAATGCGTTGGAAGTCGGAACGCCGCTGGGATTCGGCCGCTGGGCGGTGAGCGATGCGGCGGCCTGGTTTGATTACTACGCGGGCTGGACGGACAAGATCACGGGCGAAACGATTCCGGTGCCGCAGAGTGACGGCTTCAATTTCACCGTGCGCGAGCCTGTCGGCGTAGTGGTGAAGATACTCACCTGGAACACGCCGATCGGCGGCATTTCCATGGCAGTGCCAGCAGCCCTGGCCGCAGGCTGCACCGTGATTCTGAAGCCTGCGGAACAGGCGCCGTTTGCGGCTGTCAGGTTTGCAAAGCTCTGCGCCGATGCTGGATTGCCGCCGGGTGTGGTTAACGTTGTCGTCGGAGACGCGACCGCGGGTGACATCCTCGTGCGTGACCGGCGTGTCGCCAAGATCAGCTTCACCGGCGGACCTGCCACGGCGCGCAAGCTCCAGGCCGCCGCCGCCGACAATCTCACTCCCCTGGTTCTCGAGCTGGGCGGCAAGTCGGCCAACATTATTTTCGCGGATGCGGATTTGGCGGCGGCGGCTCAATTCAGCACGGTCATTACGGCGTTGAGCGGGCAAGGCTGCTCACTGCCGAGCCGGCTGTTGGTCCAGCGACCGGTGTATGAACGAGTCATCGACATGGTCGTGAAACATCTGGCGGCCATACCCATTGGTGACCCGTTCGCCGATGGCGTGGCGATGGGACCGGTGATCAACGCCGCAGCTTGCGAGCGGATACTGAAGCTCATTTCCGCCGCCGTTGAAAGCGGGGCAGCGAAGTGCGCGCACGGCGGTAACCGCCTGGGCGGTCCGCTCGCTGGCGGATTCTTCGTGGCGCCGACGCTATTGCGGGATGTTGCCCCGGACAGTCCGGCGGCCCAGGATGAAATATTCGGACCGGTGGTGAGTGTGATTCCATTCGATGACGAAGCTGAGGCATTGCGGATCGCGAATGGCACCCGGTACGGCCTCGCGGCCTACGTACACACAACCAACCTGGATAGAGCGCTGCGGATGTGTCGCGAGTTGCGCTCCGGTGGAGTTGGAGTCAATGGCAAGATGTTACCTGCCAGTTATGCGACTCCCTTTGGTGGCGTCGGACTGAGCGGCTACGGGCGCGAAGGCGGCCGGGAAGGCATCGACGAATTTCTGCAGGTCAAAAATCTGGCAATCCGCTTCAATGGCGCAGGAGTCGGGGCATGAAAATAAAAATCGACGAACGCCGCTGTCAGGGCTTTGGCCTGTGTGCGATCGCGGCGCCGGAGCTGTTCGAGGTGGGCGAGAAGGATGGCTATGCAGTTGCTTTGGTCAGCGAGGTCGCTCCTGAGCAGCGTGCGGCGGCACAGGCGGCCGTCGAGAATTGTCCCATGCATGCCATCGAGCTGACCGAGTAGGGGGGGTAATGGAGTTTTTGCAACCGGAAATCGAGACGTTGGATCGAGCCAGCCTGGATAACTTGCAACTGCGGAAGGTAGCGACGCTGGTCCGGTTTGCCTATGAGAACTCCGTGTTGTACCGGGAGCGCTGGAAAGCCGCGGGCGTGCGCCCGGAATCCATTGACAGCCTGGACAGCTTCCGCAGGCATACCCCGCTGCTGGGCAAGAAGGAGCTCGTTGATTTTCGCGAGCGTCGTGGCGACCCGTACTGCGGATTACTGTGCGTCGATCCGACACTGGTCAACAACATCGGGACCAGCTCCGGAACCACGGCTGAGCCGATGCCACTGGTGGAATTGGTCGACGGAGCGCCTCCATTTGCCTCGACTGTGCGCGACATGTGGGGGGCTGGATTGCGTCCCGGCGATCGGGTGCTGCATTGCTTCGCAACTCAACGGGGACCGCAGGAACGCGTTTATCATCGCATCGGATGCGTGCCGATGATGGTCAACATGCGGATGGGTGCGGATTGGGACATCGTCTTTCGGATGATTCGCGATCATCAACCCACGCACATCTACCTGCTGGGCTTCATGATCGCCGAGCTGGCGCGCCTGAGCCGGGACCACGATTTGAAGTCGATCTTCGCGCCCATCAAGGTCGCTGTGGTGACGGGTGAGCCGCTGGGTGCGCGAATGCGAGCCCGCATGAAGGAGGAGTGGGGCCTGGAGCTGTTCGAGGTAACCGGAACCGCCGACGTAGGTGTGGCGTGGGATTGCAAGGCGCACGATGGCTTCCACATCTGGGACGATTATGTGTACGCGGAATGCCTGGACCCGGTCACCGGATTGACGGTAGCCGATGGACAGCCCGGCGAGCTGGTTTGCACGGCGCTGGCCAATCTGGCGTGGCCGCTCATCCGGTATCGCAGCGGTGACTTGGTCCGCCTGAGGCGCGAACCTTGCGCCTGCGGCCGCACGCACACACGCTTTCACTTGTTGGGACGAATCAGCGATCAATTGAGTGTCGCGGGAGTTTCGATTCTGCCGATGCAGCTCTGGCAGATCATCGAACGAGTTGACCAGACGGCGACGGCGGTGTTCCAGATTGTTCATCCGGGTACAGCGGATGTGTCGCACCTCGCGCTGCGGATTGGCTATGACACGCTCGAGGGCACTACGGTCGACGCCCTTCGCGCAACGCTCGCTGAGAGAATCACGGCGCAGATCGGTCTGACACCTGATATCGAGCTGATGTCCGCCGACGCGCTGCTCGCGAGTAGTCCCAGTGGCATCAAACTCCCGCGAGTCGTCAAGTCATGAGAACCACTCTGGATCCGGTCGAGCAAGCCACTGCGAAGATTCCGCGCCAGCCGCTTCGATGCATTGGCACGTACCAGGACTTGCACGGCGCCGTTGACTATCCGATCGGCTGGGACGACGCCTCCCGCGATACCGATTGGGTCGAAGCATTCCTCAAACAGCTCGGCGTCACTAAAGGGGATTTTGTGAGTGTCGTGTCCACGGGTCACGAGGCCCCGTGGTACGCCCCC
>JAXDQF010000469.1:0-40258 GCA_034668025.1 Gammaproteobacteria bacterium | reverse complement strand
GTCCATGGCTGGCCGCTTCCCGAAGGCCCACTGTTGGTTGCAGGATCATTGCCCTGCGTCCACCAGTTCGCCGTGTAGTTGGTTCCGTTCTCGCTTGCCGTGTTGCCCCCGGTGTAAACCTGCGAGGCGCTCCACGCTGTCGCGCAAGTACCCCCCGTTGATGTGCCACCACCGGCTGGAGGTGTCGTCGTACCGCCTCCACCACCCGCCGGAGGAGTTGTGGTGCTACCACCACCGTTAGTCCCGCCGCCGGAGGAAGCTCCAGTCGGTGACCACAGGCTCGCCGTCGTTGGATTCCAGCCCGTCGCCGAGTAGTCAGTCTGATTAACCAGCGCTACATAGTTCTGGCCGTTGTATGAAACAACAGTACCAGCGGTATAGAATACGTCAGGCATCCAAACTGCCGCTTGGGCAGAGCCAACCCCAAAAAGGGCCCCCATCGCAACAAGTACAGACAACCGGTGTCTGCGCGCGCCACACTTTGAGTTCACAACACGCTCCCTTGAGTACCGAAAAGAACGAAGCCTGGATTTGAACCGAGCGTCGGGTAGCGCGCAATGTGCCCCGGGCGCGACATTTATTGCATACCGGAATGATACCAATCGGGACTTTCGTCCGTGATCAGCGTTAGGATTGCATGATGCAAAACGGCGACGAACCCATACAGTCCGTGCTCACCGACGTTCCCCGGCAAGAACGAAAATCCGCAGTTGTCGCGGCGTTACGCAAGGGACTGCCAGCCGAGTGTGTGCTGGCGAACGAGACTGAGTTACGGCCCTACGAATGCGATGGACTCACCGCATTCCGACAACTGCCCCTCGCAGTGGTACTACCCCACAACGAGAATCAGGTCAGAGAAATAATTTCGATCTGCCATCGTTTAGATGTTCCCGTGGTGGCACGAGGGTCAGGCACGGGTTTATCCGGTGGCGCAATGCCGCATGGAGCGGGAGTGGTTTTATCCCTCGCGCGCCTGAATCAGATTCTCGAGCTGGATCCTCTCGCCCGCACGGCGCGAGTCCAACCTGGAGTGCGCAACCTACAGGTGTCCGAAGCAGCAGCAGCCTATGGTCTGTACTATGCGCCGGATCCCTCCTCGCAGATCGCGTGTTCCATCGGCGGCAATGTCGCGGAGAACTCCGGCGGCGTGCATTGCCTCAAGTACGGCCTGACCGTTCACAACGTCATGCGGGTCCGCGGCTACACCATCGATGGCGAGCTGCTGGAGCTGGGCTCCGGCGCGCTGGACGGTCCCGGACTCGATTTGCTCGCCGTCGCCATCGGCTCCGAAGGTCTGTTGCTGGTCGTCACTGAAGTCACGGTCAAACTCGTCCCGCGACCTCAACTGGCGCAACTCGTCATGGCCTCGTTCGATGATGTCGTGAAGGCCGGTGATGCTGTCGCCGCGATCATTGCAGCGGGCATCATTCCCGCGGGTCTCGAGATGATGGACCGCAAGGCCACGGCTGCTGTGGAGCCGTTTGTGAATGCCGGTTACGACCTCAGTGCAGAGGCGATTCTGCTCGCCGAAGCGGACGGGACTCCCGAGGAAGTCTCGGCTCAGGTTGGCGAGATCGAGCGTGTGGTGCGCGCTGCCGGCGCCACTTCGATCACGGTATCGGGCTCCGAAGCCGAACGGTTACGCTTCTGGTCGGGACGCAAGAATGCATTTCCCGCCGCCGGGCGCATTTCTGCCGACTATTACTGCATGGACGGCACCATCCCGCGGAAGAATCTCGGCCGGATGCTGAAAGCCATCGAGACGATGGAACAGACTCACGCGCTGCGCTGTATGAATGTCTTCCATGCCGGCGATGGCAACCTGCACCCCCTGATATTATTCGACGCGAATGTACCCGGTGAATGGGAGCGCGCCGACCTGTTTGGGGCGGAAATCCTGGAGCTGTGCGTGAAGCTCGGCGGTACCATCACGGGCGAGCACGGTGTGGGAATCGAGAAGATCAACTCAATGTGCGTCCAGTTCTCACCGCGCGAGCGCGCGGCTTTCTTCGCAGTGAAGAAGGCATTCGATCCGGTCGGACTGCTCAATCCGGGCAAAGCCATTCCAACGCTGGCGCGTTGCGCCGAATATGGAAAGATGCACGTGCACGCTGGAGCATTGCCCCACCCTGACATCCCGCGCTTCTAATGGAGACCGAACTGTTGAAGTTGCGCGAGCGGGTGCTCGTGGCACGCGCACAGCGGACACCGCTGCAATTGCATGGCGCGCGCACAAAGGATTTCTACGGCGAGGCCATCACGGGCGAGCCGGTCGATGTATCCGGTTATCGCGGCATCATCGACTACGAGCCTTCGGAACTGGTGATGACCGCGCGATGTGGCACCCCATTGTCAGACATTGAGACAGCACTGGCTGAGCACGGTCAGTTTCTCGGTTTCGAGCCGCCGCGTCCCGGCGGCGATCCCACACTCGGCGGCATCATCGCCACCGGGCTGTCGGGTCCGCGGCGAATGCAAGCAGGCGCCGCGCGCGATTTCGTACTCGGCGCCCACCTGCTGGCCGGCGATGGAGAGGTGTTGCGGTTTGGCGGTCAGGTAATGAAGAACGTTGCGGGTTTCGACGTCTCGCGACTGTTGTGTGGGTCGATGGGCATCTTTGGAATCATCACCCAGTTGTCGATCAAGGTTTTGCCCAAGCCGCGCGCTGAGGAGACTCTGCGGTTGGAAATGCCGGCGCGCCAGGCGGTGGAAGCGTTCAATCTCTGGGGCGGCCAACCGCTGCCGATTTCCGGAGCGGCCTGGCATGAGGGCGCGGCGTGGGTGCGGCTGTCAGGTGCGGAGCCTGCTGTCCACGCCGCACGTGCCGTTATTGGCGGTGACCGTGTCTTCCCCGCATTGGCGCGAAGGTGGTGGGACGCGTTACGTCACTACACTCATCCCGTATATTCAGGTGACTCAGTGTGGAGAGTATCGGTGCCGTCGATTGCTCCGCCGTTGCAACTGCCGTTTGAGCCTTTGATCGATTGGGGCGGCGCGCTCCGTTGGTATTCCGGGGATGTCAGCACATTTGATGTGCGGGGGCTGGCCCTCGCCGCCGGCGGTACGGCAATGCGTTGGCGCGGCGAAGGATCGGTCAGCAAGTTTCATCCGCTACCCCGGGCCGTTCTGGAAATTCACCGGCGCTTGAAGCGCAGTTTCGATCCGGAGGGGATTTTCAACCCGGGCCGTCTGTTGGTGGACCTGTAAGCGCATGGAAACCAAGCTCGCCGACTGGATCCAGGAAACGCCCGCAGGCCGCGCGGCGGATGAGATCCTGCGCAAGTGTGTACATTGTGGCTTTTGTCTGGCCACCTGCCCCACTTACCAGATATTGGGCGATGAGCTCGACGGACCGCGTGGCCGCATCTACCAGATAAAACAGGTGCTGGAGGGCTCACCGGCCACCCGCGAGACCCAACTTCATCTCGATCGATGTTTGACGTGTCGAAGTTGTGAAACCACCTGTCCTTCGGGCGTGCAGTACGGACACCTCGTCGATATCGGACGCGCTGTTGTTGCGAGCCAGGTCGAACGACCCTGGCGGGAGCGAGCGCTCCGCTGGCTGTTGCGTGAGGGACTCACTCGGCCCTGGTTGTTTGGTACCGGGCTGAAGTTGGCACGGTCGGTCAGTTGGGCGTTGCCGGCAGCCCTGCGTGCCAAAGTGGGTGTCAATCGGCCTGCGGGTCCAGTACCGTCGCAGACGCATGCCCGCAAAGTGCTGCTTCTGAACAATTGCGTGCAACCATCGATGGCCCCTTCCATCGATGCGGCGACTGCACGCGTACTCGATGCCGCGGGCGTGCAATCAATCATCGCTCCCGGGTCGGGATGTTGTGGCGCCATCCGCCAACATCTCGACGATCATGCGGGAGCACGGAACCTCTTCCGCCGTAACATCGATGCCTGGTGGCCCTTTGTGGAATCTGCGCAGGTGGAGGCAATCCTCATAAACGCCTCCGGTTGCGGGGCAATGGTGAAGGACTATGCCCACTTGCTGCGTGACGACCCCGTGTATGCACCGAAGGCGCTCCGCATCGTCGAGATGACGCGAGACGCTTCGGAATTCCTGCCGGAAGCGATCGCCGCGGCGGGTCTCAGTGCCCCGCCTCGCGCCCAGCGCATCTCATTTCATCCACCGTGCACCCTACAGCACGGACTGAAAATCCGGGGGAAGGTCGAGGCGCTCCTGACCAGCCTGGGCGCCGTGCTCGTGCCGGTACGCGACTCCCATCTATGCTGCGGCTCAGCCGGCACCTACTCCATCCTGCAAACCGAGCTGTCCGCAGACCTGCGCACCCGCAAGCTCGCGGCGCTGCACGAAAAGAGCCCCCAGATCATTCTCTCCGCGAACATCGGCTGCATAGCCCACTTGCAAGGGGGCACCGGGACCCCGGTCCGCCACTGGATCGAATGGGTGGACGAGACGCTGGCCATGGGATGTCGCAAATAGGCAAGAAGGGGTAGTATCCGGTCTGTGCTCGAGAGCAGGACACGGTTCGCTTTTCTCACGCTGCCGCGATATTCCATGATCGCGCTGTCCAGCGCCGTCGAGCCCCTGCGAATGGCGAACATCCTGACCGGCGAGTCAGTCTATGAGTGGTCTATCGCCAGCCTCGATGGAACGCCGACCTCGGCCAGCAATGGCTTGCAGATGGCCCCCACCATTCCCGTTGATTCCATCGGCGCCGTCGACATTCTGTTTGTATGTGGCGGAGTCGATGTGCAGTCCGCCGTTTCACCCCAGGTCCTATCCGCCTTGCGGCGCTTCGCCGAGCGGCGGGTGGCACTCGGTGCGCTGTGTACCGGCGGTTACGCCTTGGCCAAGGCGGGTCTGCTGGACAAGTACAAGGCCAGCATTCACTGGGAAAACCTGTCGGCACTGCGGGAGGAGTTTCCGCGGATCCTCCTGAACGACCAGTTGTTCACCATCGACCGGGACCGCTTTACCTGCTCCGGTGGCATCGCCCCCCTCGACCTGATGTTGAATCTGGTCAAATCCCGGCTGGACGCGCAGGTCGCCCAACTCATCTCCGAGCAGTTCATTCTCGACCGCGTCCGCAATGACCGTGACCGGCAGTACGTGCCGCTGCGGGCGCAGATCGGCGCCAGTCACGAAACCCTCATCAAGGTGGCGCAGCTGATGGAGGACAACATTGAAAAGCCGTTGTCACTCGATGAGATTGCCGCTGCTACCGAGCTGTCACGCCGCCAGATCGAGCGGCTCTTCAAGCGGCATCTGGATTGTGTCCCGAATCGTTACTACCTGCAGATGCGGCTGCGCCGCGCGCGGGAGCTGTTGCTGCAGACGTCGATGCCCATAATAGACATAACGACGGCCTGCGGCTTCCAATCACCTCCACACTTCTCCCGCTGCTACCGCGCACAGTTCGGCTGCCCGCCCAGCGCCGAACGGTTGAGCCGTGTCGCCGGCAGGCATGCCAGAGTCGCTAAGCTACCAGTGTGAAAGTAACCCCCCACTTAACATCAAGTCTTACGGCGTTGTACTCCTAGAGGGAATTGAGCATGGCAGAGCAGGCCGAAGCTGAGTTCGATCTAAACGATCTGAACGATCAGGAGCTCACCGAACAGGTGCACGACGACCTGTACAACGGGCTCAAAGCCGAAGTCGAACAGGCCACGCATATCTTCCTCCAGCGCGGCTGGAGTGCAGAAAAAGTTCTGAACGACGCCCTCGTCGAAGGCATGCGGATTGTCGGCATCGACTTCCGCGACGGCATCCTGTTCGTCCCCGAAGTGCTGCTGGCCGCCAACTCGATGAAAGGCGGCATGGAAATCCTTCGTCCCCTGCTGGCCGAGACGGGCGTCGAGCCCATCGGCAAGATCGTCATCGGGACGGTGAAGGGTGACATTCACGACATCGGCAAGAACCTCGTCTCCATGATGTTGGAGGGAGCCGGGTTCGAGGTCATCGATCTCGGGATCAACAACCCGGTCGAGAAATATCTCGCCGCGCTCGAACAGCATAAGCCCGACATTCTGGGTATGTCCGCCCTGCTGACCACGACCATGCCGTACATGAAAGTCGTGATCGATACGTTGAAGGACAAAGGAATTCGCAACGACTACATCGTCCTGGTGGGCGGCGCGCCGCTCAACGAGGAGTTTGGCAAGGCCGTTGGCGCAGACGCCTATTGCCGCGATGCTGCCATCGCCGTTGAAACTGCCAAAGGGCTGTTGGCCGCCCGCCGCGCCGCGCGGGCGACATAGTTTATTAGCGCGGCACTGGCCGCGCGGAGCCCGGTCCTTTGACGCCGGCAAAACGCGTGGTTTTTGCCGGCTGCGCCTCTGCGGGGCGCCTGCGGCGCTTCGGGGCCGCGGAGCCCGGGTCCTTTGCCGCCTGTGTAGTGTGTTGGCCGAATGGATATGTTAACAGCCCCTAGAACCCTGATAATCGCCTGCGGCGCGCTCGCCAACGAGATCACGGCGCTGATGCGTGCCAACCAGTGGTCCGATGTGGACGTGCAATGCCTTCCCCCCGAGCTGCACAACCGGCCTGAAAGGATCGTCCCGGCGGTTCGCGAGCAGCTGCGTTTAAAGCGCTCGAGCTACGAAACAGTGTTCATTGCCTATGCCGACTGCGGCACGGGCGGAATGCTGGACAACCTGCTGCGTGAGGAAGGCCTCGAGCGGCTGCCCGGTGCTCACTGCTACGAGTTCTTTGCCGGCGGCAGCGTCTTTGCACAGCTGCAGGATGCCGAGCCCGGCACTTTTTACCTGACCGATTTCCTGCTGCGGCATTTCGACCGCCTCGTCACTCGCGGCCTGGGTCTCGACAAACATCCCGAGTTGGCTGGCGAGTATTTCCGCAATTATCGCAAGCTCATCTACCTCGCACAGAACCCGGCCCCCGACGCTGAGCAACAGGCGCGCGCGATCGCTGAGCACATGGGGCTGCAGTTTGAATTCAGGGTGACCGGCTACGGCGAATTGGGTTCACGGCTGACTGCCCTTGCCCGGAAGGAACAATGGCCTCACTGATCATTATCTCCTGGCGCGACATTCCGGCGCAGGTGATCGTCAAGCGCGGCCGCGAGACCGCAAAAATCCAACTGTCGGCCCGCTTCCAGGAAGCGGTGGATCGCGCGGCCATGCGTGCTGGCAAGGGCAGCTCGGATGCGTATCTGGCAGATTGGAAGCGCAGCGACCCGCAGCCTTGTGCAGATGACATCCAGGCAGTAGTGGCGGCCACGGCTGCGGAAATTGAAGCGCGTTACACGGATGAAGACCTCGAACGCCTGATCCGGGCGAAGGGCCTCGAATCCACGACGATTCCGCCCGCGGAGTCCTGATGTACGCCTTGCGCCGCTGGTCGGTGCGCCATGCCCGAGGACTCAACGCCTTCTACCGCCGCTTTGAGTCTGTGGTTTGCGGTCTGCATCCCGTGTGGAAGCGGCTCGGATACGCGCGATTGGAACGTCCCGTAGCCACCGGCGAGCGCCTCATCAAGGGACTGCTGTTCGACTGCAAAATGTGCGGCCAGTGTGTTCTGAGCTCCACGGGGATGTCCTGCCCCATGAACTGCCCAAAGAACCTGCGCAATGGCCCCTGTGGCGGCGTGCGAAGCGATGGTTGTTGCGAGGTGCGCCCCGAAATGAAGTGCGTGTGGCACGAGGCAGTTGCCGGCAGCCTGCGCATTGCGGGTGGCGTTGAAGCGTTGCGCACCATCCAACTCCCTGTTGATCGACGGCTCGTCGGGAAGTCGTCCTGGCTGCGCGTAGCGCGGCTTCGCGGCGGAGAGCCGGCATGAACTTTGAGGATGAGCCGGTCCCGGGCTATCCCCTGCCCATTCTTCCCGGACATACCTCTCCCGGGCGCCTGGAACGAGTGCTGCGCGCTGGCCAGTTCGCCGTCACGAGCGAGCTCGCTCCACCCGACTCGGCGGACCCGGAAGAGGTCTATCAGCGCGCCCGGATGTTTGATCGATACGTGGACGCCATCAACGCGACAGACGGCAGTGGAGCGAACTGTCACATGTCGAGCCTGGCGGTGTGTGCGCTCCTGACTCGTGTTGGCTACGCACCCGTGATGCAGATCTCCTGCCGTGATCGCAACCGGATCGCAATCCAGGGCGACATCCTGGGATGCGCCGCGATGGGCGTCTGCAACCTCCTGTGCCTCAGCGGCGATGGGGTGCAGGCCGGCGATCATCCACAGGCACTGCCGGTGTTTGATCTCGATTCGGTCTCGTTGCTCACAACCGCTCGTACATTGCGCGATGAGCACCGTTTCCTGAGCGGTCGCAGAATCTCCTCGGCTCCCCGGCTGCTGCTCGGTGCGGCGGAGAATCCGTTTGCCGAGCCTGTTCAATGGCGTGCCCAGCGGCTCGCCAAGAAGGTTGCGGCGGGCGCGCAGTTCATCCAGACACAATATTGCTACGACATCCCGCGACTGCGATCTTTCCTGCGTGAAGTGGAAGACCTGGGCCTGCTCGGACAGGTATTCATCCTCATCGGCGTGGGACCGCTTCGATCCGCGAAAGCAGCGCAATGGATGCGTACTCACGTCCCGGGTCTGCACATTCCGGATGAGGTGATTGCGCGAATGTCCGGCGCGCACGATGGTGCCCGGGAAGGCCGGCAATTGTGTATCGAGCTCATACAGGAAATTCATTCCCTGCCCGGCGTGAGTGGCATTCATCTGATGGCCTATCGCCAGGAAGACAGCATCCCCGAAATCATCGATCGCTCAGGCGTATTGCGCGGCCGCGTCCCCTGGTACCCGGGCCGCAGCACCCCTGAGGCGACTGCAAACAGGACCCTCTCATGACAGACACCGTCATCAGCTCCGCCACCCGCGAAGTGGTCATCGGCTTCAACCGCCCTTTTGTGATGATCGGCGAGCGGATCAATCCCACCGGCCGAAAGATCCTCGCGGCTGAAATGGCCGCGGGTGATTTCAGCCGCGTGGAATCGGACGCGCGCGCGCAGTTGGCCGCTGGTGCACACATGCTCGACGTGAATGCGGGTATCCCGCTCGCGGATGAGCCCGCAATCCTGGCCAAGGCCATTCAACTCGTTCAGTCCATCACCGACGTGCCGCTGTCGATCGACTCCTCGATTGTCGCGGCGTTGGAAGCGGGACTGGCCGTCTACAAGGGCAAGCCGCTCGTCAACTCCGTCACCGGCGAGGAGGAACGACTGGAATCCGTGCTGCCGCTCGTGAAGAAATACGGGGCTGCAGTCGTGGCGATCTCGAATGACGAGACCGGCATTTCGGAAGATCCCGATGTGCGCTTTGCGGTTGCGAAGAAGATCGTGCAGCGTGCGGCCGATCACGGCATTCCAGCGAGCGACATCGTCGTCGATCCGCTGGTGATGCCGATCGGCGCCATCAACCAGGCCGGTGTGCAGGTGATGCGCCTGTTGGGTCGGCTCAAGAACGAGCTCAAAGTCAACACCACCTGCGGCGCCTCCAACGTCAGCTTCGGCCTGCCCGCGCGTGAGTCGATCAGCGCCACCTTTCTGACCATGGCCATCGGTGCCGGCATGACGTCCGCCATCATGAACCCCATGCACCTGGAGATCGTAAAGGCGTGTATGGCTGCCGATGTCATGATGGGCCACGATCCTGATTGCGCCCGGTGGATTCGCCGGTTCCGCGAGGCGCCCGCCATGCAGGCGGGCGGCGGTGCCGCACCTGCTGCCGAAGGCGCCGCGCGCGGCCGCCGGGAAGGTGGCCATCGTCGACGCCCAACTACGCCCACATGACTGACGCGCTCGTAGTATTTACTCCTTCAGGTAAGCGCGGACGATTCCCGGTCGGAACGCCCCTCCTCCAGGCCGCGCGCACGCTTGGCGTCGATGTGGATTCGGTTTGTGGCGGTCGGGCATTGTGTGGACGTTGCCAGGTCCTCGTGATGGAGGGTGACTTCTCCAAGCACGGTGTCAATTCGCGAGCCGCCAATCTGAGCCCGTTGAGCGCGGCCGAGCAGCAGTTCGCGCGCCGCAAGCCTTTGCCTGAGGGACACCGGCTGTCCTGTTCCGCCCGCATCGTGGGGGACCTGGTGGTCGATGTGCCGGCCAGCAGCCAGGTGCATCGACAGGTTGTGCGTAAAGCCGCCGACAGTCGCGTCATCACACTGGATCCGGTGGTTCATCTGCACTATGTCGAGGTCAAGCAACCCGACATGCACGACCCCAGCGGCGATCTGCAGCGCCTCATGAATGCCTTGCTGGAGGAATGGAATCTCTCCAACCTGCAGTGCGATCTGCAGGTGTTGCAGACACTGCAGCCCGTCTTGCGCGCAGGTGTTTGGAAGGTCACGGTCGCCGTCCACGCGGAATCCCGGATCATCGGAATCTGGCCGGGACTGCACGAGCGTTTGTTCGGGATGGCCGTTGACGTCGGGTCCACTACGATTGCCGCGCACTTGTGCGACCTCGAGTCCGGCGAGGTGGTGGCTTCAACGGGCTCAATGAATCCCCAGATCCGCTTTGGCGAGGACCTGATGAGCCGGGTCTCCTACTCGATGATGAACCCGGGCGGCGCACAGCAGATGACCGAAGCGGTTCATGCCGCCCTCGATTCCCTCGCCGTCGAAGTAGCGCGCGAGGCCGGTGTTGCCATCAACGACATTCTGGAGGTCACGTTGGTCGGTAATCCGATCATGCATCACCTGTTGCTCGGGATCGATCCGGTGGAGTTGGGCGGCGCGCCCTTTGCGCTGGCTACGGATGGCCCGCTGACTATCCGGGCATCGGAGATTGGCCTCAGTCTCCATCCCAACGCGCGCATTTATTTATTGCCGTGTATCGCCGGCCACGTTGGCGCAGACGCTGCGGGAATGATACTCGCAGAGCGGCCCGACCTCGGGGAGGAGCTGACTCTGCTCGTCGACGTTGGCACCAACGCCGAGATTGTGTTGGGCAATCGTCAGCGTCTTCTTGCCTGCTCGAGTCCAACCGGCCCGGCGTTCGAGGGAGCGCAGATCAGCTGCGGACAGCGTGCAGCTCCGGGCGCCATTGAGCGCGTTCGCATTGATCCCGCGACCCTCATTGCGAAATTCAAAGTCATCGGCTCGGACCTGTGGTCCGACGAGCCTGGTTTCAACGAGGCGGTCGCGGCCACCGGCGTCACGGGCATCTGTGGATCCGGAATCATCGAAGTCATCGCGGAAATGTATCTGTGTGGGATCATCAACCAGGATGGCGTCGTTGATGGACAGCTCGCGCAGCGGAGCGACCGCATCGTTCCGTCCGGCAGGACTTTCGGGTACATCGTTCATCAGGGCGCAGTACCGTTGCAGATAACGCAGAACGATGTTCGTGCCATTCAACTCGCGAAAGCGGCGTTGTACGCGGGTATCAAACTCCTGATGGAGCACATGGGCGCCGACCATGTTGATCGAATTCGGCTCGCGGGTGCATTCGGAAGTCACATCGACGTCAAGTACGCCATGCTGCTCGGGATGATTCCCGATTGCGATCTCTCCAAGGTGGCCTCGGCCGGCAACGCCGCCGGTACCGGCGCGCGAATCGCGCTCCTGGACAATGCGTCACGCACGAAAATCGAGGAGCTGGTTCGTCGAGTGGAAAAAATCGAGACGGCCATCGAACCCAAGTTCCAGGAGCATTTTGTGCAGGCGATGGGCATACCCCATTCGACGGCTGACTTTGTGCACCTGCGCAAGGTTGTGGACTTGCCTGCCCCAAAGGCGGCGGCGCCGAGGACCAACACCCGCAGTCATCGGCGGCGGCCGGGAACGTAGGAGCCTGTCTGACTCATGAGCGCCGTCGCGAGGGCGGCCCCCAGCGAGCAGAACATGAGTCAGACAGGCTCCTGGCGGCCCGTTATACGTTCGAGTCGGGAAACGAGGCCTTGCGGCGATTCATGTAATCCAACAGGGCTTCGTCCACCGCCGGGTCCATCGGCGGTGCTTCGTACTCGGCGAGTTGTTTCTTCCACTGGGCATTGGCGCGCTTGTTCATGTCCGCCGCGCCCTCCGCGTCCCACTGCTCGAAACTGTTGTTATCCGCCAGCGGTGAGCGATAGAACGCCGTCTGGAAATTCGCCTGCGTGTGCGCGCAGCCGAGGAAATGCTTCCCGGGTCCCACTTCGCGAATGGCATCCAGCGCCTGGCCGTTCTCAGACAGATCCACACCCTCGAGAAGCGTGTGCATCATGCCCGCCTGGTCTGCGTCCATCATGAATTTCTCATACCCCATTGCCAGGCCGCCCTCGAGCCAACCAGCCGTGTGGAGCACGAAGTTCACCCCACCCAACACGGTCGGCAGCATGGTGTTGGCCGATTCAAACGCCGCCTGCGCATCCGCAATCTTGGACGCGCACAACGCGCCACCGGACCGGAACGGCACTCCGAGTCGTCGCGCGAGCGCCGCCATCGAATACAAAACGAGGGCAGGCTCGGGAGTACCGAAGGTGGGTGCCCCGGACTGCATCGACAAGGATGAGGCAAAACTACCCATGATCACCGGCGCGCCGGGATTGACGAGTTGCGCCAGCGTCATGCCCGCGAGTGACTCGGCCAATGTCTGAGCGACTGTACCGGCCACTGTGACAGGCGACATCGCTCCGGCGAGGATGAACGGTGTCACGATCGTGGCCTGATTCGAGCGCGCATACGTCTTCAGCGCGCCGAGCATGGTCGAGTCCCAGGTCAGGGGTGAGTTGGCGTTGATCAGGCTCGTGACGAACGTCTTGGGCTTGCCCGTTACGGGATCGAGATACTCGTCGCCGAACAGGATCTTCGTCATCTCCACCGTATCCTGTGCGCGATCCGGGTGTGTTACCGAGCCCATGTACGGCTTGTCGCTGTACTTCATATGGCTGTACACCATGTCGAGATGCCGCTTGTTGACGGGCAGGTCGACCGGCTCGCAAATGGTGCCGCCGGAGTGATGCAACGACGTCGCCATGTAGGCAAGCTTCACAAAATTGCGGAAGTCCTCGATCTTTGCGTAGCGCCGACCCTCATCCAGGTTGCGTACGAAAGGCGAGCCATAGGCGGGCGCAAAGACCGTGCGATTGCCGCCGATGATGACAGTGCGCGCCGGGTTACGCGCGTGTTGGGTGAATTCCTTGGGAGCGGAGCGACTGACGACGGTGCGGCACAGACCCCGCGGAAAGCGAACTCGCTCCCCTTGTACGTCCGCACCAGCCGCTTTCAGCAGTTGCAGCGACTCCGGGTCATCCCTGAAGTCGATGCCGATTTCCTGCAGAATCGTGTCGGCGTTGTGCTCGAGAAGCTCCAGGCCCTCAGCCCCGAGAACCTCGTAGTACGGCACTTTTCGGGTGATATAGGGGACAAATTGTGCACTCCGTGCCGTGCGTGCCGCCCTCTTCGCATCGCGCCCGCTGGGACGCCGTGACCGTTGACCGCTGTGCTCGTCCATCCCGTTTCCCCCAGATCTGAGCGGGCTACGCCCATATTGGAGCCATTATGGCGAGGGTGAAGGTCCTGTACTGGCCGATATGCGCCACTCACTTGCGCGGGAGCGCCGGGCGTGCCGTCAGGCGTTCGGCGGTTCTTTTATTTGAACGGGGGTTCTTTTATTTGAAAAAGGCTGGTCGCGATCAAATCGAGCACCGGTGCGTTGGCCTGATTCGTCAACACCCAGCGCCACTTCACGATGCCCACGGAGCTCGAGCGGGAGACACTTGTCTGCAGCACTTCGATGCGCAGCTCGAGCTCATCGCCCGGACGCACTGGATTGAGCCACTTGAGCTGCTCGATCCCCGGTGACCCGATGGACTCCGAATCAGCCAGGACGCTTTTCACGGCGAGGTCCATGGCAATCGAGCACGTCATCCAGCCACTGGAGATGAGACCCTTCCAGCGGCTGTTCTGCGCACGGACCGGATCGAGGTGAAACCACTGCGGGTCGTAGCGTTTTGCAAACTCGATGATCTCGGCTTCTGTCACGGCGCGGCGTCCGCCGTTGATGATCATGCCGGCCTGAATCTGCTCGAATCGCATCGTCAGCGCTTGCTCTTCGAGGGCTTCGACGGCGGCGCTTTCGCGGCACTCTCGGCGCTCGCGGCCAGCGCTTGCTCAATTGCGCGCCGGGCCAGCGGCTCCATGACCGAATAGCCGTCGCGGTTGGGATGCACACCATCGTTGCTGAACGTCTGTTTCATTGCATCGCGCTCGTCGGCGAGCGGCTCGTGATAGTCCACATAAATCAGGTTCCTCTCACGCGCAAAACGCCGCAGCCATTCGTTCAGTTCCACAATATGTTGCGCCGGCTCCAGCACAGTGGGACGCCAGGGAAAAGCACCCGCGGGCGGCACCGAGCCCAGTACGACACGGATGTCATTTGCAGTCGCAAGGTCGACCATGGAGGTGATGTTGTTCCTGATCGCCTCCAGCGTCGTCGGACCTCCGTTGCCACCGAAATCGTTAGTACCCGCCAGGATGTGCACGACAGCAGGTTTCAGCGCGATGACATCCTGCCGGAAGCGAACGAGCATCTGTCCCGTCGTCTGGCCGCTCACACCTCGATCGATGTAGCTATCGCCGAAGAAATCAGGATGCGCGAGCTTCCAGAACTCAGTAATAGAGTCGCCCATGAATACGACGCGAGGTGCGGTTGGACGGCGCAAAGCCGCATTTTCTGCACGATAACGGCACAGTGAAGCCCAGTCATAATGCAGACGGTCTTCTTCGGCGGCGTGCGCGGCGTTGGATGCAGCCTGGTCAGGCGGTGGGTCGAACTCGCGCCCTTCACTCGGGTCGAGAAGACGCTCTCGCCAGTCTTTCTGCTCATTGGCCTTCACTTCGGCACCTGGAGCGGTTGGGGTTGGGCACGGCTGCTCGACGATGCCGACAGGCCGCACAGGTGACTCCGCGGGCGGACGGGCGTCGACCGACGAAGCACAGACAGCCAGCATGAGCACCAGGGCCACCCTTTGCGAATATCCTGCCCTCGCCATACTTGGCGAATATCCAGAGATAGTCGCTGTAATGGCTTGATCCATGGACTGGGCCCCACCCTTCTTGCACGTGTTCGAAGCTGCGAGAGACTACGGGAAGCACGCCAGGCTGTACAATTGAACTATGCGAGTTCGGGAACGCTTGAATCGCAACGCTTACTTTTGATTGTCGAGCCCGCAATGCATACGGTTGCCGAAGGCTGAAGATTAGACTTACGCTTCCACGTCCTTTCGTCCGACCACTGCGTACCCCCAAGGAGACTTTTTCGTGTCGAACGTTATTGATTTTCTACAGAGACTGGGTCTGGAGGCTGAGCTGCCCCGCGGCCCCCACCCCATGCTCGCACAAGCCGTCGTCATGGCTCCTGGCAAGAAGGAGGCGGACGAGGACGAGGATGAGGACGACGACGAAGATGAAGACGACGAAGATGAAGACGAGGATGAGGACGAAGACGACTTCGAAGACGACGATGAAGATGAGGATGAGGACGACGAAGACGATGAGGACGAAGACGATGAGGATGAGGATGACGAAGATGAAGATGACGGCGAGGAGAACAGCCTGACCCCTCGTCGCTTACCCCTGCGTCGTGCGGCCTAAAAGGCCCCACCGTCGTTCTGCCGATTCCCGCTCCGCCCGGCGCTGGTGGCCGGGCGGTGTCGGTATTTTGTTGCTTGCATTAGCGCAGGCCACTGCGGCCTTGCAGCCCGGCGAAGCCGCCGGGCTGCTGCAGAAGGCCGACCGGATCAAGACTGCCTATCCGGCTGAATTCAACACGCTGCTCACTTCGCTGAGCGCCGAGGAAAACGCGCTGACGCCGGCTCAACAGGAGCTGCTGCGTTATCTGCAGGCGTGGAAAAGTGTCTATGACGGCCAGTACGACATCGCCATCTCCCGCCTGCAGGCGACGATTCGCGATACGCACGATGTCACGCTGAAGTTCCGTGCCCACGCCTCGATCATCAACGCCCTGGTGGTGAGCTCTCACTACGAGGAAGCGTTTACCGATCTGACTCAACTCCTCGTGTTGTTGCCGAAGGTCACCGACCCGGCCGCACGGGAGCAGGGTCTCATCGTTGCGGCACAGCTCTACGTCGAGGTCGGACAGTATGACCTGGCCGTCGCCTACTCCCAGAAGCTGATGGACGAGAACTGGCTCGGCCGCGGCGTCTGCAGGGGCTATGACCAGAAGCTGCGCGCCGAGGTGATGAACGGCAAATTGCGTACGGTGGGACCCGTGTTCACGGCTGCGCTGGATGCCTGTACGAAGTTGAATGAGCTGTCTTATGCCAACTTCATTCGGACCTATGCCGCGACCGTATATGTCGCAAACAACCAGGTCGATGACGCCATCCGCCTCCTGACAGAGCACTACGCGGAAGTGCTGCAAAGCCACTTTCCCCGGCTGATTTCCCGTTATGAGTCGTTGATGGCCACGGCGTATCAGAAGAAAGGCAACCTGGCGGCCGCCCACCAGTTCGCCACTCGAACAATCGAAAATGCTGTCCCGAATGAGATCTCGCAGCCGCTCGTGGTGGCCTATCACCTGCTGTACGAACAGGCCCGGCAGGCAGGGGACTACAAGGCCGCGCTCGAGTACCACGAAAAATATGCGGCCATGGACAAGGGGTACCTGGACGTAACGACAGCCCGGCAGCTCGCCTACCAACGCGTCGCCCACGAGAGCGTCGCCAGCAAGTTGCAGATCGATACATTGAATAAGGAAAACCACGTGCTGCAGCTCGAGCAGGCGCTCGGAGCCAAGGCTGTGGAGAACAGCCGGCTTTACATCATGCTGCTGTTGCTGACGATGGGTTTCATCGCCATGTGGGCCTACCGGACCAAGCGCCTGCAGCTACATTTCATGAGCCTGTCGCAGATCGACGGGCTGACCGGCATCGCCAACCGCCCCCACTTCCTGAAGCAGGCCCAGAGCGCCCTGGAGAGCGCCCAGAAGGCGCAGCAGCCGGCCTGCATCATTCTGTGCGACCTGGACCACTTCAAGGCCATCAACGACAAGCACGGGCATGCGGCGGGCGACCAGGTGTTGAAGCAGACCGTGGCGCAGTGCCAGGTTTTCATGCGCTCCACCGACCTCTTCGGCCGCTTTGGCGGCGAGGAATTCAGCTTCCTGATGGCGGGCTGCGGGCCCGAGGATGCGCGGCTGCGAGCCGAGCAGTTGCGCCTGACCATTGCGGGCCTTTCTTACAACAACGGGACAGCCAACAGCCTGGCAGGCACCCGGGTATCGGCCAGCTTTGGTGTCGCATCGTCGGTCGCATCGGGATATGACTTGAGACTGCTGCTCGCGCACGCGGACTCGGCCCTGTATGCCGCCAAGCGTGCCGGCCGGAACCGGGTTGCCGTCTACGACACCAACGTGTCGGTCATCGGAACCGGTACCACCGGCAATCATCCAACAATAGATCCTGTCAACGAGAGCCCTCCGCAAGCCACCCCTGGAGAAGCTCAGATGACCGATGCCCAGATCCTGGGAATCGCCGGGCGTTAGTTGGAACCGCGCCCGGCGTAGACTCAGAACTTCCCTTTCTGGAAGTCCTCGACCGCCTGAATGAGCTGCTCACGGGTGTTCATTACGAACGGGCCGTAGCGCGCAACCGGCTCTTTGAGAGGCCGGCCGGCCACGAGAATGGCACGGCTTGCCTCGCCTTGCGATTCGCCGGTCATGTGGACCTCGGCACCCTCTCCCAGTACTGCCAGGTGTCCGGTTTTCACAACCGAGGAGCCAACACGCACAGCCCCCTCAAAAACATACAGGAAGGCGGCATGTTGGTCCGGAAGCACGTGTACGTACTGAGCTCCGGCATTCAAAGCCAGATCCAGATACGTTGGATCCGTCGCAGGCTGGGAAATCGGTCCCACGATCCCGTCGACCTGACCCGCGATGACTTTCACGCTGACACCGGGAGCGGGCGTTGCGACCGGAATCCGGTCGGGGCCAAACTCCTGGTACTTCGGCTCGGTCATTTTGTCCCGCGCCGGCAGGTTCAGCCACAACTGGAAGCCGCGCATGAGCCCTGCCTGTTGCTCGGGCATTTCCGAGTGCACGATCCCGCGGCCCGCGGTCATCCACTGCACGCTGCCAGGAACCAGCACACCCTCGTGGCCGTGGTTGTCCCGATGGCGCATACGGCCATCCAACATGTAGGTTACCGTCTCGAACCCACGATGCGGATGTTCGGGGAAGCCCGCAATATAGTCATCAGGCGAGTCGGTTCCAAACTCATCCAACATCAGGAACGGATCGAGCTCACCCAGCTCCGGCTGACCAATGACACGCCGTAGCTTTACGCCCGCGCCATCGGAGGTGGGCATTCCCTGCACCACCTTGACCACCTCTCGTGTGGTTGCGCCTGTCGCACGAGCCGCATTGGAACCAGTCATCGCGGAAACCTCCTCAAAGTTTAAGCTGCTGCGGCAACCGGCTCCCGTATGACAGCCAATGCCGCGTTCATGCCTCTCTCGCGATGCTCAGGCGAAAGCCCCAAACCTTCAGCCCGGATGAACTCGACGTCGCTGACGCCGATGAATCCAAACACGTGCTTCAGGTACGACTCCGCAAACTCGGCAGGCGATCCCGGCCCGTAGACATTACCTCGTGCCAGCCCGACGAGCACCCGCTTACCCTTCGCGAGCCCTTCGGGTCCCGACTGGGTGTAGCGGAACGTTTTGCCTGCCACAACCACGCGATCAATCCACGCCTTCAGCTGCGACGGGATCGTGAAGTTGTACATGGGGGCACCGATCACAATTACATCCGCAGCCAGAAAGTCGCTCAGGGCCTGCGCACTCTGCGCGCTCTCGTCCTGGTCGAGCTGGGCCAGCGATCGGCCTGACAGATGCGGCAGCGCCGTCGCAGCCAGGTCGAGGTACTTGATCTCAGCGGCGGGATGCTGCGCCGAGAGCCTGGAAACGATCTCACGACTGAGCACCCGGCTGGCCGAATTGTCGCCCAGGATGCTCGAGTCAATGTGCAGTACTTTCATGAATGGACTCCCAAATCGGGCCTTTAGCCCACGGCGGATAGACTATTCCGTGGAACGATGATTGATAATCCAGTGAAATCAGAACATATTGTTCCAATTATGGTGTCAATGAGGTCCCCATGCAGCCTCTGGACGACTTCTACTATTTCGCCAAGGTGATTGAGCACGGGGGTTACGCCAAGGCGGCCCGGGCCCTGGACATCCCGAAGTCCCGCCTGTCCAGGCACGTCGCTGCCCTGGAGGCCCGGCTGGGAGTTCGACTGGTCAACCGATCGACGCGGCGCTTCGTAGTGACCGAAGTCGGCCAGGAGGTCCAACGGCATGCAATGGCAATGCTCGCTGAAGCCGATGCCGCCGTCGAAGCAGTCGAGTTTGTCCGCGCGGAACCCTGCGGCGTCATCAAGGCAAGTTGCCCTGTTTCGCTCGCTCAGACAGGGATGGCCGAGAACCTGCCGGACTTTCTGGCGCGCTATCCCAAGATTCGCCTGATGTTGCACGCAACGAATCGCCGCGTCGATGTCATCAATGAGGGGTTCGACGTCGCGTTACGGGTTCGCACTGTGCCGACCGGTGAGGACGGACTCGTGATGCGAACGTTTGGATCGTCGAGCACTTTCCTGGTTGCCTCCCCGAAGTATCTCGAAGAGCGGGGGCGGCCCGAGAGACCTGAGCAGATTCCACAGCATGCGACGCTGTCTTTTGCGCCGGAGACGGATCGTCAGACGTGGGAGCTATTTGATACCGACGGAACTGCGATGAAAGTGGAGCACACGCCCCGACTGGTATGTCACGACTTCATCCTGTTGCGCGCAGCGGTGTTGGCCGGTCTCGGCATAGCGTTGCTACCGGAAGATGTTGTGCGGGCGGACGTCGAGAGCGGCAAGCTCGAGCAGGTACTGCCCGCCTGGACAATCCCTGTCGGTGTATTTCACCTGGTGTTTCCCACTCGCCGCGGTCTGCTCCCCTCGGTACGGGTGTTTATTGATTTTTTGGCGGAGCGGATGCCGCGACTGGTCTGAAGGCAGCACTCGCTGCGAGCAGAGCACGCTCCGGCCGCAGGAACGTGCGCTCCAACGCCGGCCTGCGAATCAGGGTGCTCTTGCCAAACAGTGACTCGATGAGATCAACCGCCAGCGCAGCCGTCTTGTTGCGCACATCGAGTGCCGGATTGAGCTCCACCACGTCGAGCGACCCGAGGCGCCCGGTGTCCGCAATCATTTCCATACACAACTGAGCCTCCCGGTAGGAGGGGCCGCCAGGCACTGTGGTACCCACTCCGGGCGCAATTTCCGGGTCCAGGAAATCCACATCGAAGCTGACGTGCAGGTGAGTGTTGGCGTCCATGTCGGCAAGAGCCAGATCCATGACGTGACGCACGCCCATCTCATCGATCGAGCGCATGTCGAATACTTCCAGGCCCTGCTGGTGTACGAACCGCTTCTCGCCTGAGTCGACGCTGCGGATGCCGACCTGCCGGATCCACTGCGGGCTGATTGCCGGCGCGGCGCCTCCCAGTTGGACCAACTCCTGCGGACCGAATCCGCACAGGCACGCCAGTGGCATGCCGTGCAGATTGCCGCTGGGAGACAGCTCACTGGTGTTGAAATCGGCATGCGCGTCGAGCCACAGCACTCGCAGGTCCTGGCCCGTCGCGCGGCAATGGCGGGCTACAGCGCTGATGGAGCCGATGCCCAGGCTGTGATCACCACCCAACAGCACAGGCAGATTTCCCTGCTCCAGATCCCGGTAGACGGCCTCGTGTACATTCCGGTTCCATTCATACACTTCCGCCAGATGTCTGTAGCCGCCAACGGGTGGCAATGACGGGTTTGGCGGGCCACTCACGTTGCCGCGATCAATGACTTTCAGACCATGACGAGTCAGAGAAGCGCCCAACCCGGCGACACGCAGTGCTTCGGGCCCCATCGACGCGCCACGATCGGCCGCCCCAACATCAGTTGGTGCGCCGATCAGGGCCGCAGTTCGTACCCCACGCCCCATCATGACCCGAGCCGGCCGTCAGCCGCCCGCAAGCCGTCAGAGGCCGGCCAATTGTTGCGCGGCGGGCGAGTCAGATCGATCTCCCGTGCCAGACCACCAAACAGATCCTTCGGATCATCCAGGTCCGGCACCAGATCGATTTCATCAGGCACCGTCCGCTGATCACGGTTCAAGCGATAGAGATATCTCAGAGCGGAGAAGTCCGTCAGTGCAAAGCCCACGGAGTCGAATATCGTCACTTCCTGGTCGTTGGTACGCGCGACGGCTTTTCCGGCCAGCACGTCACTGAATTCCGTAACCGGGAACCAAGCCTCCAACTGCTGTATTTCCCCTTCAATCCGGCACTGTGGCGCAAATTCCACGATGACCCGCGCGTCCGACCGGCGCAGGATGTCTGCATGCAGCTCCGTTTTGCCCGGACAGTCGCCACCAACAGCGTTGATGTGCATGCCGGGTTGAATCATTGCAGGGGTCAGGATCACGGCGTTGCGCTTGTCTGCTGTCACCGTGGTCACGATATCGGCACCGCGAACGGCTTCGGCAGCCGAAGCGCAGCGCACGATGCGCAAACCCCCCAACCCCATTTGCAACAGGTTTCGCTCGAGTTTCAGCATCGCCCGGCTGTCGGTGTCATGGAGGCGCAGCTCACGAATGCCCACCATGTGATGGAATGCAATCGCCTGGAACTCGCTTTGCGCGCCGTTGCCAATCAAGGCCATCACGCGGCTCGCAGGTCGGGCCATCCGGCGCGCCGCCAGGGCTGACATGGCGGCCGTGCGCAGCGCCGTTGTGAATGTCATTTCGGACAACAACAGGGGATATCCGGTCTCAACATCGGCGAGCACACCGAATGCCGTGACGGTCAGCAACCCTGAAGCGGTGTTCTTCGGGTGACCATTGACATACTTGAACGAGTACAACCGCCCGTCACTGGTGGGCATCAGCTCGATGACCCCCACGGCGGAATGCGTCGCATGTCGCGGCGATTTGTCGAACTCGCGCCAGCGGCGATAGTCGGTTTCGATTTCCGTTGCGAGCGCTTCCATGAAGCGGGCCGGGCCGGTGCGGGCCACGAGCTCTTGGACTCGTTCGACCCCGATGTAGTCAACCATGATCCCCTCCACGTCATGCGGTAACTGAAGCGCGACTAGTGTCACCGGGGTGTTGAGCCAATAAATAGCCAGAAAACTGATCAAATTACCCCTAATTGTGAACAGAATGATGACCCCAACTGGCGTTTTGACTAAAATGTGCACTCATTTGGCGCGGAGCACACACCTTGGACGACATCGACCGGCAGCTCCTGGGGCTGCTTCGGGACGACGCCCGAACCTCAGTTGCCACCCTCGCCCGCAAGCTTCGGGTGGCGCGTGGCACGGTGCAGAACCGCCTCGCCCGTCTGGAAAGCGACGGAACGATCGTTGGCTACACCGTGCGGCTGCGGCCGCAAGAGGAAGCGCAGCGGATACGTGCGCTGACGTTGGTAGCCGTTGAAGGCAATCGCACCGACGAAGTGATTAGGACCCTACGCGGTGATCCCGCGGTTGCCGCCCTTCACACCACAAACGGACGCTGGGATATCGTCGCCGAGCTTCGTGCCGATAGCCTGGAGGCGTTCGACCGGGTGTTGGGGCGAATTCGGTTGATTGAGGGGATATCTAACACGGAGACTAGTTTGTTGTTGTCGACGCATAAGTTGTAGGCGTCGGACGAGTCAGTTGGCGCAGCGTTGGCCGGCGCGCCGTTTGGTCGGCGCAGCGCTTACCCCGGTTGCCGTAGCCGCCGCACGAACCGCTGTGCCAAGTCCCGCCGTTGACCGAAGTGCACATGCAGGTAACTCGCCAGCAAGTTACCTCGCGCGTAACCAACGCCGTCATTCGGCACCTCACCGCGCGTGCCCTTCACTTCCCACGCCGCGGTTTCGCCAGCGACAGTTGTATCACGCACCCAGTAGCTGTAACGAAACTCATGCCCGCGAAGTGATTCACCGGGCTCCGCCAGCAAATTTGCCCGCAACGCCGTGGCGTGCCGATAGCCTAGTGCCGCCAACTTGCCGCTCATGCGCGCAAAGCCAGGCAGCAGACCTCCCATCTCCCACGTGTGTCCATCCGCGTCCGTCAGTCCTTCTGTCAGCACCATGAAGCCGCCGCATTCGGCGTAAATGGGTAAATCAGCAGCGTGCATTTCCCTCAGTGCACGCCACAGCTCCGTGTTGGACGCCAGCGCTGGACCATGGAGCTCCGGATAGCCGCCGCCCAGATAAACACCTGCAGCCGTCGTGCTCGGCCGCTCGCCGCGAAGGGGGCTGAAGAACTCAACTGCGGCGCCCTCCTCGATTAGCAGCTCCAGGTTTTCGGGGTAATAGAAGCAGAATGCTTCATCGCGTGCGACGGCGAGGACTGGCCGCAGCGCGCTTCGACGGGCATTAGCGACGACGATCTGGTCCGCGCCGCCGGTGGTGGGCTGCACGCTCGGACTGTGCGCGGGCGATCCCGTCACCGCTGTGCCACTCACAGCACCCTTGGCAACCGCTACAATCCCACTCACATCAAACCGCGCGCTCACCGCCGCCGCCATTTGCGCAATCAGCGCGTCGCTGTCGACCTGCTCTCCGCCTGGCACCAACCCCAGATGCCGCTCCGGTATCTGGAGCTGCATATCACGCGGCAGCCAGCCCATCATCGGCAACGCCGTTGCGCGCTCAATCGCACCCGCGCATCCCTTAGCGTGCCCTTCAGACCCGGCAAAATTGAGCACAATGCCGCGAATCGCCACGGCGGGATCGAAGTGCGTGTAGCCAAGAACAGCAGCCGCGGCACTTCGTGCCGAACCCGATATATCGAACACCAACAGCACCGGTGCGCCCAAAAGCTTTGCGATCTGCGCCGTCGAGCCACGCTCGTCATGCCAGTCGCTGCCATCGTAGAGCCCCATCACGCCCTCGACTATCGCAATGTCAGCGTCCTGACACGCCCGCGCAAACGTCTCCAGCAGTTGCGAGTCACTCAACATCCACGTGTCGAGGTTGCGGCACGGTCGGCCCGCAGCGCGTTCGTGGTAGCTGGGATCGACGTAGTCAGGCCCGCATTTGAATGGCTGAACAATCAACCCTTGTTGCCGAAGAGCAGCAATCAAGCCGGCCGTGATCGTGGTCTTGCCTACGTTGGAAGATGCACCCGCGATGATGATGCGGGGGATGTCAATAGCGTGTTTCACGCTAGGGCAAGCCGGCATCGAGTCAAAACTCGATCCCCGCCTGCGCGCGAACTTTCTTGTGCTTCAGCGGATGTTTGACCAGCGTCATCTCGGTAACGAGATCTGCGCGCTCGATGATCTCATCCGGGGCATTGCGTCCGGTAAGGACGACATGAGTGTTGGCAGGACGACGTTCGATTCCATCGAGCACCTGCTCGACGGATACATAGTCCTTGCGTAGCGCGATATTCACCTCGTCGAGGAGCACCAGCTTGAAAGCAGGGTCCGCCAAATAGCCTAGCGCCACCTCCCATCCGGCCTGCGCCATCTCCTTGTCGCGCACACGGTCCTGCGTCTCCCACGTGAAGCCGCCACCAGTCGCGTGAAAGACAATTTGATCGCCCCACGGCTCGAAAGCGCGCTTCTCCGCAGGCTCCCACGCTCCCTTGATGAACTGCACGATGGCGACACGGTGGCCGTGACCCAGGCTCCGAAGGACCATGCCCAACGCCGCTGTGGTCTTTCCCTTCCCTGCGCCCGTGTGCACGATGACCAGGCCTTGTTCGCCGACGGTCTCGGCAATGCGCTTTTCCTGAATCGCCTTGCGACGCTCCATGCGTTGCTTGTACGCGGCGTCGCCATCCTCTGTCGCCGGGCTGGGTGGCGGAGTCAAATCGGTATCAGTCATTGGGCCCCCTCAGTGCAGCGTCAGCTCATACTGCCAATTGATGATAGCGTTCCACAGCATCCGCTGGTCCCCGCGATTCAAATCCCGGTGCAACGGGTTGAAATTGAACGCCACCACATGCCCCGCGCCCGCGCGCATATCCAGAATCGCTGCACGGCCGATCAAATTCTGCTCACCCCAGGCCTGGCCGCTCACGACAAACGGAGCGCCATCGCGGTCGCCCCATTCGAGCACCACACCACTCGGGTCGACGGGACCGTCGAGGCACGTCGTGCAATACGCCATCCGCAGCCAATACCGGGGAATCGCGTAGAGAGGAAAGTTCTGGCGAAACACATAAGTGTGCGCCGCATAACCATAAGCGATGGGATGATCGGGCCTGGCAAACGTTACCCGTAGATGACTACCCGGCGTCCGTGTCTCTGCATCTTGCGCAGCAGCCGCTGAGGCGGAACCGCCACCTTGGGAGCTCCGAGGAACGCCTCCCGACTCACGACGGACGCCGCGGACGATGCCGCCCTCGAGCGGCAGCATCGAACCACTGCCTAGCGTGATGAGCAGTCCTCCGCTATCGACGAACCGCTGGATCTCCGCGAGACCCGCCCAACCGATACCGCCGGTGATGTCGTCAGACTCCGCCGGCGTACCGTGACTCGGTGTCAGCCGCGTCTTCTTGAAGGCCATCGGGCCCCAGGCTTTCGGAATACCCTGAATTTGTTCTGCGAGCTCGAGATCAACATGCGGGTACAGAAGCACGTCGTATTTGCTGCGCAACTTCCCGGCGCGAACGTCTTCATCACGCACATATGAATAGGGGATGTGGCGCTGGTCGAGCGAGTACCGCGTCCAGCCACTCGTGTCTGTATCCGCCCAAGGAATCCAAACTCCCAGCCGTGGCACGGGAGCCGCGTGATGACTGACCTCGGGTACCGAGGCCACGCCAACAAAGTCGAGCCCGAGTTGGCCGGCAGTATCTTCCATGGCCTTCGCAAGTCCAGGCTGAGCGGCAAGGATCCATGACCCGGCGGGATACTCCACCGAGCCCACGCTGAAGGGCCGCTCTGTTACTTCAACTTTGAATTTCGCCAACCTGAACCGCGCTTCCAACAAACCTTCCTGCCCCGTGTCCTTCAGCAGGTACGCTCGCCCGGGCGTGCCGGCAGCTGCCTCCGCCACCGCGCCCTTCACGTGTGGAGCCCCAGTGAGCTGCGTCAGATTAGCGGCCCGCACATCCGGATCGGCAATCGGTATCGCATTCAAATGATAGTGCGCAGGAAACGACCACGAGATGTCGTCGTACGGCTCACCGGCATCTTTGGGGTAATGCTGTGGGCTCAGCAAATCCACTGCGTAGTTGCGATACGGTTGGTCCAACCGCACCACGTATGTGCCCGCGGGGAACACTCCCTCTTTCAGCTTCAACTCCGCGCCCGCGCGCTGCACCTCAATTCCCTGGGCCAATAGACGCGCCACGAGTTGGGCCACGCGAGTGGGATCACCCTGATTGTCCGGGATGACGAACGCATACGGTGGCTCTGTAACCCCTTTCTGCCAGGAATTCAGACTCTTCTGATAGAAGTTTGACAGCAGGACTTTCGACTGCTGAGCGGCTGCATCCAGTACTGACAACGCGCCCGTCTCGGTGTAATTCAAATTGTCACGCGCTGACCATTTGAATGGGGTGCCGGGTGGTGGCGATGGCCGATACCACTCGCGGCTCACCTCATCCGCAGGTGCAGTCTGAGTCAGTGTTTCCGCCGTGCCATTGCCGAAGGTCTCATACCCGCGGCCAATGGAGTTGTGATTGAGCCCGATGGAATCCAGGAACAGGTGGGCGAAATCGTCTCCGAAATTCCAGGTCCACACGCCCGGCATGCCGAAGCCGGTCATGGTTTGAACTTCGTGAAAGCTCAGCTCCATTCGCTCACCGTACGAGAGCGCGTCAATGTGCTCGTTGATGGGTCCGGTCCCATTCCAGGTGATCATCAACGCAACACTTTCATGCAGGTCGTGAACTACCTGCGGATGCCATTCAAACAGCATGCGCTGCACGGCCTTCGTGGTCTCGTGGGTCAGCTGATGCGCGTCGCGGTTGATATCGACGAACGCATACTTGGACCAGTACGGCGGTGCCTGGCGAGGCAGCTTTTCGAGCTCGGTCTTACCCTTCAGATAGCGATAGAACCACTCCACCTGTTTGTCGCGTCCATCGGGATTCGAAACCGGGTTGATGAGCACCACCAGGTTTTTGCGGATGCGGTCGATCATTGGCTGCTCAGAGACCGCCAACCTGTAGGCCAGCTCTAGAACCGCCTCAGTGGAACCGGTCTCGTCGGAATGCAGAGCGGCATTGAAATAGTAGATGGGACGCGCGCGCTCGACGATTTTCGCAGCGGCGGCCACGTCGGTTTTCCTCGGATCTGCCAGAGCAGCGGTGTCGGCTTTGAGCTGGTCGAGCTGCTCGATGCCTTTTTCGTCGGCGATAGCCAGCAACATGATGTCCCGGCCCTCTTCCGAGCGGCCGATCTTAAACAGACGAACGCGGGGTGAAGCCGCTGCCAGCGCGCGTCCGTATGCATACGCGGTCGAAGAATCGACCAATTCGCCCGGGGCGCCCGCTATGCGATGGAGGAAAGCACGCGGTGACGGGACCGTTGAGGATGCCGGCACATACGACACCCACGGTGAAGAGAACCGCGGCTCGGTGGTAGCCCGGGCAATCTCCTCGGTGGAATTAGCTTCGGGCGTATCCGGCGCAATGGAAAACAATGCAGACGTGGCCAACACCCCGGCGCCCGAGCGGGCACCGGCCTCGCCAGCATCAGCCCCGCGCCCAGCGAGCACAACCCCAACCGCCATCACACACAACACCACCCCGCCGTGGGCAACGAACCGCCGCAGCGCTCCCCATCCGCCCCGACCCCCCCTCACTTCTTGCGCGCCAGTGCAGCCACGCACTGAACCAGCCTTTCGGCCTCATCCTTGGTGTTGTACATCGAAAATCCGACACGCAGCAACGACCCGCCAGGGATACTCAAAACACCCACCGGGCGTGGCGCATAGAAATTGCCATCCCATACGCAGATACCGATCTTGCCGAGCGATTTCGCTATGTGGCTGGCCTCAACATCATCAATAGTGAACGACACCGTTGGCGCACGCATCGGCTTGGAGAAATCAACGCCCCACAAACGCAGCGCCGGCAAGCCCTCGAGCGACGACCATAGATGTTGCCCCAACTCGTGTTCATACACCGCGATAGCGGCAACGGCATCGTGGACCGTCTGCCTTCGCGTGGCGCCACGGCCAAATCGCGCCATGTAGTCCACTGCCGCCCCTACACCTTCAATCGCGGGATGATTCAGCGTCCCGGTTTCGATTCGATACGGCGCCTCATCGTCCTGGACAACCAATTTGTCGGTCGTCAATGCGCTCAGCGCCCCGGGGCGTGAATACAGAATCCCCACGTGGGGTCCGTAGAACTTGTAGGCCGAACACAACAGGAAGTCGGGATCGATCTGTTGCACATCGACCGGAAAATGGGGCGCGAAGTGCACCGCGTCCAATATCAGCAATGCGCCTGCAGCCCGTGTCAGCTCACGTGCCAGCTTCAGATCGTTGACTGTGCCGATGGCGTTGGATGAGCAACCCAGCGCCAACAAGCGGGTTTTGTCAGTGATCAACGTCTTCATGGCCGCGTAGTCCAACTCGCCGGTTGGCAGCAATGGCACTTCGCGGATCACCGCGCCCCGTTCCTGCAGCAGCTGCCACGGCCCGCGGTTGGCCTCGTGATCCAACTGGGTGATGAGAACCTCGTCTCCCGGCCGAATCGTTCGGCCGATGGCGTGCGACAGGGAGAACGCCAAGGTGGTCATGTTCTGCCCGATCGAGATCTGTTCGTGCCCTGCGGCGCCGAGCAGGTCCGCGACCGCGCAGCGTGCCTCGAGCATCCTCTCGTCCAACTCTGACGACGGTGCAAAATTTCCGTGCGTGTTGACGTTCCGGTTGTGATAGCAATCGACGATCGCGTCAATCACCGGCTTGGGCACCTGTGTGCCCCCGGGACCGTCGAGGAATGCAACCGGGTGTCCGTCGACCGTCCGCGTCAGGGAAGGAAAATCCGCCCGGGAGCGGTAACAGGTTTCCTCATCAAAAACAGTGCTGGATTCCATCATCAATGTTTCCTATTGCGCGCTCAGCCCGGCAGCCTCGATTCCCGCCGCCTGCAGTTGGTTGCGCAACCCTGCGAGCTGGCTTTCATAGTGGCGCCATTGTTTGAGCGACGATTCGTAGATGGGGCGGCGCACCTGGGATGCGCTCGCGGTCGTCGTTACTGTTGGATTACGGTGAAACTCGAGGCACCCGTCTTCCCATTCGAGCCCGCAGGCCGCGAGCAGTTGCCGGCTTTCATTCTCCTGATCCCGGACCAGACGCTCGTAACTGATATCGTAGATGACTCCCGGCATGCTCGTGCGCCAATGGTCCATGAGCCGCCGATAGCCCACGTAATATCTCGCGACATCTTCCAGGTCGTATGAGAAAGGATACCCGTCCTTGAACAAAGTCTTGAACATAGCGTAGCAGGACGCCATGGGGTGGCGAGTTACGTGCACTATCCGCGCATTGGGCAGCGCCCGCCGAATCAGGCCGCAATACAGGTAGTTCAACGGCATCTTGTCGGTGAAATGGGGCCGCTGTGAAGTCCCTGGCCGAGTCCTCTCCAGGTAGTCGGCACCCAGTGCACCAAAGTCCAGGTCACGTGTGGCGGCGATGAGCTCGGGTCGGGGCAAGGGCTTGCCGCCGGTTGCGCTCGTGGCTGCGGACACCAGGGCAGCGGCGAAATGATTCAGCTCGCCAGCGGCGAACACTTGGGAATGACTCCCGAGAATTCGTTCCACGAGCGTGGTGCCGCTACGAGGCAGACCCACGATGAAAATCGGTTCGGCACTCTGGCATCCGTTGATCTGCTCTGCAGGTGCGTCGGGAAACGCCTTCATGATCCAGTCAACAGTGTCAGTGTCGTAACGTACGTCGTATTTCAGATGCTCGCGACGTAGCCGAGCGCCCCGCTCCAAGTGCCGCCAGGAGTCTGAATATTGCTCGACGTCTTCGTACTCTTTTGCAAGCGCGTGACGTAGCTGCACTTCCCCGCGCCAACTCGCAATGCCAGGCGCAAGCAGCCGTTCCATAGCGTCGATGTGGTTTCGCTCCCGCGTCTGCTTACGCAACTCGGAACGGTTGGTGTAGGCCTCGAAGTCGTTGGGTCGCAGCACAATTGCGCGGTCGTAATCTTCTTCCGCCCCTGTCAGCCGGCCCACAAAACGCTGCACAGTGGCCCGGTTGAACCAGAAGATCGCCTGTGATGGATCACGGGCGATGGCCTGCGAGTACGCCTCAATGGCACGTTGCTGCTCACCCACCGAGCTGTAAAAGGAACCGATGGCATCGAGCAGCTGGGCGTCCTGCGCCGCCGCTTTCTCGGCAGCCAGGGCACTGGCAATGCTTTCAGCCACACGTCGCTGAATGGCCAGCACCCGTGCCTGTTGCAACAGATACCGAGGGTCAGATGGAGAGCCAGTCAGCGCGCGCTGAATCATCTGCGAGGCGTCGGCAATCTGACCGCGGCACAACGCGATGAAGCTCGCGCTGTGCCAACCAGGGAGGAACTGGGGAAATTCGGTTATGAGCCGATCGCAAAGGGTTGCTGCGGAGCTCAGATCGCCTTTCTGAAGCAGCCGAGTGACCTCTTGATGGCGCACGCTGGCAGATATGGCGGTTGACGCTTGGGACGCGGAGGTCATCTGATCAGCGTAGCCGTCGGCGCGCAGCCCGTACAGGGCAAGTCCAACCGGCCCCTCAAGGCGCAGCCGTCTCCGCCGCAACGACACTTTTCCCAAGGCTCCCGTGCACTTGGGCCTTCGCCCGTGGCAGCCCCTCCGTCCACCGAGCCTTCAACGCACCGTTGGCGCCTTCCGGCCCGGCGACCGTCAGGTCAGCCACGCCGTCACCACTACGGCCGGGGTACGTCACCGTCCCCGATACGCGCAAATCGTTCGTCCACAGCACGTCCCGCAAGCTCAGTCGCTTCCCGTCAGCGCCTACGGCGATCTCGAAACTGCCGCCCCGCAAGCCAATGGACCGCCCGGTGGTGTTCGAGCCCATGCGCGCAATTGCGTCGCCCACCGTGAGTAAGGCACCCGTGACGATCTGCAGCTGCCCCCGGCTTGCCTGATTTCCCGCCAGCGCACGAGCCGGCTCGAGGTCGAAGACATGCAAAGCGAATGCGGGAAGCACTCGGACTTCTGGCACCGACGCCAGGCATTTCGTGTCTGCGACATCCCGCGTTTCGATAAACCGCCGGGCAATGTCCGCCGGGCAGGCGCTGTGTGAGTGCGGCAGCGCGTTCACATGAAATCCATTGGGAACGACAACCTGGCGACCGCGGGCGAATCGCTTCGCCACCAATGCCCCATCGGCCACCGGAGTCATATTGTCGAGGTCTCCCGAGAGGACCAGGGCCGGAACATCGGGATACGGCGCACTGCGAAGTTTCGCCATGGAAGCGACCCGAGCCGCGTCAATCGCCGGCCAACTCGCGCACTGATCGATGAATGCATAGTCGAGGGGCATGCCCCGGTACTCATCGATCGTAAATGGCGCATAGGTGTCGGGCGCCGAATGCTTGCGTTGCGTGATCGCTGCATCCCGGTTTGCCCCTCGAGGCACCGGGTCGAGGCTCATGTCAAATATCTGCGGAGCGTCCTGACACATCACAGCCGCCGCAAGGCCGGAGCTGTACCGGGCGGGTGATTGCGTCTCATCCCGGGAATCGACACTCACTCGAGTCTCCGCCATCAGACGTAACAGGGGCAACGCGTCTCCCGCCAAATAAGCGCGCGCCGCAGCGTCAGTTTCCCGCACAGTGGCATACGCAGGCGCGCTGCCAAACATAACCATTGCCAGCTGCGTTGCATTGGCAGTGAAGCTCCTGATTTTCCCGTCGCTGTCCCGGGCTTGCGCCGGAACCGGCGCGCGCCGCAGTGCCTCGACCGCTGGCGTGATGTGCTCCAATGAGCTGCCGAGCAACCGGCTGCACCCGCTCGACCGCTCACACGCCAAATCAAACTTCGCGCGCATGGCCGGCGCATAGTTTGGATACCACGCGTAATCAGCGCCATCGAGCGGATACGCTCCGTCCAGAATGATCGAGCGCAACTTGTCGGGATGACGGACAGCAAAAATCTGCTCAAAGAAGGTTCCGTACGAATCGCCATAGAGATCGATGGGTCCTGATCCCAGCGCGTCCAGAATAGCCGCGAGGTCATCAGTCGCGAGCGTTGCGCTGTAAAGACCCGCTTTCGCGCCCAGCGTACGTCCACATCGCCCAATGTTAGCTTCAGTCAAACCCGGATCGGTCTGCAACGGACGGCAATCGATAGCCCCCGAGCGTCCCGTACCGCGGTTGTCCATCAACACAACGTCACGGGTTGCGCGCAAAGGACCAAAGAACTCCAGGTACTCGTCACGCGACTCGGTTGCCGGGTACCCCGGGCCACCCTCGGTCGCAACGAGCGTCCCAGCGGACTTACCCTCGTCCGTATGCGGATAGAACTCGAAGTAGATGGAAATCGTGCCCGACGATGCCGCCCCGGTGGAGTCCAGCGGCCGCGTGAGCGACCCGCACCAAGGTGCCCCGGTGTTGCAGCGATGCAAGACCACCGTCCCGACTTTGAGCACATCAGGCCCCGGCTTGCTCGCTTCAACCGCCGGCGGCGGTTCCTCGTCAGCCACAACCCCTTGCGACGCCAGCAATACAACGCAAGCGAAGGCCAACCGCAACATGACCCCTAGCGAAAGCTGTACGTGACGTTAATACCGCCCGTCCGCGGCCGCGTAACATACTCAGTAGACTGCTCCGGCTGACGCGCCACCGCCCACGTAGTGATGCCAAACTGATTGGTCAGGTTGTTGCAGTACAACCGCACCTTGAGCGCCTTGGTCGCCTGAATGCCCACTCCCGCGTTCAAAGTCGTAAACCCGCCCAGGTGCCGGAAGTTCGTCGAGTAAATATTCTCAGCGACAGTCGTCTCGCCCGTATCGTCATCCGTTGAGGCCTGCAGGTTATTGACCGACGTGTTGACAGCGCTTCGATAAGCCGCGTCAACGTGGAAGGAAACCTCCCGGTCCTGCAGCAATGGCACCACGTAATCCAGGGCAGCCGTCAACTGTGTCTTGGGAACCAGCGGCAGGCGATCGCCCTTTTGCCCAACGAAGTTGGCGCGGATGAAGTCCTCGGTCAGCTTGGCGTCGGTGTAACTTCCACCGATGGTTGCCGAAAGCTCGTTCGTCAGCGCTGCCTGCACTTCCAACTCGAGGCCCTGACTGCGCGCCTGCTGTCCGTTCACGACAATCTGAATGCCGGTCACAGGAGCGAAGGCATCGAGCTGAATGTTGTGCCAGTCCACCCGGTACAGCGACGCACTGTAACGAATGCGGCCGGCGATGAGGCCCTTCAGGCCCACTTCATAATTCTTTGCAGTGTCCGGCGAAAACGGAATCAAGGCCGCCGTCTGCGGCGAGGGTTCGCAGCCGCCCAGGGCGGGTACATCGGCCGGACAGATCTTGAACGAGTTGGCACCGCCGTGGCGGAACCCTTCCGAAAACGTAAAATACGCGCGCGCCGCAGGCGTTATCTCGTAGGAGGTATTCAATTTCCACAGATGACTGCGGTACGACTGGGCATTCTGGCTCGTCGTGGCTCCCAATGGATCCTCACCCGTATCGGAATAAAACGCGCCCGCAAATGGATAGATCTGCGTCTCGGTCTGATCATACGATTGCCAGAACTGGCGCACGCCCCCGGTGACCTGCCACCGGTCGGTCAGGTGACGAGTCAACTCGCCGTAGATCGCCCGATCGTGAAAGCGGGTGTGGCGAATGTTGTTATAGAAAAAGTCGTTGGGCAGCGAGGCCGGATCGGTGCCGTTACGGTCGAGAATCACATCCGCAAACGTATTGAAAGCCGTGCCCGCGTAATAGTTGTAGGCGTCTGCCGATCCCGGCAGATGGGTCCAGGCCGCGAATCCGGGCAGTGTCTCGGGGTCGCTGAGCTCGGACTTCTGGTCCCTGAAAAAGGCACCCGCAATGTAATCCCAGGCCCCACCCGACTTCGACACCAGGCGCAGCTCTTCCACGAACGACTTGTCCGAGGAATGATCGAAATTGAACTCCGCATAGCGCGGATAGCCGCCGTAGTAATACGGGCTCAAGTTCGCGTAGTACTGCTGGCTCGAGGACAGATCGATGACGTCATCGTAGCGATTATCGTAGTAGGAGGTTGACGACGTCACAGTCGCGAAGCCGACATCGACCGAGAGCGTGACGGCTCCGATATCCAGCGTACGATCGAGTGACTGTTGCGGGATCAGCTCGTTGGTCGTGTAAGGTGAGCGCGGCAGCGAATCACCGGTCGAATAATCGAAACCCACATCCTGCCAGGAGAAGCCACCCGAGTGATCCTTCTGGTGCGTGTAGTCGACGAGAACGTTGAACACGTCATTCGGCTTCCACAGCAGCGACACCCGACCGTACTTGCTGTTGGAACTGTCGACGCCGTTGATCTGCTGATACAGGTAATCGCTCGTCAGCGGATTATCGGGATCCGCCAGCAGAGGCTGGCCGGTCTTATCGAACCGCGCGGCATGCAACCCGTTGATGAACCCCGTCAACTTGGAGTAACCCGCGTTGGCGCGCAGCGCGACCGTGTCACCTAGCGGGATATTGATGATCCCGTCGAATGAATACGATGGCCCTTCCGAATGCTCAGTCCCCGAAGAATCCGCGGTCACTTCTGCGGAGAACACCCCCAGATCGGGCTTGTGGCGGATCAGTCTCACGGTGCCGCCCACCGCACCTGATCCATACAGCGTGCCTTGCGGTCCGCGCAGCACTTCCACCCGCTCGATATCGGTCAGGTTGAAATTGACAAACAGCGGCACGTCATCGAGGTACGTGGACACCAGCGGCACGGCGAGATTGGGGCCGAAGTAGCTCGATCCCTGGTCGGACGCATTCAGGCCACGAATGATCATGTTGCTGTTCGTGCTGTTGGCACGCGGTCCGAGATCCGCGGACACGAGCCCGGGCACCATGCGAGTCAGGCTCTGCAGATCCTTCAAACCTGCATCCTGGATCTGCTGCGCGGAGATTGCGCTGATGTTGTAAGGGACCGTGAGGACGTCCTCCTCGCGGCGGTTGGCGGTGACCACCACCTCCTGCAGCACCGGCGAATCGCCGGTTTCAGCGGCGTGCGCGCCGCGGGCACCGGCCAGGGCAGCCGCAATGGCCGCTGCGATCAGAGGTTTAGGCTTCGCCACCACACTGTACCCCTTCGATTTGAACGGTCATATAAATTATTAAATGGTTGTATAACAGCCCCGTTTGCCGCGTCAAGCCTCGATTGCGGCCGGCGGCTCAAATTGCTCATCCGCATTGATCCCCAGCCACGCAACGGCGCCGAGTACCGAGAAAATCGCGCCAATGACGAATGCGACCGTCCACTGACCGTGGCCCGAGAGATAAGCGACGATGGGAATGCCGATCAATCCCCCCAGATTGCCGCCGGTGTTCAGAATGCCCGTGGCGGACATCGTATCGGCACGCGCGACGAACATCGTGCCGCCCCAAAATGGACCCTCGCACAGCTCCACGATCCCGTAAGAAAGCGCCAGCGCCGCGACAGCGGCGTAAGGGTTACTGAGATTGACCGTGACCAGCAGGAGAAGGCCCGAGACGGGCAACGCCACCATCGGAACGAGTCTAAATCCCCACTTGTTACCAAACCGTGAGCACATGACGCTCACGAGCTTCCCACCAACGCCCGCGCCCAGAGCGGCCGCCAGCGGCGGCACTGTTGCCAGCCAACCACTCTCCAGCACGTTGAAGTGGCGCTCCTGCACCAGATAGAGAAAACACCAGTTGGAAATCAGATAGAAAACATAATTCATGCAGATGTAAGAAAATGTTGCCAGCATGATCGAGCGGTTCGCGAGCAGATGTCGCAGCCGCCGCCAATCTATTTCTGCCGGCGGCGGTGGCGCGGCTTCCTTGCCCAGCTCCGCGATTTCTTCGGGTGTGACTGAGGGATGCTCGCGCGGCGAATTACGCGCATACCACGCCCACAACACGATGACGGCGGCCGCCGGAAGAGCCGGCCAGAACAACGCCTGCTGCCATCCCAGAGTGCCCATCAGATAGGCCACGACCGGTGGAGTGGCCGCCGCAGCGAGTTGCAGGCCCATCGACTGCAGCCCCTGGATCAGTGCCCACCGCTCCGGCCGGAACCAGGTCTCCATGACGCCGGAGCTCACAGGAAAGATCGAGCCCTGTGCGAGGCCCATCAACAGTTGCAGGGCGAGCAGGACGACAAACAACGCCACGCCGTTGAGAAGAACCGGCGCCACGGGCGTCAGCACGGTTGCCAGGAAGGCAACGAGGCTGATCAGCGTGAACATGAATCGGGCGCCCAGCCGCTGACCGAGCACGCCGCCGGGAAACTGGAACGCCGCGTATCCGAGCACAAACGCCCATTCCAGCCAGCCGATCTGCATCTGGCTCAAGCCGAGATCGGGCATGATCCGCTCGGCCGCAACCGTCAGCCCCTTCTGTTGGAAGTAGGCAATGAACCCGAAAGTAAATAGAAAGGCGTAGATCCGCCAGCGGACTCGATGGGTCAGCGAGTACACAGATCCGGCCCGAGCCGCTCCCTCACGTAACGACGAATGTCGAGACTGTAATCTTCCATCGGTGCGTAGTAACCATGATGATGTACGCGGCTGTGCATGCCGCGCTGCACCGACTCACAGATGCCCCAGTCCTGCCGGTTGGTGATATCCCAGAACTCTACCGCATCGCCGGGATTGAAGCCGGGCTTCTCGATCTCGCAGGGCTCGAACAGAAAGTGGCAGACGATGTCGGTTCTCTCAGGGCCGCGTGGCTGCAGTACGAACACAGCAGCATGGTCGCGGGCCAGGCTCACAAACAGGTTCGGATAGAGAACCTCCCCCTTGTGCCGCTCCTGCTCGTCTGCATTGAGGCCCGGAAACGCGCGCCGTGTAGTGGTCCCGCTGTAGGTAAACGTGTTGGCGCCATCGCGGTGCGGCACGCCGCGCATCCAATCCAGGCCCGCTCCGCCCGCCTCGCGAAATGCCGGCACCACGGAACACAGCTCCGGGTGCACACCGCCACAGTGATAACACTCGTTGTAGTTTTCGCAGATCGACTTCCAGTTGGCGGCAACGGCGTAGGTGATCGAATGCCCGATGCGCAGATCAGCCAACGGGTAGCGTGCAATGCGTTGCGGGATCTCACCTAGTTGCGCGGCAAATGAGCCGGCCTCGCCGGGAGTCAGATTCACAAAAATGAATCCACCCCAGCTTTCAACTCCAACGGGATACAGACTGATGGTCGTCTTATCGAAGCCCGGCACGTCACTCATGTGGGGTGCCGCAACGAGACGGCCGTCGAGGTCATACGCCCACTGATGATACGGGCACAATATGGACCTGCCCGCAATCACCCCGCCCTGCACCGCCATCCCGGCTGCCGGGCCTTCGTCGGTTCGACAAAGTCGCGCACCCCGATGACGGCAAACATTGTAGAAGGCCCTGAGCGTTCCCTGGCGATTGCGCACCAGGATGATGCTTTCACCCACGACGTCGAGGATCTCGAAGTCGCCGGGCGATGGCAGCTCTTCTTCGCGTGCTACGCAGAGCCACTCGCGACAGAAGATGCGTTCCTTCTCCAGCGCGTATATCTCCTCGGAGTAGTACCAACTCGAGGGAAGCGTCTGCTCCAGTCCGCCGATCGGCGCCGTCAATTCGACTTTCATCGTGCGACGCGCTCCGCCGTTGCGTCGTCATACAGAAACGGCAGTTCCTCCACTATTGGAGCATCCCGCCGATACAACTCGCTGCCGGGAGCGGAATCGAGCTCCCGCGCATAACGGTGTCCGCTGTGCACAGCATGCGCGATCGCGCCGGGAGCCAACGCATCGCCAATGCGATCCACGGACAGAATCCCCGCAGGCGCCAGCTCCTGCCGCCGCGCCATCAACGCCTGATACAGCTCATCCCGAGCCAACCGCGCACCCACAATCACCAGCGAACGACACGGCAACCGCCGCTCCTCGCCGGTGAACATGTTGGCAATCACCAATTCCCCCAGCTCAAACCGCACAACACGCGACAGCGTGATGAGGCGAACTCCAGCATTCGCAAGCGCCCGGTGCACCTGCGGTTGCTCGTTGGTCATGATAGCCCACGCTGACGCATGTCCGGCGGGCGTCACATAGGTAATGCTATCGGCGGACTGTGTCAGATGCTCCGCAATCGCGCTGCCCATGTAGTAGTTGTCAAAGTCAAAAACCACAATCGGCCCGTCGAGATATGCCCCAGCGGCGACATCATCCGGCGTGTAGACATGAGCTTGCTCCAGCTCGCCCACTGGCAGCTCGAGCGTCGAATACAGCATCCGCGTCCAGCGCGCGCCGGTGGCGATCACCACGCGCTGATGCTCCAGCTCCAATATGTCATTGACCGTCAACTGATTGCCGGCATAGAGGGTTACGTTGGGCAATCGCTGCAACTGTCCGAGACGCCAGTCGAGTACGCGTCCCCACGTGGCGAGCCCAGGTAGCGTGGTCTCGAAACGCAGCCGGCCACCAAAGTTGTCCGAAGCCTCAGCCAGCGAGACCGGATATCCGCGCCGCGCAATCGTCAACGCACATTCCAGTCCGGCGGGCCCCCCTCCGACAATCAACACAGAGGACTCGCTGCCGGCAGCCGAAACGCGCTCCGGATGCCAGCCCCGCCGCCATTCCTCTCCCACTGTAGGGTTCTGAGTGCAGCGGACGGGCACACTGTCATGCCAACTCGAGATACAGATATTGCAGCCGATGCACTCGCGAATATCCTGCTCGCGGCCCTCGTCGATCTTCTTCGGCAGGAATGGATCGGCGATGGAGGGCCGCGCGCCACCGATCAGGTCCAGGACACCGCGTTTGATCTGCGAAACCATGGTGTCGGGTGACGTAAAGCGCCCCACGCCGACCACCGGCTTGCGGGTCATCTTTTTGACGAAATCAATCACGGGCTCGTGGCTACCCTCGCCCGTGAAGCGCGAAGGCGAGCAGTCTGTCGGGCTGGAATCCATCTTGACGTCCCAAAGATCAGGTACGTCCGCCAGCAACTCCACGACTTCATGCGCCTGCGATTCAGCACGCTCGCTGCGCCGGCTGCGCAGCTCTTCGAGGCTGATTCGAAGTGCTACGCCACAAGTGTCGCCTACAGCGTCCTTGGTGACCTCCAGCAGCTCTCTAACAATGCGCACCCGATTGGCGACAGAGCCGCCGTATTCGTCCGTGCGCTGATTCCACTCGGGGAGCAGGAATTCGTAGGGCAGATAACCCATGCCTGCATAGACATAAATGATGTCAAAGCCTGCACGCCTGGCCTTGCGCGCCGCCTCTGCCTGCCAACGCAGCAGATTGCGGATATCGGCGGCATCCATTGCTTTGGAGCGTTGGTTGCCCATGAACCCGACATGCGTCGCCATCCACGACAGACCTGAAGGTGACAGCGGTGGGAAGCGGCTGGTCTTGTTGGATACCGAACCGCCGCCGTGCCACAACTCGATGCCGGCCAGTGAGCCGTGAGCATGCACTGCGTCCGTCATCAACGCATGTGAGCGGACATCGTTGTCGTCCCAAAGCGTTGCGTACGGCAGTGGCGAGTCATCGGAAGTCGGATGAACCGAAACATATCCCGTGCAGACAACGCCCCACCCGCCCTCAGCCTTCGTTTCCCTGAAGCCGGCCCGCATGCGCGGCATGGTGTTAGTCATGCCACTCGCGTGCGGCACGGCGTAGAAACGGTTGGGTGCGGTAACCGGGCCAATACGAACCGGCTCGAAAAGAATATCGAATCGCGAATGACGCGCCATCTAACGGACCCCACTAGGCTCGCGCCACCGGAGTATAGAGGTAGTCCGAAGCCCCACGCCACTATTTATCGACCGTTCAATAAGGATTTCTGCAGGCCCTCCCCTGCGCCGGCGCTATACACCATCCTCAGCGAGGGATATTCGCGAGATCCCGCTCCGCATGGCACTGCCGGATATAAAGAGTGAGCTCCGCGTGGCGCTGAGCGACCTGGGCATCGAATGCCAATAGTTGGGGGCCGGTCGCGCGGCCGAAGCGGTCGAGTACATCAGTGCACAATCGCTCAATTAAATGACGCGCCATCAAAGCACGTCGCTGCGCGGTGTGAGAAGTATCACTGGGGTCGGAATCGATCTCACGCGCCGCTTGCTCCAACACCGCGCGCAAGCCCCAATCCGCAGCCTCCAGTGCACCAACTTGGGCACGAGCGTGCGGGTCGCGTTTATTCAAGGCTC